>DAOUDB010000361.1:0-39111 GCA_034431495.1 Thermoflexales bacterium
GGTGGCGGCCGGCGAGGGCAACCTGCTGCTCAACATCGGCCCCACGCCCGAAGGTGACGTGCCGCCGATTTGCCGGCGTGAACTGGTCAAAGTCGGCAAGTGGATGCAGAAGTACGGGCCGGCCATCTACGAGGCAACCGACCCCATGACTCAGGAATGGATGATCACCGGCGCCTTCACCTGCAAAGGCAATGTGGCCTACTACCACTGCAATCGCTGGCCGGGCAAGGAGTTGGCAATCGGCGGGTTGCGCAACAAAGTGCTGGGTGCGCGATTGATGGGCGGAGCAAAGGTGAAGTTCAAGCAGGAGGGCGACCGGCTGTTGCTGCGCGGGCTGCCGGAACAAGCGCCCGATCCGCTGGCTACGGTCATCGAGATCGAGTGCGACGGTGTGCCCCGCCAGGAACTGGGCGCCGGCTGCGTGCTGATCGACGACGACCCCTGGCGCAAGACCGATAAGTGAGACCCGTGCAGCCTAGCGGGTCCGATTGACCCGCGAGGTTTATTCACCCCCCGGAGACGCCATGCAACTCATCGTCTTCTCCAAGTTCTTTAGGGACAAGAGCATCATCGAGCTAATCGAACTCGCGCATGAATACGGATTCGAAGGCTATGACCTGTGCGTGCGGCCGGGCTATCCCATCAACCCGGACAACGCGACAGAGGCATTGCCCGACGCAGTTCGAGACATGGCAGCGGCCGGCCTGTCGATCCCCATGATCACCGGCAATTTCGATTTGCTCACGCCAGACCATCCCACCGCCGGGCCTTTGTTGAGAGCGATGGACAAGGCTGGCGTTCGGCTGCTCAAACTGGGCTACTTCAGCTTCGACCCCCACAAGCAGGGTTACTGGTCGGAGGTGGACCGCATCCGGCGCGCCTTTGAAGGTTGGCAGACGCTGGCCCAGCGCCACAACGTCAAGATCTGCTATCACACCCACTCGCACCGCTGCATGGGTCTGAATTGCGCGTCGCTGGCGCATTTGTTGATCGGTTTCGATCCGCAGTACATCGGCGCCTATATCGATCCCGGCCACATGACAGTGGAAGGCGAGGAGTTCGCCGTCGGCGCGGCCATGGTCAACCACTATCTGAGCATCGTGGCACTGAAAGATGTGTTGCTCGAACGGCAGGCGGTCAACGGGCATGGCAAAGCAGCAGCCCGCTGGGTGCCGGCCGGCGAGGGCATGGTGGACTGGACAGCCGTATTCGCAGAACTCCGGCGGCTCAAATACGCCGGCCCGTTGTCGGTGCATTGCGAGTTCGAAGCGCCGGCAGATGCGTTCATGCCACTGGTCAGGCGCGAGTTCGCGTTCTTCAAGCACATGCGCGACAGCGCCGCAACGAACCCGGAGAGCATTCGATGAATGACACACCGGCGCCTCTGCGCTTCGGCGTGATCGGCTGTGGCGGAATGGGCAGGCTACATTGCGCCAATGCTGCCTTCGTGCCCGGTATGCAGACGGTGGCCTATTGCGACGTGGACGCGGCGCGCGCGCAATCCTTTTTGGCAACCTATGGCGGCGAGTACGCGACAACAGACCCCGGCCGGCTGTTCGACGACGCCAGCCTGCACGGCGTGCTGATCCAGACCGGCGAGACGCATCACCCGCAACTGGTGATCGGCGCGGCGCAGGCCGGCAAACACATCTTCTGCGAGAAGCCGCTGGCGCGCACGATCGAAGAGGCGCGCTGGGCCGTCGAAGCTGTCGAGCAGGCCGGCGTGACGATGGTGTTCGGCGTGTGCAACCGACTGGCGCCTATGGTGCGGCGGGCCAAGCAGATCGTGCCGACGCCGGTCTACTCCTTCTGCCAATGCGCCGAGACGGTGACCGCTCAGGCCGTGCACAACATTGACCTGGCAGTGAACCTGTTTCACGACGCGCCGTTGGTAAAGGTGTACGCGCAGGGCGGACAGGTGTGGGGACTCGACCCACATCTGCCGGCCGACAGCTTCGTTGCCACGTTGACGTTTGCGGATGGCAGCGTGCACTGCTACATGCAGCATGGTGCGTCGCGCAACGGCACGCTGCGCAAATACCACTACCAGTTGTTTGGCAGGGATCGGCAGGTCTATCTCGCCGAGCGTTTCAAGAAGTGCATCGTGCACAACGCTGCCGGCGCAGTCACCCAGGCCATGGTGTTCGAAGGCCCGGACTTCGGCGGTGAGGGCGCGGACGATGTGCGCGGGCCGTTCGGCTACATGGGCCATTACGATGAACTGGCGCACCTGGTCGATTGCATTCGCACCGGCGCGCCGGCGCAGATGACCGCGCGACACGGGCTGATCGTACTGGCGGTCGAGAAGGCCATCTTGGAAAGCATCACCACCGGCCAGCCGGTGGAGTTCACCACGTTCTGCCGGCAACATGGGATCGAGGCGGCAACAAGGTAACAAGATGAAAGGATACGAGCCACGCATGAGCTTCGGTGAAGACGTCGCCGAGCAGTATCGCAACGCGCGGCGCGGTGACGAAAGCGCAGCCGTCGCGTTTCTGGAAGCGTTGGCCGGCGGCGGTCCCGCCTTGGAACTCGCCATTGGCGCCGGCCGGATTGCGCTGCCACTCGCCGCCCGTGGCATCCGCGTAGATGGCATTGATATCTCGCCGGCGATGGTCGCTCAACTGCGCGCGCAGCCAGGCGGCGACCAGATAGCGGTCACCATTGGCAACTTCGCCGACGTGCCGGCGCCGGGCCCCTATCGCTTGATCCTCGTCGTGTGGAACTCGCTGTTCAACCTGCTCACCCAGGACGAGCAGGTGCGCTGCTTCGAGAACGTCGCCGGCCATCTCACGGATGATGGCATGTTCGTGGTGGAAGCCTATGTGCCTGCCTTTCTGTATCGCCTGCATAACGAGCAATATGTGGAAGCAGAAGCAATCGAGGTGGGTGAAGTGCGGCTGGACGTGCTACGCCACGACGCAGCCACGCAGGTGATCGAGGAGAGTCACGTGTCGCTTTCCGCCTCCGGCGTGCGCCTGAACCCGGTAGTCCAGCGATACGCCTGGCCGAGCGAACTGGACTTGATGGCGCGCATTGCCGGCCTGCGCCTGAAAGCACGGTGGGGCGGCTGGAGCCGGGAACCGTTCAACGCGACGAGCGCCCTGCACGTTTCGGTCTATGGGCGCTAAGCCGAACGACCGGCACAGGCGCGCCGTCCTGCAACAGACGAGCGCGAAAGCGTGAGCACCCTAGAGCGCCTGCATCAGAATTTCGCGCAGTTCGTGGCGGGTCAGCGTGATCGGATTCGGCTTCATGCTGCTGGCCACGGCCGCCTTCTCGACGAGATCATCCACATCACCCGGCCCCACCCCATAGGCGCTGAGCGGCGGAATGTTCAGCGCCTGGCACAATACCTGCGTCCAGGCCACTGCGTCGGCAGCAGTTGCATTGGGGTTGCCGGTGAGCATCACGGCGACTTCGTCGTAGCGCCGCAGGGCCGGGCTTTCGGGCTGGCGCTCGCGCAAGGCGCGCACGTTGGCCGCCATCACCGGCGGCAAGAGGATGGCGCACACCGCCCCGTGCGGCGCATGGAACGCGCCGCCGATCGGCCCGGCAAAACCATGCACCGCGCCCAGGCCGGCATTCGCCAGCGCCAACCCGCCGAGCAGGCTGGCGAGTGACATATCTTCGCGCGCGGCCACATCGGCGCCCTGCTCGAATGCGCGTTGCAGCGAGCGCGCGGCGCGCGGCATCCCTGCGCGGCAAAAGGCGTCGGTCAGCGGGTTGGCGCGGTTGCACACAAACGGCTCGATCAACTGCGCCAGCGCATCCATGCCGGTGCTGGCCGTCACCGCCGGCGGCAGCGAGAGGGTCAATTCGGGATCGACCAGCGCCACCTTCGGCAGCATGTGCGGGCTGCGCAGGCTGACCTTGACCTGATGCGCCGGCGAGGCCAGCACGGCGTTGCGCGTCACTTCAGCGCCGGTGCCGGCTGTGGTCGGCACAGCCATGCAGGGCGCCGACGGATGAAGGATCGACTTGCCTTTCCCGATGACTTCCAGGTAGTCGAGCAGCTCGCCGGGGTTGTTGAGCATAGCAGCGACGGCCTTGCCGGTGTCTACAGCGCTGCCGCCACCAAAGCCGATGACGATGTCGCAATTCTCGGTCCGGGCGCGCAACACGCCGGCGATGATTGAGTCTGTCGTCGGTTAGCCGGCGACGGGAAACAGATCGAAGGACACGCCGCTCGCGGAAAGTGATTGCAACAGCGGGGCGGCCTGCTCTGGCGTGCAACCGTTGGCAATCAGGGCGCGCTTGCCCATGGCGGCGGCAATTGCACCGGCCTGTTTGACCGCGCCCGCGCCGAACACAATGCGCGCCGCAGTCGCAAATTCAAAGGATTGAGTCATTGGGTTATTGAGCGATTGGGTCATTGAGTCATTGGGGCGTTGAGAGGCGGGCGACGAAAGCGGCATGATCAGGGCCGGAAACGCCCTGTTGGAGCGTTTCAAGCGCCGCCTGCAAGTCATCGTTCAGCATGGCCGGCATATTCAACCACAGGCCGGGGAAAACCCGGCTGCGGACAATGCCATGCTCATCTGCCACGAGCGGCGTGTAGTCGCCCTCGCTCAACTCCCACCAGTCGATGCGTTGCTCATAGACCTGCCAGACGATGTATTCCTGCGCGCCGACCCGCCGATAGACGCGAAACTTGTCATACAGATCTACCGAGGCGCTACTGGCCGCCACTTGGACGATCAGCTCCGGCGCGCCTTCCAAATAGTGATCGGGCGCAATGCGCGACCTGCCGCCCAACCGTTCATCAATCCGCAGGATGGCGTCGGGCTGGTACTCATTGTCGTTGTCGAGGCGCAGTCTGGTGTTATCGGCAATGCGCAGGCCGGGCGTGGCTGCCTTATAGACACCCAGCCACACCAGCGCGTGCGCCTGCGGTTGACCATGCGATGCTTCAAAGAGGGGGGACGACATGAAAACGACTCCTTCGATGAGTTCTGCCCGTTTGACGCCGGGCATGGCTTCATAGCGGCGCTCGAATTCGCGGCGGGTCAACCGATCGCCGCTCTGCAAGGGCGGGAGCGCGGGATGGCCGGTAGGAATGGCTGCCTCTCCACGCGCGCGCGCCGCCGGGCGAGTCGTTACAACTGGCAGAGACATGGCATCTCCTCTGGGAATTGACGATTGACGATTGGTGATTGGTATTTGACGATTACTCACCATCCGGCGTCGTCGGGGAAGACGTTGGCGAATTTCACGCTGCTGCGCGGCTCGGCCATCATATCGGCCACGGCGTCGCGCCAGGCTGCGTAGTGCGCCGTCTGCTTGTGTTTGGCCGGCGCGTCGGGCGTGCGATACACCTCAACCAGGATGAAGCGCGTGGGATCATCGTCCTGTTGCAGGACATCGAAGCGGGCAACGCCCGGCTCTTGAACACTGTTGCGGGCATTTTCGACAGTCGCCTGTTTGAAGGCCTCGACACAGTCGGGTTTGACATGCACATGCACCTGCACGACGATCATTTTTCTTGCTCCTTCAGAACGCGGCCGGTGAAGCCATTCAACGCCGGCAGCCACTCCGCCTGCCAGCGCGCTTCGATGCGGCCACGCCATGCCAGCGCGGCTTCGGTCAACTCGGCCGCCAACGCCGGCTGCTCTGATTCCAGGTTGTGCCGCTCGGCCATGTCCTGGTCGAGGTTGGCCAGATGCACAGCGTCCTCCGCCGGCGCGCCCTCGACCAGCCGGCCGTTCAGCACCAGCTTCCACGGCCCGCGCCGAATCGCCGTCTGCTCATCCATCTCCCAGAACAGATCACGCACCGGCATGGGCACGCCATGCGCCAGCGCCGGTGTCAGGTCGATGCCGTCCAGTTCATAGGCAGACAGGTTGCCGCCGGCTGCTTTCAGGCACGTGGGGAAAATGTCCATCGCCGCTGCCGGCTGATCAATGACCTGGCCGGCCGGAATCTGCGCGGGCCAGCTCAGCAGGGCCGGGACTCGAATGCCGCCCTCGAACAAACTGAACTTGTGCCCCTTCAGGCGACCGGTCGAGCCGCCATAGTACGGATCGAGCCGGCCATCCAGCCAGTTGCGCGTCTCGCGCGATGGGCCGTTATCGGACATGAAAAAGATCAGCGTGTTGTCGCGGATGCCCTGCCGCTCCAGTTCGGCCACGATCTCTCCCACCCCGTCATCGACCGCGCCGATCATGGCGGCCATGACCTGACGATCCCAAGGCAAGTGGGCAAAGCGATCCATGTAACGACGCGGCGCATGCATCGGGTAGTGCGGCGCGTTGTAGGCCACATAGGTGAAGAAGGGCCGGCCTGCCTGCGCCGCGCCGCGAATGTGATGAACCGCTTTGTCCGTGATGAGGTCGGTCAGGTACTGGCCGTTGTAGTCCCACGTCTCGCGGTCGTTGTGCCACAGGTCGTGGGTCGGGTTGATGCCGGGGCCGGGCATATTCATGCCCCAGTAGAAGATGTGCGAGTAGTAGTCCACACAACCGGCCAGAAAACCGAACCACTCATCGAAGCCGTGATCGCCGGGGCGGCTGCCCTTCGCCAGACCGAGATGCCACTTGCCGAACAACGCGGTGTGATACCCCAGCGGTTTCAGCGCCGTGGCCAGCGTGGGCACAGTGGGGGGCAATCCGCTCGCGGTGCGATGGCCGCCCAGGATGGCGCGCACGCCGGCGTTGCCGGGATAGCGCCCGGTCAGCAGCGAGGCGCGCGACGGCGAGCACACGGGCGAGTTCGAGTACCAACTGGTGAAACGCGCGCCGGAAGCGGCCAGGCGATCCAGGTGCGGCGTGCGCACATCGGCGCTGCCCATGCACGACAGATCGCCATAGCCCTGATCGTCGGTCATGAAGAGAATGATGTTGGGAAGTGTTGTGTCTGGCATGGGTCACTGCTTTCCATATTCGAGCTTGACGCCCTGCGTGGGCAGGCCGGTGTCGTAGTCGCGCACGTCGGGCGCATAGCCATCGGCCGGGCGTGGGCGGAACAGGCCGCGCCAGCGCCGGCGACGCTCCACACGCCAGGGCCGGCGCTCCCACACCGGCCCGCGAAACGGGTCGCGCTTGTCGTCCATCCACTGCAACAACCGGTCGTGCAGCGCATCGCGGATGGCGCTCAGGCCGGCGTCGTCGATGCGGTTGCTCACTTCGCCCGGGTCGCGCTCCAGATTGTAAAGCTCGTCTGTGTCGTGCAGATTGATGACCAGTTTGTGCGCGCCGTGAATGACACATCGCACCGGCTGAAACCCGCCCCACGAATCATGCTCGATCTCATAGCGGTTGAACTCGACGAACACGGATTTGTCCGCGTCGCGTTCGCCGCGCAGGAGGGGCGCAAGGGTCTGGCCCTCCAGGATCGGCGGTGCGTCGATGCCGGCCAGTTGCAGCATGGCAGGCAGCAGATCGATGTGGCTGTCCAGCGTGTCGTTCACCGCGCCGGCCCCGGCGCCGCCTGGCTGTTCGACGATGAGCGGAATGCGGGCGATCTCGTCATACATCACCGGCCCCTTGCCGGTCAGCCGGTGCGCGCCCAGCATGTCGCCATGATCCGAGGTGAAGATGATGTACGTGTCGCCGGGCGACAACTCGTGCGTGGCGTCGATGACGCGACCAATCTCGTGGTCGACGAAGCTGTTGCAGCCGAAATAGAGCGGATGGCGGACAGTCCCGTTTGTCACGGCAGCCGGCGCGGACTCGGCCCATTCGCGCTGGTGCGCCGGCTTGCCCGCCAACGTGTCGTATGCGGCCGGGCCGAGCGGGTAGTCATAGGCCTCGAATCGCTCGGCATATTCTGGCGGGCAGGTGAATGGGTGATGCGGCTCATCGTAGGACGCGACGAGCAGAAACGGCTGGCCTGCGTTGCGCCGGCGCAGGAAGTCGATGGCGCGATCGGACACGCGATGCGCCCAGGTGAACTCGGGGCGAATGTCGTGCGCGCGCAGTGCCTCCACCGAGTTCAGGCCGCCGCGCCAGAGGCAAATCTCTTCTTCGCTCAGGTCGAGCAAGTAGCGCCGCCCGTCGTACCAATAGGCGGGATCCCATCCGTCGGGGCAGACGCCGGCGCCGAAGTAATCGTGCCCGTCCAGGTGCCACTTGCCGGCATAAGCGGTGTGATAGCCGGCGTCGCGAAAGCGCTGCCCCATCGTTTTGACGTTGTCGCCCAGCGGCAGATTGTTTGTCCACGGGCCGGCCGTATGCGCGTAGATGCCGGTGAAGAGCGCGGCGCGGGCCGGCGTGCATAGCGGGCAGGTTGTGTAGGCGCGCGAGAAGCGCGTGCCCGACTGGGCCAGCCGGTCGATGTTGGGAGTCTGGAGTTCCGGCCGCCCATAGGCGCCGATCATGTTCGCGCCTTGCGTGTCGGTGATGATGAGCACGAAGTTCGGCCTGCTCATCCTTGAATCTCGCAATGCATGTTCGCCGATCTACAGCTTGTAGCCGATCTTGCGCAGGAAGTCTCTGCGCCAGGCCACATCCGCTTCGCCTTCCAGACCTTTGGGAGCAAAGCCATCGATCACGCCCAGCACGCCCCGGCCCTGCTCGGTCTCGGCCACAATCACCTCGGTGGGGTTGGCGGTGGCGCAGAACACCCGGCACACTTCGGGCGTCGCCTTCACCGCATTCAGCACATTCACGGGATAGAAGCCCTCGGCGAGAAAGATGATGAACGTGTGGCCGGCCGCGATCTGGCTGGCATTGCTGCGCGCCAGCTCGATCATGGCGGAGTCTGTGCCGGTCGAGCGAATCAGGCACTTGCCGGATGCTTCACAAAACGCCAGCCCGAACCGAATGCCGGGCACGGCGTTGACCATAGCCTCGTGCAAGTCCTCGACTGTTTTGATGAAGTGGCTTTGCCCAAGAATGAAGTTAACCGCCTCTGGCTTTTCAATCGTGACTGTTGTAAGTTGCATTTTCCCTCCAAAAAGAAACGCTGGATGCCCTGAACACGCAGCATCGCTTGATGGGCAACTTCTGGTCGGGCCTGGCGCTCAGTCGGCCACAACCTCGACCCGCAGCGCGCTGAGCACAAGCTGGATCGGCGTGATGATTGTGCTGGTAGCAGACCCGGCAAAGAGCAACCCGATCACGTTGCCCTGCAAGTCCAGCACGACCGAGCCGGAGTCGCCCGGCGCGCTCATGGCGCCGGCGAGCAGTTGTTCGGTGAAGGTGGCCGCCGGCCCGTTGAAGTCGATCCTGACGGACACGTCGATCTGCTCCACCACGCCGGTGGTCAGGCCGGTGGTGCGGCCGGATTTACGGATCTGCGTGCCCAGCGTGGCCACGCCGGCCCCGGTCGGCGTGCCGATGCCAAGAATATCCGCATTGGCCAGCGCGTCGTTGTCCAGCGCGGCAATTGCGCAATCGACCTTGTTGTTACCCGGCTGATTCAGGGGCGCGACCTGCGCGCGTGGACCGCCCAGCAGCCGCATGACGCTCGCACTGCACCCGCCCGGGGGTTGTGGGGGCGGCTCTCCGTCGAAAGCGATGGGCACAAACTCGGCCAGTGTGGCAATCCGATCAGCCGAGACGCCGCCATCCAGCCGGCCCGGCTGCACGACGGCGCTCCCCAGTGACGCCCGGTTGCTCCTGGCCAACACATGATTGTTGGACAGAATGAAGCGGCGGCCCTCGCGGCGCACGAGGCACCCGAACGTGCCGGCCGACAGTTCATCGGCCAGCCCGATCGACAGGCCGGGGCGGGCCGGGCGCATCCGCTGAATCTGCTCATCAAAGGCCACAAAGCGGCCCGTTTCGACCACATCTGTGCGCACGCCATTGACCAGGGGCGGCACGCGATCCTCGTCCGGCAGCTCATTCAGCGGCAGTTTGCGCTCGACAGACACAACCACAGCCAGTTCGGTGTGTCCCTGGCGGTCAGGGTTTTTGAAGCCCACACCAATGGCATTGACATTTGGCTTGCTCATCAACATATCGAGCGTGGCATTCTTGATATCGCACACGCTGGCAATCCGCTGGGGGTTGAAGGGCGGAAGCTCGCTTGCGTCTGACATGCTTGCAGTGTACACCAGCCGATTGGCCAGCGCATGGAACATCGGCGAATCCAAAAGCATTAGAATCAGCGGCATGGCAGCCAACCCCAGATCAAAATCCAAAACGCGATCCGTATCGACATCACCGTGTCTGTTGCCAGAGCCGCGCCGCATAGAACTTGCCGGCGGTGTGTTGCAGATTCAGCCAGACAGGCTGATTGTGATCGAGAGTTCGCGGCCAGCGCAGGTGCTGTTCGAAGCACAGGAAGCGCAACGCGCCCTCAGCCGGCACGCCGGCCTCACGTGGCACATCCACGGTTCCAGCGCCGTGCCCGAAGGATGGGCCGGCCTGACGCTCCAGCTCGATCCGGCGCAGAGCCACTCCCAGGGTTACAGCCTGGAGGTCAACGCGATGGGGATTCGCATCTCAGCGCCAGACGCTGATGGCGTTTTCTACGGCGTGATGACGCTGACCCAGTTGCTGCGCCAGTACGGTGACACGCTGCCCCGCCTACGCATCGAAGACTACCCGGACTTCCCGACGCGCGGCGTCATGCTCGACATCAGCCGCGACAAAGTGCCGACGATGAAGACGCTGTTTGATCTGGTCGATCTGCTGGCCGGCTTGAAAATCAACCAGTTGCAGTTGTACACCGAGCACACCTTCGCCTATCAACGTCACCCAATCGTGTGGGCCAACGCTTCACCCATGACCGGTGAAGAGATTCTGCAACTCGACGCCTATTGCCGCAGCCGGCATATCGAACTTGTGCCCAACCAGAACTCGTTCGGGCACATGACACGCTGGCTGATTCACGACGCCTATCGCCCACTGGCCGAAGCGCCCAACGGGTGTGACACACGCTGGGGCCGGTTCGAGCAACCATTCACGCTGTGCCCCGGCGACCCCGGCAGCATCAAGCTGATCGGTGAACTGTACGAGGAGCTGCTGCCACACTTCACCAGCCGGCTGTTCAATGTGGGATGCGACGAGACCGTTGATCTGGGCCAGGGCCGCAGCCAGGCCGAATGTCAAGCGCGCGGAACCGGGGTTGTTTATCTGGAATTCCTGCTCAAGAGTTACATCGAGACACGCAAACACGGCCGCACCATGCAGTTCTGGGGCGACATCATCATGGAGCACCCGGAACTGACGCCTCAACTGCCCAAAGATGTGATTGCGTTGGAATGGGGTTACGAGCACGATCACCCGTTTGAGTCACACGGCGCGCGCTTCGCCGAATCGGGCGTGCCGTTCTATGTGTGCCCCGGCACGTCCTCGTGGAACAGCCTGGGGGGGCGCACCGACAACGCGCTGGGCAACCTGCTCAACGCCGCGGTGAATGGCCTGAAGCACGGCGCTATTGGCTATCTGAACACCGACTGGGGCGACAACGGCCATCATCAACCGCTGCCGGTGAGCTACCTGGGCTACGCCTACGGCGCGGCGGTGTCGTGGTGCGTCGCCTCGAACCGCGAGACCGACATCACACGCGCCCTGAACCTGCACGTGTTCTTTGATCGCGGCGGACGCGCCGGCCGGCTGGCATACGACATTGGCAACATCTACCGCGCCTTCGAGCAACGCTTCCACAATTGCACGCCGTATGGATTCGCCCTGGGCAACCGGCTGGCGCGCGTGCAAGAACGGCTGCGCAACACACCCGTGAGCCGGCGCGAGATGTCGCAGGCGCTGAAGGATGTGAGCCGGCTGGAGCGCGAGCTGGCAAAGCTCGATCTGGAGTCTGTCGACGGCGAATTAATCCGGCGCGAGTTTGCGTTCGTGCTGCGCATGATCCGGCATGGCATTTATCGGCTGGCGCTTGCAGCGCAGGATGCCGGCCCGGCATGGCAGGCGCAACTTGCTCCCGCCGCGCTGCGCAAAGACCTGCGCGCGCTGATCGCCGAACACAAACGGGTGTGGCTGGCGCGCAACCGGCCGGGTGGTTTGAGCGATAGCGCGGCCGTGCTGGAGCGGGCACTGAAGGACTATCGCTGAAGCCGGCATGGCGTGTTGCGTGTGGCGTATTACGTATTCCGTGTTGCGTATTGGGTGTTGCGTATCCGGCCATGCTCAATGAGAACGGCGTTTTGACGATGCTCGATCGGGGCATTACCATCAACTGGGATGACGGCCCCACCCTGCACAAGATCACGGCACAGATTCGCTATCACACCGGCAAGTCGGCGACAGCGCAGCTGTTGCGCGTGCACGCGGCGCAGCCCTACAGCGACGAGCCGCTCACGTTCAGGCAAAGAGATCACACGCTACAAGTTATCTGGGTGTGGCAAACGCGCGGGGCCGGCTGGTCAACCCAGCTCACGCTCACCAACACCTCCGAAGAGGATGTGTATGTGGATGCGTTGGAAATTCTGCGCATCGACAGCGCATATGGCGGGGTGTTCAACCTGGGCGCGCCTCCGGGACTATGGCGGTGCGCCAGAGAAAGCGACACACCGCACGATGACACGCCGGCGTGGGAAGCATGGGCCGAGACTACCGCCAGCGCCGGCGGCTTTGTGCGCGCCCACTCGCTGATTGTGCAGCCCAGCGTGTCGAATCGCTCGCACCCGCCGGCCGTGCTGATCGCAGTAAACGGCAACACCGCACAGTTGCCGGTCGAGATGCGGCTGGAGTGCAGCGGCGAGCGTTTCGAGCGACTGACTGCGCGCAGCCGGGCCGATGGCACACTGGTTGGGGCCGGCGCAATGCTGGCCTCTGCTGAACTGTGGATCGCCTCCGGCGACGACCCGGAGGAACTTCGGCAGTGGGCGCAACAAGCCACCTCACAGAACGCCACATGACCCATCGCACCACCACAAGCCGCCGCCGCGTCACGAGTGCGCAGCCCGGCAGTCCTCGCCCGATAACACAGCAGCCGCTGACCGAGCTAAAACGCAAAGCGCGCCGCATTCACAACACCCTTCTGAAAACATACGGCGTCCCGGTCTGGAACCGCCTCGACGGGGTAAGCGAGCTGGTCAGCACGATCCTGTCGCAAAACACCAACGACGGCAACCGCGATCTGGCCTACACCCGTCTGCGGGCGCGCTTCAAAACCTGGGAAGCAGTGCGCGACGCCGACCCTGAAGCAGTGATTGAGGCAATTCGGCCGGCCGGCCTGGCCAACCAGAAAGGCCCACGCATTCAGGCCGCCCTGCGGCGCATCACCGAAGCGCGCGGCGAACTGAACATCGACTTTCTACGCGACCTGCCGGTTGAAGAAGCGCGCCAGTGGCTCACCAGCATTAACGGCGTGGGGCCAAAGACAGCGGCCATCGTGCTGCTGTTTTGCTACGACATGCCGCTGTTTCCGGTAGACACGCATATTCATCGCGTGGCCGGCCGGCTGGGACTGATCGGCCCAAAAGTGACCGCCGAACAGGCTCACACGATCATGGAGCAGATCTGCCCGTCGGGTCAGCACGGCACATTTCACATCAACATCATCCGACACGGGCGTCAGATTTGTCACGCGCGCAAGCCGGAATGCGAAAGGTGTCCGTTGCAGGCCGAATGCCACTACTACAGCGCAACGACTGCGCCCTGATCGCCCCACCGTCATGCCTTTTTGGCCGTGTAACGCACCTCCACCGCCGGAGTGAGGCCCTGAGCGGATTGACGCATCTGGCTCAACGCCCTGGGCAGCACCGGCAGCAAATCGCCGGCCAACATGCCGGCGTCGCCGTGTTGACTGCGCCATAGCTCGCCCGCTTTGCCGTGAGCATGAGCGCCGCACACAGCCGCGTCATACGGCGAAAGCCCCTGGGCAAGCAAGCCGGCAATCGCGCCGGCCAGCACATCGCCCGTCCCCGCAACGGCCATCGCGGGATTGGCAAATGGCGCCACCACAGCCATTCCCCTTGGATCGGCCACCACGGTGTGCGCGCCTTTGAGCGCCACCACATGCCCCCACAACGCCGCATGTCGCAACGCACATGCAATACGGTCAGCCTGCACATCGGCCACGCTCAGGCCGGCGAGCCTGGCCATTTCGCCCGGATGTGGCGTGAGGATGGTTGAGGGCGGCAAGCGCGACGGCCAGTCGGGCAACCTTGCAACCAGATTCAGCCCGTCGGCGTCAAGTACCATGCGCACACTGCGGCCACCATCCTGAAATTGGGCCAGCAGACCGGCCAGAAAATCGGCAGTCGGTTCGGACTGGCCCATACCCGGCCCGACCAACAGGCCGTGCCGCTCTCTGGCAGACGCGATCCACTCAGTGATGCGTGGCAGGGCCTCGATCGACAGGCTGGCGCGCGAACCGGGTGTCGTCAGATACGTGGCCTCGCGCAGGTGCGCGGCAACAACCGGCTGGATGGCCGGCGGGACGGCCAGCGTCACCAGGCCGGCGCCCACACGATAGGCCGCTGTGGCAGCCAGAGCCGGAGCGCCGCTGTAATCTGAACAGCCGCCTATCACCAGCACATGGCCGTGTGTGCCCTTGTTGGCGTCGGCAAGGCGCGTCGGGAGACGCCGACTCACGCCGGCATCGGTCGCCAGACACACTTCAGATTCATCGGCTGCGGGGGAAATCCCGATCGATGTCACCACCAGTTCACCACAAGCGCCGGCGGCCGGATAGCAATAGTGGCCGCGTTTGGGAGCATGAAATGTGATGGTCAGATCGGCCGGCACAGCGGCGGGGTCAAGCGCGCCGGTGTCATAGTTCATGCCGGTCACGCCATCCAGCGCAACCAACCAGCGCGGGCGATTGGCGCGCACGTCGCGCAGGATGTCGCGCAACGTGCCGTCGATCGGGCGCGACACGCCGGTGCCGAGCAATGCATCCACAACGACATCGGCATGGGCCAGGAGCTGGCGCAGCACGCGCAGGCGCATGTCGTTCTCGGCATCGGCGATGAATATCCCACGCCGGCGTAGCGGAGCGAAAACCGGATCGTCTTCGCTGCGCGGCTTGAGCAGATAGACCTGTATGGTGAGGGGTAATCCGTCGCGGGCGGCTACTTCAGCCAGCTCGTCAGCGCACACCAGGCCATCGCCGCCATTGTTGCCAGGGCCGCACAACACCAGCACGCGCATGGCTGTAGAGGCATCGCCGGCAGTTGCAACGCGCCGGCCCAGCCAATCCAGTATGATGCGCGCCGCGCCACGACCGGCGTTCTGCATCATTTGCGCATAGCTAAGGCCGGCCGCATCGGCCCGGCGTTCCACTTCCCGCATCTGCGTCACAGTCAACAGGTGTCGTTCAAGCATTTCGCCTCATTGTAAGAGTCTACTTTCTGGCAGATTGCAGTTTCCCCGAACCTGCGGGAGGGTAAAGCGTGATGTCTCGCTAAGAGGATTCTAAGCGATATTACAATACCGCCTATGACAGGCAGCCTGCGTGGAGTGCGCGCTTGCCTAATGGCAGTCCTCGTCACGGTGGGCCTTTCTTCCTGCAATCAGGCTCCGTGGGCCGGGGGAGACCAAAAAGCGAGGGTGGCCGCAGGCGCGTCATCGCTATGCGACACATCAACTCTAAAAATCGACAACAGCGGTTGGTACACCGATGTGGCCGGCAAGATGTGGGTCGTCGGCGAACTGTCGAACACTTCGGGGGCCGACAGGTTGTTGCCACAGGTCTGCATCAGCATTCGCAGCGCAGCCGGTGAGCGCATCGAACGCCGCTATGCCGGGCCGCTTATCCTGAAGGCCGGCGAGAGAGTCGCCTTCTCTACCATTATCGAGAGTCCGCCGCCGGGTGAAGACTTCAGCGTGAGCCTGGCCGCCATCAGCCAGCCGGCAGATACGGATCGCACCCTGGTCAGCACTATTTACCGCGACTTCAACGCTTCGGTCAGCGTCAGGCCAGGCCCCGATGACAAAGACGCTAACATCTACGGCGTCCTCACAAATATCGGCGGGTTGCCGGCCAGCAACATCTTCGTGGCGGTTGGCCTGTACGACCCACAGGGCGCACTGGTCGGGGTGGCCAAGAACAAGGTCAGCAGCCTAGAAACGCTTGATCCCGGCGCCACGTTGACTTTCACGCTGGTGAGCAGCCAACTCAGCCAGATCACGACCACCTTCAGCACACGCATCTTTGTTGAGGGCCAGATCAGCGAGGGGGATAACTAACAGTGAATCGCGCTGTCAGCGCCCCCGTCTCGGGGCGCTGAACAGCCGATGTGTGTACACTGAGCCGGCCCTGCTGCAGATTGGCCGGGGCGCCGGAGTCTGTTGGTTGCCGGCGCGCAATCAGCTTGCTTCGCGCAGCAGTGTTTCAACTTCGGCAACGATGCGCTCGGCGGTGAAGCCGTAGTGCTTGAACACCTCTTTGTAAGGCGCCGAAGCGCCAAACCGCTCGTTGGTGACGAAGCGGGCGACCGGCCCGGCATAGCGATGCCAGCCCTGCTGCACCGCAGCCTCGATCACCACCTTGGGCACGTCGAAGGGCAGCACGCTCTGCTTGTAGTCGTCGCGTTGCCGGTCGAACAACTCCCATGACGGCATGGAGACAACCCGCGCCGCAATGCCTTTGTCTGCCAGAGCTTTAGCTGCGTCGAGGGCGAGCGAGACTTCGGATCCACTCGCCAGCAAGACCACCGCCGGGTCGCTGACCTCGTGCGCAACGTAAGCCCCACGCAATGCGCCGTCGTTTGGCGGAAGGATCGGCAAAGCCTGGCGAGTGAGAATGAGCGCCACCGGCCCATCGTGCTCGAGCGCGGCCTTCCAGGCCAGCGTTGTCTCGTTCGCATCTGCCGGGCGGATGACCGTCAATCCAGGAATAGCGCGCAAGGCAGCCAGATGCTCCACCGGCTGATGGGTGGGGCCATCTTCGCCGACACCGATGCTGTCGTGGGTGAACACATAGATGACGTGTGCGCCACTCAGCGCCGCCAGCCGGATCGAGGGGCGCATGTAATCACTGAAGACCAGGAATGTGCCGCCATAGGGAATGACGCCGCCGTGCAGGGCCATGCCGTTCATGGCTGCGCCCATGCCATGCTCGCGCACGCCGAAGCGAATATAGCGCCCGCCATAGGCGCCTCTGGCAAGAGACTCAGCGCCTTTGGGCATGGTGTTATTCGACGGCGTGAGGTCGGCCGAGCCACCCAACAGGGCCGGGATTTTGTCGACGATCGCGTTGATAACAACCCCGCTGGCTGCTCGTGTCGCAACCGGCTTGTCGGCGGTGCTGAACACCGGCAAAGCAGACTCCCATCCTGGCGGCAACTTGCCCTGAATGCACTGAGCAAGTTCCGCTGCGCGGGCGGGATCAACCTGCGCAAAGCGGGCCATCAGGTCATCCCAGGCGACGCGCGCCTGAGCAGCCCGCTCGCCGATCCTGCGCCAGGCTGCCAGCGCGTCGGGTGGAATCTCAAAGAACTGGTCGGGGTCTGCGCCGAGGGCGATTTTGGCAGCGCGCACTTCATCGGGGCCGGGGGCGTCGCTGTGAGCTTTGCTGGTGCCCTGACGATTCGGCATGCCTCGGCCGATGATGGTCTTGCAGCAGATCAGGCTGGGCTTGTCGGTGACGGCCTGCGCGGCGCGGATGGCCGACTCGACAGCCGGCATGTCGTGGCCGTCGATGGTCTGCACATGCCAGCCATAGGCTTCGAAGCGTTTCGGCACATCATCGCTGTAAGAGAGCGCGGTGGGGCCATCGATGCTGATGTTGTTGTCGTCATATAGCCAGATCAACTTGCCCAGGCCGAGGTGGCCGGCCAGCGAAGCTGCCTCGTGGCTGATGCCCTCCTGCAAGTCGCCGTCGCTGCAAATCACGTAGGTGTAATGGTCGATGAGGGGAAAGCCGTCGCGGTTATAGCGGGCGGCCAGCCAGGCTTCGGCCAGCGCCATGCCCACGGAATTGCCGCAGCCCTGACCCAGCGGGCCGGTGGTCACTTCGATGCCGGGGGTGACGTGGTTCTCGGGGTGGCCGGGCGTCTTGCTGCCCCACTGGCGGAAGCGCTTCAATTCGTCGAGCGAAAGATCGTAGCCGGTCAGATGCAGGATCGAATAGGGCAGCATCGAACCATGGCCGGCGGAGATGATGAGGCGATCGCGGTTGAACCAGTTGGGCTGCTGCGGATCGAAACGCATGAAACGGGCGTAGAGCACATACGCGACATCGGCCATGCCCAGCGGCATGCCGGGGTGGCCGGAATTTGCGGTTTCAACAGCGTCGAGCGTGAGGGTGCGGATAACGTTCGCGCACTTGTGGTCGAGCGCGCCGTAGGCGTGAGTTTCTGACATCGTGACTGTTTTCCTTTGATGAAGTTTGGCGGTTCAGGGCGCGCAAACCCGCAAGAAAGCGACTGGGGGCGATCCGGGGCCGCAGGCATTGCCTGCCGCGCGCATTCAGGAAAGCGATTATAGCTTTGACAGGCCGGAGCGTAGCAGTTCCGCCACAATCGACTCGACGCCCAGCACATCCGGCGCGAAGAAATCGGCGTCGCGGCCAGCATCCGCCGGCCCCGGCGGGCAATCGACGAGAATGGTTGTCATGCCCAGCGCGCGAGCTGGCACCACATTGGCCGGCGTGTCCTCCACCAGAATCGCCTCGCCGGCGGACACGCCAACCATTTCCAGCGCCAGCTCATACGCGCGCGGGTCTGGCTTGTTGATCAGCCCCAGCGCGCGGATGTCGATCACCCGCTCGAAACAATCGGCGATTTGCAGATGCGCCAGAACGCGGTCGGCGTGTTCGATGTTCGAGTTAGTAAGCACGACACGCCGCAACGGCAGCCGTAGCAGCATGGCGCGCAACTCCGGGTCGGGCGCCACGTGGCCCAGCGGAATGTCATGGACATAGCGGAAGAAGTCGTCGAGGTCGAACGTGTAGCCATCTTCGATCAGACCGCGCAGGGCTGTGCCATACCGGCTGCGCCAGCGTCGGCGCGCGGCCTCGGCCTGATCGGCGGGGATGCCGATGGTGTGAATGATGTAATCGGTGATGCGCTCGCCGATCATGCGCATGAGTTGAGCGCTGCGCGGGTACAGCGTGTCGTCGAGGTCGAAGAAAATGACTTTGTGCATGATTGGCGCGCCTCCATCCGGCTGCCGGCGCTCAGACCAGCAGCTCCATGTACACAACGTCGAGCCAGCGGCCGAATTTGTAGCCCACCTGCTTGAGATAGGCCACGCGCTCGAAGCCGAAGCTGGCGTGCAGGCGGATGCTGGCAGCGTTGTCAGCGTCGATGGCGGCAATGATGGCGCGATACCCGCTCAGGCGGGCCTGCTCGATCAGCGGCGCCAGCAGTTTCCGGCCCAGCCCGCGCCCCCGGCAGCCGGGAGCAATATACACCGAGTCTTCGACCGTGTAACGATATCCGATTCGGGCGCGGAATTCGCTCAGCGAACTCCACCCTACCACGCCTTGCCCTTCGTCGTCGGCCACGTAGACCGGATACCCCGCACTGACGTGCGCCTCAAACCACGCCATGCGCGCGTCAAGCGTGCTCGGCTCATAGTCGTATGAGGCAGTCGTGTTGATCACCGCCTCGTTATAGATGTCGAGAATGGCCGGAACATCCGACCAGGTCGCAGGACGAACGCGCATACCCATCCACGATTGACGAATGCCAGGACGGGTCAATCGCCAATCCAAAATTCGAAATCTAAAATCACATGACCCTGCTCATGCCGCCATCGACCATGAGCGCGGCGCCGGTGATGTAACTGGCTGCCGGCGAGGCGAGAAACACACACGCCCGGCCAAACTCCATCGGGTCGGCCACCCGGCCCAGCGGCACATTCGATCCCACTTTCGCCAGCTCATCCTCAACGGTAGTGTTGTTGCGCGTCGCATTGGCCTGCGCGAGCGAGATGATCCGATCGGTGGCAGTGTAGCCGGGGCAGATCACGTTCACCCGGATGTTGTCGGGGCCGAATTCGCGCGACAAGGTCTTGGCCAGGCCGACGACACCCAGTCGCAGGCTGTTGCTGAGCAAAAGGTTGTCGAGCGTGTGCTTGACCCCCACCGACGTGACAAAGGTGATGCTGCCGGACTTCTGCTCGCGCATGGCGGCATAGGCTTCGCGGGCCGCGCGCACGGCGCTCATCAGCGTCAGGTCGATGGCAGACTGCCATACGCTATCGTCGAAGTCGACAAAGCGCCCGGACGGCGGGCCGCCGGCATTGACCACCAGCGCATCGATCGTCCCAAAGGTGGCGCGAGCCGTTTCGACCAGGCGCGCGATGTCATCGGCGCGGGATGAATCAGCGACAACCGGGAGGACTGTGGCGCCGGTGTCGCGCGCGATGGACTGCGCCGTATCGCGCAGCGCCTCGGCATTTCGCGCCGAGATCACCACGCGAGCGCCTTCCTGCGCAAACACGCGGGCTGTGGCTGCGCCTAGCCCCTTGCTTGCCGCCATGACCACGGCCACACGATTCATGAGGTGAAGATCCATAGTGCGTCCTTTGCTTGAGTTATTGGAGATGAAAAGCCGGCGCGCAAATGAAGCAACCTCGCCGGCGCAACTGCATTTGGCGCTACGACAGATCGGCAGATTCCGCCAGTTCGTCCATCAACTCGACAAACGCTTCGGGCGGCACGAGCGTCAGGGTGTCGTCGTCCATCTCGTAAGGGATGACCGTGAACTCGCCGTCGTGATACCAGTACAAACACGGGCTGAGCGATCCGGGGCCATCATGATGCATGCCGACGATCAATTGCAACATGGCGGTCACCGCTTCCATCAGACCCATGTCCCGAATCTCATGCATAAGCAGCATGTCTCGCTTCGGGATGCCGACCAGCACGCCATGAGGCAGGTCGTGGCGCAGATACGCGTCGAGAAACAGCGCATGACTGGCCGCATAGTATGAATCGCCGGTCAACACTTTGAGCCGAGTGCCCTGTTCGAGTGGAAAGACGGTTTCCGCAAGTATGCGCGACGCGCGCAGGTTCTGGCGGCCGATATCGAGCAGGTCCTCGGGGTCGAGCCGCCAGACCTCGGCTTCGGCCCGGGACACCGTGCGCACGGTGGTCGGCAAGTCAAGCGCCAACACCTCCAGCGTTCCCTCGGGGCCGGCGCGTTGCACAATTTCTGCCGTGTGATTGGTGATGTCGACAGGATAGAGCCTCGCGCGCAGACGTTCCTTGAGCCGGGCAAAATCCGACATGTCGATTTCAAAGGCATTGTCATCGCCGGTGGCATCGAAGATGGAGTCGAAGTGCGCCGCGATCAATTCGCGCCATTCGTCGCGGTCGGCCTGCCGACAGGCCTGCGCGATATTCTGCAAGCCAAGGACGCTGCTCAAAGCCTGAGTTCCCGAATCTGGTCGGACAAGACCCTCATCCTGGTCGATCTCGATCGAAATGTCGCGGTTGCGAAAGTAGCCCTCGATGAGCGACAGGAAGGCGTGGTATCCCTGTCTGCCTAGTTGACGCGCCCAACCCGGAACCGGGTGGTCATCGTCCGTGTGGAAACCATCCATAGACCCTAGTTTACCCGCTTCACGCCGCGATTTTGAAACGCGGAATCACTCGAACCGGCGAAACACGGCTGCGCCAAATCGTCCGCGCAGGCGGCGCTCCGTGCGCCGGGCTACAGCGTGACAGTCACTTTGTTCAGACCGCGCGACAGATCAGGATTGTGGCCGCGAACCACCGACCAATGCAGCGCGAACAACTGCCCGGCGACGATGAAGGGGATGGTGCTGAGCAGGGCGTGCTTCGCGTCCACAGTCAGCACGGTGAAGTTGTCGGCGCCGGCCGGCAGGCTGGCAGCGGCATCGGATGTGGCCAGCACCATCAGATCTGCGCCGCGCTGCTGCAACAGCTCGATCAAAGCCAGCGTGGTTTCGAGTGTCGCATCGTGGTTGAGCAGAAGCAACACTGCGTAGCCCGGCTCGATCATGGCCAGTGGGCCGTGCTGAAAATCGGCAGGCGAATACGGCTCGGCGGTGACGAAACAGGTCTCTTTGAGCTTGAGAGCGATCTCCTGCGCTGCGCCATAGGCGAATCCACGGCCAAGAACGGCTACCCGCTGAACCGAGCGCGCCGCCCAAAGGCCGGCCATGCGGGCAATGTCGTCGGCGCGGTCGAGGGTGGCTACAACCTGGGCCGGCAAATCCTCCAGCGCAGATGCCGGCAGGGCCAACCCCGACCCGGCCATGCGCGTGGCAAGCATGGCATAGACCATACACTGGGCAGTCACGGTCTTGGTGGCAGCCAGGGCGCGCTCGACGCCGGCATCCAACAACACCACGTGCTCGGCAGTTTCAGCAAGCAGCGACCCGGCCACGTTGGTGACGCCGAGTGTCAGCGCCCCTTGCCGGCGCGCCTCGGCCAACACCCGCGACACATCGGCTGCTGCCCCACTCTGCGACACGCCAACCACCAGTGCATTGTTCAGCCGCGGTGGCGCACCGTACAGCGTGTACAGTGAGGGCGCGGCAAGCGCAGTTGGCAGGCCGGCCACACTCTCCAGCAGATATTTGCCGTAAGTAGAGGCGTTGTCGCTGCTGCCCCGTGCAGCCAGCATTGCCAGCGCGCAGGTCGAGGCACGCGCGGACACGGTATCCAGAACTGGGCCGGCAGAACGCAGCACACGCCTCAGCACTTCCGGCTGCTCGTAGATTTCGCGCCGCATCAGGTTGCCCGGCGCGACAGCATGTTCAACCTCACTCATGGATTCAATCCCTCAAGAAGTCTGTGATGATCTCATGAAATGCATCGGGAAGCTCGCGCTGTGGCCAGTGGCCGCAATCGGCCATAACGCGCAACTGCGAGCCGGCCAGACGCCGGTTGGCCTCGCGCGCCCACACTATCGGCACAAGCTTATCGCGGTCGCCGTGAATGAACAGTGTGGGGGCTTTGATCTCATGCAGCCGGTCCAGATAGTTGGTGCGCAAGCCATTCGGCAGCACTTCATGTTTCTGGAACGCCATGAATGCCTCTCCCGTCGCCGGCTTGCGAATCTCGTCGAACACATCGTTCACCAGATCGTCTGAGATGCGGGACGCATCGGCGAAAATGCTGCCGAGGCTGGCGCGCGTCCAGGCGCGATTGCGCCGCAGCGCGGCATACGTCAGCCGCGTGAGAAACGGCATTCGCACGAACCAGTAGGACAGAGCGTGCGCCGGCGCATGGCGTTGAAGCCCGTAACTGGACACCGGCGCCAGGCGCAGCGCCCGTTGCGGATAGGTCAGACCGAGATGCAGCGTGAGAGCGCCGCCCATCGACACGCCGCAGAAATTCGCCTGCGCGATGCCGAGCGCATCCATGAAGGCGATGACGATGCGCCCATACGATTCAATCGTATGCTCGAACTGCGGCGCACGGTCGCTGTCGCCATAGCCAGGCATGTCCGGCGCAAACACACGATGCGCTCGGGCGAGGGCCGGCAACGCCAGCCCCCACGACAGGCGGGCCGAGTCGAGGCCGCCGCCGTGCAGCAGGATGACCGGGCTGCCACTGTCGCCGGCGTGGTGGTAGTGAATCTGACAATTGTCAATCGTCACATGGTTGCCGTGCATATCGACGTCGTTTTGGGGCGAGCCATCTAGACCTGCTCTTGCTCATGCATGGCGCGCACAGCGTCGCGCGAAGCCGGGGAGATGCGGCCGGCAAGATCATCACGGAGAGCGCCACGCATAGGGACGCCTGTGCGATAGGCAACCGAGCCAATCACATGCGAGACAACCGGGCCGGCCAGCAACACCAACGCGATCAACAGCAGCCCCCGGCTCCACGCATAGGGGATGGCCAGCACCGCTGCCAGCGTCAGCAACACCACGCCGAATGTAGAGACCTTGCCGGCTGCGTGCAGGCGCGTATATACATCTGGAAGCCGCACCAGACCGATGATACCGACGATCGAGAAGAGGGTGCCGATCACAACAGCCAGTGTTGCGGCCGCGTATGCGATGGTTTCAAGCATGGAACCTTACAGCCGTTTCAGAACACCTGGCGCCGGGCGATGTAGCGCGCCAGCGCAATGGTGCTGATGAATGTGAGCGCCGCGAAACCCAGCGCGACATCGATATACAACTCGTTTCCATGAATCAGCCCCAACAGCACGAAGATGGCCAGCACGATGGTGCCGATCACATCGGCTGCCAGAAGCCGATCCATCACCGTCTCGCCACGCCACACACGCCAGAAAGCAAACGAAATGAGGCCGATGTGGATGACCAGGGCAACGACCAGAACGCTCGCAAACACGTCCTTCATTCGAAGATGCCCTCCATCAGCCGCCGGCGCGTGCGCTGGGCTGCTTCAGCGCCGGCGGCGCTGGCAACCACATCCAGACAATGGGTGTACAGCGTGCCATCTTCGCCGATCTCGACCACCTGCTCGCCAGGGGTCACCGTGATGGCGTGCGCGTTCAGGGCAATGCCAAGCTCGGTTTTCATGCCGCTCTTGATGGCGAGGATTCCGGGGCGAATGGGCAGCTTTGGATCGAGCACAATGCGCGCGACACGAATGCCGTTGCGAATGATGTCAACCGCCAGCCAGGCGGTGTATCGCGCCAGGCTGAACAACGACACTGGTAGCCGGCGGATCGACAGGCTTTCAGGCGTCGGCTTCAGAACGACGGCCACGAGAATGCCGATCAGCGCGCCCAGCACAATGTTTGCAGGCTCCACGTTCTCCGTCAGCGCCAAGAAGAGCAGCAGACACATCAGAACCAGACGGGCATAGGCCAGCATATACATCTCTCCTTCAATCAAGATCGCTATTCATCTAAGCCAGGTCGCCTCTGGCCCCAGCACCGCGCGCACATAGCGCTGCGGCTGCGCCATCCAGGCGCTCACGTCCTGCGACCACTGGACGAGGGGCTGCCCCCAGACGCCAAGCGCAATACACAGCGCCACGAGGCCGGCCGGCGCCAGCAGGCTATCGCCACGTGGCTTGACTTTCTCCTCCGGCGATTGGGGCTGGAACGGCTCCCACCACACCTTCATCAGCGCGCGAAAGACATACACCAGCGTCAGCACGCTGGAGAAGCCGATCAAGGCCAGCGGCGCCCAGAAGCCTGCCGCGCGCTCGATCGGGCCGGCCTGCGCGGCAGCTATACCGCTCTGAAACAGCGCCAGCTTGCTGACGAAGCCGTTCATCGGCGGCACGCCGGCCAGCGCCATGCCACCGAGGAAGAACAACACCCCCGCAGCCGGCGCATATTTGCCCACGCCGCGCACCACACTAAACGAAGCCGTCTTCACCGGCGCGCGGCTGGCCAGATACCCGCTCAGCATCAGCATGGCGCTCTTGATCAGCGCATGGTTAAACGTGAAGAGCACGGCCGCCGCCAGAGACAGCGGCGTTCCCCACCCGATGCCGACGTAGATGAAGCCGATCTGCGCCAGAGTGGAGTAAGCGAACATGCGCTTGGCGTTGTGGGTGCCGATGGCGCCCAGGCCGCCGAAGATGACGCCAGCGATGCCGATCACGATCAGCGCGCCGTTCAGCCACTCCACCTGCGGAACGAACAAGGTAGTGAGTCGCAGAAAGCCGTATACGCCGATTTTCACCACCACCGACGACAACATGGCCGAGACCGGCGTGGGCGAGGCCGTGTGAAAGTCGGGCTGCCAGAAGTGGAACGGCACGGCGGCGCTCTTGATCATGAACGCCGCGGCCAGGAACACGATGCCGGCTGCGAGCAACGGCTGGCCGGGGTCGGCGCTGATGCGCTGCGCCAGGTCCGCCATGTTCAGCGTGCCGTAGCTGACATAGAGACAGCCGATGCCGAAGAGCAGGCAAAACGACGCGACAGTGCTGATCAGGAAGTACTTGAAGGCTGCCTCCGGGCCATATCGGTCGTCGCTGATCGAGGTGAGCGCCGCCCCGGAGATCACCATCAGCTCGACCATGACGAACAGGTTGAAGATGTCGCCGGTGAGCATGCCGCCGGTTAGGCCGGCAGCCAGCGCCAGAAAGAGCGGATAAAAGGTGTTGTGATGAACGGCCTTGTCTTTTGCGCCCAGCGCGTAGAGAAAGCCGAACACGAATACCAGTTGAGCCATGAAGGACATCGTCGCAGAGAGCGCGTCGGCCACCAGCGTGATCCCAAACGGCGCGGGCCATCCGCCCATCTGGAAGACGACCGGCTCGCCCGTGCCCTGCACAACCCACAGCACATACGCGCTCACAACGCACGCTGACAGCATCGCGCCAAACGACCAGAACGCCTGCGCGCGCGGCAGCCGCCGCAAGAGCATGCCGAACGCCGCGGCCGTCAATGGCATGAGCACGGGAAGAATGACCAGTATGGAGTTCATCGTGAATTCTGATATTGCCAGTGGGCTGGAAGGGGCGCGCCGCGCATCCTAGTGGCTCAAGCCGCGCACCTCGTCACTGTCGCCAGTGCGATACCGCGAAGCGATGACATACAACAGCGCCAGCATCAGCGAGAAGCCGCCCATGCTGATCACAATCGCCGTCAGGATCAGCGCCTGCGGCAACGCGTCGCTGCGCTGGCCGGTTACCTTCGCATAAGCCTCCACCACGCCGTCGTAGGCGCCAATGGACAACAAGAACAGGTTGACCGCGTTGCTGAGAATCACCAGACCGATCGCCACGCGCAGGACATTGCGGCGCAGCAATTGATACAGGCCAATGCCGAATAACGCGCCAATGGCAATCGCTCGCAAAATCTCCATCTGTCTACTCCGTGTCTCCTTCGGGGTGTCCGAGTGTGTCGATGATGAACAGCGCAGCGCCGAACACAGCCAGGCAGATCGCCAACTCAAACAGGAAGGATGTGCTCAGGTAAAAGCCGGCGGGCAGTGGCAGCCCAAGGGCAGCGCCGAAATCAAAGGGGGAAAAGAATGTTCCGCCCAGGAACACCGGCGCGATCGAGCCGGCGATCACAGTCAGCAGACCAAGCCCGATCAACAGGCCGGGGCGCAGCGCCTTCAGGCGTTGTTTGGTGACCTCGTAGCCAAAGATGACGTACCAGAAACCGACCGCGAGACTGAGCGTGACGCCGGCGGTGAAACCATCGCCCGGCTCGTCGTGACCGTGAATCATCTGCACCGACGCCAACACGAACGCCAGCGGCAAAGCGGCGTAGGTCAGCGCGTGCGTGAAGGGCGACGCGCGGAAACTGTAGATGCTTCGAAGCGCCGGTGACTCGCTATCTGGCTGCGCGCGCTGGGCCTCGCGGCGTGTCATGGCTTTGCGCAGCAGTGTGAACACGCCGATGCCGGCCATGCTAAAAACGGTGATCTCGATCAGTGTGTCGAAGCCGCGAAAGTCCACCACAATCGCGCCCACGATATCGGCCGCGCCGGTCAACGGCTTGGCATTCTGCTCGTAATAGGGCGTCACAACCGATTCGCGTGGACGCGATGCAAAGGCATACAGGCACATCACGGTCACGATGGCGCCGCCAATGACAGCCAACACAGCATTGCGCACAACACAGGCGCGATCACTGTGGTTCAAGGCTTCGGCCCGCCTGAGCTGGGCGCCCGGCAGATGCGAGAGCGCAAGGATCAGAATGACAGTGGACAGCAAATCCACCACCACCTGCACCAGCGCCACATCCGGCGATGGTTCCAGCGCGATCAACACGGCCACGGCCAGCCCCGACGCGCCCAACGACAGAATTGCCAGAAAGTCACGCCGCAGCATGACGGACACCAGCGCGGCCGCGACGGCCAAAACCAGACTGAAGGCGCGCAACAAGCCCATCGGATCGAGCAGATCCGCGACAAAGTGTTCGCCCAGGCGAACCAGGGGCGGGCTGGCGAACACTTGCGACAGGTTGCCAAACAGCGCCACCATGCCGAACAGGGCCGCCAGAATGACGGTGAGGTACGCGCGAATGCGGCCGCCTTGCGTTCGCGTGGCCCGGGCAGCCAACCGGTCGAGTGCGCCCAACGCGCGCTCGTAGACAAGGCTCATGGACAGCGCCGGCAATCCGGCCACCGAACGGATCGGACTGCGCAGCAGGAACACCACGACGCCAAACGCGATGGCAATCGCGCTCAAAATCAGCGGCAAGTTGATGCCGTGAAAGAGGTCGAGCGAGACTTTAACTTTTGTGCCATAGGCGGCCGATGCGGCGCCGGCCAGCAGGTCGGTGAACAGTTGGGGTTGGAAAACTGTAATGATGACCGACAACGCAGCCAGAACAGCCGGCCCGATCAACATGGCGAGAGGCGGATCGTGCGCCGCAAGCTTCTCTTCGATGTGGGGATGCGCCGGCCTGGCGCGATCGATAGTTTCCACATCTTCTGGGTCATCGCGCCCTTCGCCTGTCAGGGGAAGATCAACCACGGTCTTGAGAAACCCGGCGCCGGCCGGCGTAACGAACGTATCGAGCGCCAGCGTCCCCGCCTGAGCAAAGATGAACGCCCCGGTCAGCACGGTTGCCGCCGGCAGGATCACGCGCATGATGGCCGGCAGCGCCTCTTCGATTTCAGCCGCCAGCAGCGCCTCCTTAGCCAGGAAGCCGAATAGCGGCGGCAAGCCGGCCATTGAAAGCGCAGCGACGCTACACACGGCGAAAGTCAACGGCATGGCGCGCCAGATACGCCCAAGCCGGCGCAGATCGCGCGTGCCGGTGGCGTGATCCACTACGCCGACAATCATGAACAGCGCACCCTTATACAAAGCGTGCGCCAGAATGCCAATCGCCAGCGCCTTGAAGGCAGCGGGGTCTTCCTCACCGATTAACATCACCAGCACGCCCAACTGGCTGATGGTGGAATAGGCCAGCACAGCCTTCAAATCCACCTGGCGCAGACCGATGATCGCCCCCATCACCATCGTCGTGGCGCCGGTGATGGCCAGCAGCCAGAACCACAGGTCGGTGTTGCCCAGCGCAGGGTGCATGCGCGCCAGGATGTACACGCCGGCTTTGACCATGGTGGCCGAGTGCAGGTAGGCCGAGGCCGGCGTCGGCGCGCTCATGGCTGTCGGCAGCCAGAAGTGGAACGGGGCCTGCGCGCTCTTGGTGAATGCGCCAAACGCGATCAGAGCAAGCATGACCGGATACCAGGCGCTGTCGCGCAGCGCAGCGCCGCTGCTGAAGATTGTTGCCCAGTCAGCGCCGCCGCTGATGGCCGACGCAAAGAGCAGGCCGGCCAGCAACGCAATGCCACCGCCGCCGGTGATGAATAACGCCTTGAATGCGCCTTTGCGCGCCTCTTCGTCCTTGGTCTTGTACGCAATGAGCAGGAACGAGGTAACGCTGGTGCCCTCCCAGAACACGAACAGGGTGACCACATCGCCGGCCAGCACCACCCCCAGCATCGACGTCATGAACAGCAGGGTGTAGAGGAAGAAGCGGGCATCATTCGATTTTGGATTTTGGATTTGGGAGTTTGGATTTGGCGATTGGGGATTGGCGATTGACGCATGAACGGGCGTGTGATGATGCGTCGGGGCGAAGTAGTAGCCGGCGTAGATGAGCACCAGCGCGCCGATGCCGGTGACGATCAGCGCAAACAAAGCGCTGAGGCCGTCGAGATAGAGGCCGGCCTTTAATCCCAGCGCCGGCAGCCACGCCACTTGCCAGGTCAGGACTTCGCCCGCGAAGAGACGCGGCAGTTGAGCAGCCAACGCGACGAACGCCGTCGCCGGCGCAATCGCCAGCATCCAGCCCAGCAACGGCGCGAGCAGTCGTCTCGCGGCCGGCAGGGTAGCCAGCGCAAGCGCCACGACCGAGCCGGCCGTGCAGGCCATCAATGGAAGCGTCAACGTCAACGTCAACATCAACATGAGGCCCCACTATACAGGCAGGTCAGCGGATTGATCGGCGCTGCGCGGGCTGGATGTCAGCGGCACTCCCCGCTGTTGAGCCAGGTCATCGCGCGCGGCACTCTGCATCGGGATGCCCATGCGATACGCCGCGGAGGCGAGCGCATGCGACACGGCCGGGCCGGCAATGATGAGCAAAACGATCAGCGTCAGCGCCTTGCCCACACCGAGCGATTCGAGCGCAACCGCCGCCACGACCAGCAGCACCGCGCCAAACACGCTGACCTTGCCGGCAGCGTGCAGGCGCGTGTACACATCGGGGAGCCGGATGAAACCCAGCACGCCGATCAGTGAAAACAAGCTGCCGACAACAATCGCCAGCAAGGCGACACCTTGCAAGATCAGTTTGAGTGTGGAGTCCATATCGCCCTCCTGTCAGAACATGCGCTGATCGGCCAGATAACGGGCCAGCGCCAGCGTGCCGATGAAGCTCAAGGCCGCCACAACCAGCGCGACATCCATGTAGAGGTCCTGGCCGGTGAACAGGGCAAACAATACCAGCGCGCACAGAATCAAAACGCTTGCAAGTTCCACGCCGAGCAAGCGATCCACCGGGCTGTCGCCGCGCCCAATCCGCCACAGCGCCACGCCCAGCAACACAACATGCCAGATCAAAGAGGCCACAATCGCAGCGTTCAGAATGCTGTCCATCACATCACCCCTTTTCATCGCGCGCAATGCGCATCAGCCGCCCAGCACAGCGCGCACATATTGCTCCGGCATACCGAGCCAGGCCACCGTCGCATAGGCCAGGCGCAACAACGGTTCTGCCCAGATGCCCAACGCCAGGCTCAGCCCGATCAGAATAGCCGGCGCAATCAAACGATCGCCATAGGGTTTGGTCTTTGTGCCTTCGGGCATGGGAACCCACCAGATGCGCTGAAAGGCGCGCACCACATAGACCAGGGTAACAATGCCGGCCAGGCCGATAGCCGCCAGCGGGAGCCAGGACTGCGCATGGACGCCGCTTTGAAACAGCATCAGCTTGCCGATGAAGCCGTTGAGGGGCGGGATGCCGGCCAACCCCATGCCGCCCAACAGAAACAGCACGCCGGCCAGGGGCATTTTCTTGCCAACGCCGGTAATGACATCGAAGGCGGCCGTCTTCACCGGCGCCCGGCTGGCGACGCTGCCGGCCAGCATGAGCATGGCCGCCTTCAGCAGGCTGTGGTTGAAGGCGTACACAATCGCAGCCGCCAGCGCCAACGGCGTGCCCCACCCGATTGCCACCAGGATGAACCCCAACTGGCCCAGCGTCGAATACGCCAGCATCCGTTTGGCGTCGTAGGTGCCCACCGCGCCCAGGCCGCCAAACCACACCCCAACAGCGCCGGCCACCACCAACACCGCACGGATTGCGTCGGCCTGCGCCGGGAACAACAGGGTCGTCATGCGCAGAAAGCCGTAGATGCCGAGCTTCACGACCACCGAAGACAGCACGGCATGAACGGGTGTCGGCGCGGCAGTGTGGAAGTCTGGCTGCCAGAAATGAAACGGCATCACCGCTCCCTTGACCATGAAGAACGCCATCAGCAACGCCATGGCCGGCAGCACCAGCGGCGGCGATGGGTCGGCGGCGATGCGTTGCGCGAGGTCGGCAATGTTCAACGTGCCATACGACACGTACAGGCTGCCACACGCCAACAGCAGGGCAATCGACGCCACCAGGCTGATGTAGAAATACTTGTAAGCCGCCTCTGCGCCGAAGCGGTCATCGGACATGGCCGTGAGCGCTGCGCCCGAGAAGACCAGCAACTCGGCAAACACGAACAGGTTGAACAGGTCGCCGGTCAGCATCGCGCCGGTGAGACCGGTCGCCAGCAGCAGGAAGAGGGGGTAGAACATCGGGTATTGCGCGCACTGATCACGGCATCCGAGCGCATAGAGAAAACCGCCGGCCAGCACAAGCTGACACATCAGCGCCATCAGCGCCGACAACAAATCGGCCACCAGCGAGATACCGAAGGGCGCCGGCCAGCCGCCAAGCTGAAAAACGAGGGGCCGGCCCTGGCCCCACACATCGGCCAGCAGCAGCGCGGCGAACACCAGTGAGGTAAGCATCGCGCCAAACGACCACGCCGACTGGATGCGATGCCGGCGACGCAAGGCCACCGCCACAACCGCCGCCGTCAGCGGCACAATCACCGGCAAAAGCGCAAGCAGTTCATTCATCGACAACACCTCAATGCTTCAGACCCTTCACTTCATCCGAGTCGCTGGTCTTGTAGCGCAGCGAGAGCACGTACACCATAGCCAGCGCCACCGCAAACGCGCCCAGGCTGATGACGATGGCCGTCAGGATCAGGGCCTGGGGCAGCGCATCGCTGCGCTGGCCGACCACGTTGGCGTAGGCCGGCGCTTCGCCGCGATACGCGCCGGCAGCCAGCAAAAACAGGTTAATGGCGTTCGTGACGATCGCCAGGCCCATTGCCGAGCGAATCAGGTTGCGGCGCAAGAGTTGGAAGATGCCTATCGCAAACAGAAAGCTGATCGTGAGCGCGATGAGTATTTCCATCATGATGTTTTGTTCTCCTCTGGCAGGGTGACAACACCTTGTTCTCTGAGTGTGGCGATCTCGCCCATTTGCTGCTCTGTCTCGCGGTCGGTGTCTCTGGGGTGTCCGAGCGTGTCGAGAATCACCACCGCGCTGCCGGTGACGGTGAGGGCAATTGCCAGCTCAAACAGCAGCGCCGTGCTGAAGTAGACGCCGGCCGGCAAGAGATGGGCGATGCCGATCAGCTTGCCGAAATCGACCGGCGAGAAAAACACCCCGTTGACGAGCGAGGCTGCCACAGCCGACGCCAGCGCCAGGCCCAGGCCGGCTGCAATCAGCGTTCTGGGGCGCAGCCAGGTCAGCGCGCGCTGGGTCGCTTCATAGCCAAAGACGACATACCAGGTCGCCACACCCAGGCTGATGATGACACCGGCAGTGAAGCCGTCGCCGGGCCGGTCGTGGCCAAGCAGGATATGCGAGGCGCCCAGAATCATCGAGAACGGCAAGAGCAGCCTGGCCAGCGCGCGCACAAACGCAGACGCGCGCGGGCTGGCGATGCCGCGAAATCGCAACATGGTGGGATCGGGCTGTGGCGCCGGCTCGTCACGGTCGCCGGCTTTGCGCGAAGCGTAGCGCAGCAGGGTGTAGATCGCCAGGCCGGCCGCCGCAAACACCGCCACTTCGATCAGGGTGTCGAAGGCGCGGAAATCAACCAGAATAGCGCCCACGATGTCATTGGCGCTGGTGAGCGGTTTGGCATTTTGCTCGAAGAAAGGGGTGAGCTGAGAGTCGCGCGGTCGTGTGACAAGCGCCGTCAGCACAATGGCGAACATCACGGCGCCGCTGCCCAGCGCGATCAGCACATCGCGGATCAGGCCGGGGCGCGACTGGCGATAGGTGAACTCGGCGGCGCGGGCGCGCTGCTCGCGGGGCAGCCGGGTCAGCGCCAGCACCAGCACCACCAGTGTCAAGGTTTCCACTACCACCTGCACCAGGGCAATGTCGGGCGCCGGCTCCAGATTCATCAGCACGGCAATGGCCAAACCCGACACACTCAGCGCAAAGATAGCAAACAGGTCGCTGCGCAGCAGGACGCTGGCCAGCGCCGCCAGCGCAATCACGATGAGCAGCGCAATTCGGAAGGGAGCAAGCTGATCGAGCGTGTCGAAGCCAACCGGCCCGAGCGCGGGCACAGTCAGCCGGCCGATCATCACCAGCATGGCGCCCAGGCTGATGAACATGATCGCCAGATACAGGCGCAGCCGGCCGGTCTGCACGCGCGTCACAGCCCACGCCATGCGGTCGATCAGCCACAGCGCGCCATCGTAAAGCGGGCCAAGACTCAGGCGACCGGTAAGCTGTTCGAGCAGCGGGCGAACACGATGACGCGCGCCCAGCAACATCACACCCAGCGTAACCGCCACGATGCTCAAGATCAACGGCACATTGATTCCGGTCCACAACGCCAGAGAAACCTTGACCTTATCGCCCCAGGCTGCGGTCGCTGCGCTTGCCAACAGGCCGGCCAACCACTCTGGCTCGGGCAAAATGCCGACAGCCAGCGAAGCGAGCGCGGGGATGGCCGGCGCTAACCACATCGGCCAGGGCGCTTCGTGCGGATGAATGTCCGAGCGCGATCGCCCCAGAAACCCATCCAGCACAATCAGGCCGGCCTGAGCCAGAATCAGCGCGCCTGCCAGCACCGCAGCCGCGGGAAAGATCACTTCGACGACCGGCGGCACACTCGGATGAGTCGCTGTCGCCAACAAGGTTTCTTTGGCAAGGAAACCGAAGAGCGGCGGCAGGCCGGCCATCGAGAGGCCGGCGATGGTGGCGACGACAAACGTGAACGGCATGGCGCGCCTCAGGCCACCCAGTTCACGCAGATCGCGCGTGCCGGCTTCGTGGTCCACAATGCCGGTCACCAGGAACAGGGCGCTCTTGTACATCGCGTGCGCCAGAATGCTCACCACCAGCGCCTTGAAAGCAATTTCAGTGTCCTGGCCGATCAACATGACCAGCACACCCAACTGACTGACTGTGGAATAGGCCAGCAACGCCTTCAGATCATGCTGCTTCAGGCCCACATAAGCGCCGATCAGCATGGTCGCGCCGCCCACAAGACTGAAGAGCCAGAACCACAGATCGGTTTGCCCCAGGGCAGGATTCAGGCGAGCGAGCAAATACACGCCGGCCTTGACCATGGTGGCTGAATGGAGATAGGCGGATGCCGGCGCGGGGGCACTCATCGCACCGGGCAGCCAGAAGTGCGCCGGGGCCTGCGCGCTCTTGGTCAGCGCGCCCAACGCAATCAGGCCGAGCATGACGGGATAGAGATCGCTGGCGCGCAGCGCGTCGCCGCTGCGCAAGATCACATCAAACTGCGTGCTGCCACTCAACGCGGCCACAAACACCAATCCCGCCAGCAGCGCCACGCCACCGCCGCCGGTGATGAATAGGGCGCGAAACGCGCCGCGTCGGGCGGCCTCATCCTTGCTCTTGTAAGCCACCAGCAGAAATGAGGTGATGCTGGTGCCTTCCCAGAACACGAACAGCATGATGACATCGCCGGCCATCACCAGCCCAAGCATCGAAGTCATGAAAAGCAGCAGATACAGGAAGAAGCGGCCGTCCTGCGATTGTGGATTGTGGATGTGGGGTGTGAGCGCTGACGATGCGGAATCGACGCTTGACGATTGATCGGCATGAGGGCTGAAGTAGTAGCCGGCGTAGAGCACCACCAGCACACCGATTCCGCTGACCAGTAGGGCAAACAACAAACTGAGTCCATCCAATCGCAATCCGGCCTGAATGCCCAGGGTGGGCATCCAGTCGATGACCCAGGTGAGAATCTGTCCATTGAGAACAGCCGGTAACTGCGCAGCCAGAGCCGCAAATGCCGCCAGCGGCGCAATCGCCAACATCCAACCCATCATGCGGGCTGGGACGCGCTGACCGATGGGCGTTGCAGCGAGAACGCCGGCGACCAGCGACCCAAGCGCACAGGCAATCAGAGGTAGCGTGATCAGTTCCATGAATAGGCCAACTCCAACGTATCTGGGACAACCATACCGGGCCTGCTCCGCGACAGGGGGGAAAAGGCCGGCTTGTTCATGCGCGCTTCGACACGCTGAGTGCGCACGCTCAACGCGCACGCTCAACGCGCACGCTCAGCGCGCGCGCCCGGACAGGTTCGGGGCGCGCATTTGCCTGAATACCGTCACCGCGAGCGTCAAAACAGTGATCGGCAACACGAACGCCAGCATGATCCCGCTGAAAGCCGGCAACAGCGCATGCTGTGTCGCGTCGAAAATCAGGTATAGCGTGTAGGCCACATAGTAGCCGAGAAAGACCAGTCCTTCCCAACGGGCAATCGTGTAGCCGGTGAAGAAAACAGGCAGGCAGGCAATCGCCACGACCAGCATGACCGGCATGTCGAACGCCAGCAGAGATGGCGCGACGCCAACGCCGGCGGGGGCAACGATGGCTGTCAGGCCCAGCACCGACAGCAGATTGAAGATGTTGCTGCCCACCGCATTGCCGACGGCGATATCGCGCTCACCGCGAATGCTGGCCATCACAGAGGTGGCCACTTCAGGCAACGAGGTGCCGCCAGCCACGATCGTCAGCCCGATAACAACCTCGTCCACCCCAAGCACACGCGCGACAGCGATCGCGCCATCCACCAACCAGCGCGATCCCACAACCAACATGCCCAGCCCGGCAACAATGAGCGCGAGATTGAGCACGACCTGAGCCGGCCCGCCCGCGCCGGCGCGATACGCCTGTTCGTATTCCTGCTGAACAGCCTTGTTGGACTCTCTGCGACTCTGAATGATGAGAAAAGCAGTGTAAGTGACCACGCTGGCGAACAAAAGCACACCTTCGAGCCGGCCAACGTTGCCATCCAGCGCAAACAAGATCACCAGCACAGACACGCCGATCATGAGAGGGACATCAAGCCGCACCAACTGCTGCGACACGATCAAGGGCGCCACAAGCGCAGACAATCCCAGAATGAGCAGGATGTTGAAGATATTGCTGCCGACCACATTGCCCATAGCAAGATCGGCCTGTCCCGAGATCGAAGAGGCGACACTGACCGCCATTTCAGGCGCGCTGGTGCCGAAGGCAACAACAGTCAGGCCGATCACCAGCGGCGAGATGCCGACAGCGGCTGCCAGGCGCGACGCCCCGCGCACGAGGGCTTCCGCGCCAACGATAAGCAGCGCCAGACCAATCACAAACAGAACAAGCGTCACGCCATCCATGTTGTTTCTCCAGCCACACCACCTTCGTTATCCATCCTGACGGGGACCCTCGCTGCCCGGTGAGGCCAACTCACCCGCCCAGGAGGCGCGCTCTGGCGAGCACGCTTCCCCCCGCCTGCCGGCCCGCACGCTTCGCCAGGTCACCACGCCCACCGTGATTGCGGTCAGCGGCGCGACGAAGAAAATCATCACGCTGCTAAACAGGCGCAGCGATTCGCTGCGAGCCGCGTCCAGAAGCAAATAAGCCGTATACGCCACGTAGTACGCCAAAAACAGCGCGCCCTCCCAGCGGGCGATTCGATAGCCGGTGAAGAAGATGGGCAGACAAGCCAGCATCGTCACGACCATCACCGGCAGATCAAAACGCAGCACGGCCTCTGGCACAACAATGCCCTGCGGCGCCACGATCCCCGCCGCGCCCAGCACCGCCAACATGTTGAACAAGTTGCTACCCACGACGTTGCCGACAGCGATATCACGCTCGCCGCGCAGACCCGCAATCACCGTCGTGACGATCTCCGGCAGAGATGTGCCGATAGACACAATCGTCAACCCGATGACGACCTGGCTCACACCCAGCGCGACGGCCAGATCGACCGCGGCAGCGACGAGCCAGGCCGACCCGAGCGCCAGAGCGGCAAGGCCGAACACCACCAGTCCCAGATTGGCTGCGACTCCGCCCAGCTTAGGCCAGCCGGGCGCGCTGAACTCCTGCGCATACTCGGTCTGAATCTGGCGGCTTTCGCGCCGGCTTTGCGCGATCGCAAACGCAACGTAGGCAAGAATGCCGCCGAACAACAGCGCGCCCTCAAGCCGGCCCACCACACCGTCCAGGCAAAACACATACACCACGACCGCTACGCCGATCATCAACGGCACGTCTACGCGCACGATCCGTTGCGCCACTACCAGCGGCACAATCACGGCAGACAGGCCAAGAATCAACAGCACGTTCAAAATGCTGCTGCCGACGACATTGCCGAGCGCAATGTCCGCCTGCCCGCTGAGGGCGGCCCCGACGCTGACAGCCAGTTCCGGCGAGCTGGTGCCAAAGGCGACAACTGTCAGGCCGATCACCAGCGGCGAGACGCCGATCGATGCGGCCAGGCGCGACGACCCGCGCACCAGCGATTCGCCGCCGGCAATCAGCAGCAGCAGCCCGGCTGCAAACATTACTACCGTAACCGGCTCCATCGTATTTCTCCTTGCTTTCCGGGCGCGACTGCGTTCCTTGCGCGCCACCGGCCATCAGGTAAAAAAAAGACCACACGCAAGCCTCAAGGCCTGCGATGGTCTTGCCGCACGTTACCGCTATGCCAACCGGGCGTCGATGACACCGTACTGACGATTGGCTGCCCTGCTCATCGCAGGCGGCTACTCCCCAACGCGGGTCATGTATAGCAAACCCGGCAACCGCTGTCAATCCCATTACATGATAAGCGGCTGAGGAGCGCATCAGAAGTTGGCGGCAACGTCATTCAGGCCCGACGCCGCTGCCGCGCAGCCTCGAACAGGATCACGCCACAGGCAACGGCTGCATTGAGCGATTCGACTTGGTTCGCCAGTGGAATCCTCAGCGCGCCGGTAGCCAGGCTGCGCGCTTCCAGCGAGATACCGGTGGCCTCGCCACCAATCACAACAGCATTGGGCTGTCGCCAGTCCACAGCGTCATAGTCGCGCCGGCCAGACGCATCGGCCACCCAAACGTCGCGGCCCTCGCAGACCGTCCGAATGTCAGGCCAGGGGCATTGCCACGCGACAATGCGGGCGTGCGCGCCCATAGCCCCGCGAACGACCTTCGGGTTGTAAAGATCGACACAACCCGGCGCTAACAACACATGCCGGCAGTCTGCGCCGGCGGCCACACGCAGACACGCGCCCAGATTGCCAGGGTCGCGCAGCCCATCCAGCACCAGAATCGTCGGCGCAGAACGAGCCGCCGCAGGGTCTGGAACGGCCGGCATATGAAATACCGCGAGAATTCCCGGCGGCGTGACTTCGCCGGACAGCCCGCGCATGGTTTGCTCGGACACGACCAGATAGTCAACAGGGATGTCGCGCGAGGCGCGCCAATCCTGCGCTGCGGGGACATCCGAAAGAATGACGAACACCGCGCGCATGCCGGCCTGAATGAGGTCGCCCACAAGCCGCGCGCCTTCGGCCACAAACAACCCCTCTGCCTCGCGGAAATCGCGGCTGCGCTGCAATTGCCGAGCTAGCTTCACGCGGGGGTTCTGGGGCGACACGAACATGCGGCTCTCCGCAATAAGAAAGCCCGCCGGGTGGCGGGCTTCAAATGCCTGGCGAGCATTCGTTGCAGGCCAGAAACCTGCGGCCAACCGGATTACACAATCCCGGCCGCATCGACGACGGCCTTGAAGGCGGCCGGGTCGTGCACGGCCAGATCGGCCAGCACTTTGCGATCGAGGCCGATGTTGGCCGACTTCATGCTGTGGGTCAGCTTGCTGTAGGTGGTGCCATTGAGGTGGGCCGCCGCGTTGATGCGGGTGATCCATAGCCGGCGCAGATCGCGACGCCGGTTACGCCGGTCACGGTAGGCATACCACAAAGCATGCAGGCTGGCTTCTTTGGCGCGCCGGATATGCTTGTGGCGAGCGCCAAACTGGCCCTTGGTGATGGCCAGGATTCGATTGTGGCGGCGGCGAGCCTTGAAGCCGCCCTTTACTCTTGCCATGGTAGACGGTTCTCCCT
>DAOUDB010000362.1:0-15012 GCA_034431495.1 Thermoflexales bacterium
CGTGGAAAGAAGATGATGCTCGCCGGGGCATTAAGACTCATACAGCGGGTCGAAGGTGTACCTCGCAACGTGTGGAAAGAAGATGATGCTCGCCGGGGCATTAAGACTCGGTCAGGCGCGCCGCAGCCGCGCTATTCACTGCAGTGGAAAGAAGATGATGCTCGCCGGGGCATTAAGACGCGGTGCCGGCATGGATGCCGGCTTTCCTGCTGGGTTGGAAAGGCGAAGGGATACCCTCTCGCAGGTTACAAACCTGCGGGAGGGTTGTTTTGTTTCCAGATCGTGCGACGCGATGTGTCACGAAATTAATACGTGGAAGAACGGATTCCATTTGCGCCGCCGATCCGTATAAGTTGGCGGCTATGCGCAATACCAATCGCCTGGTCTCCCATTTGTCACATTCATGTCCCGATGCTCATGGCCGTCTGGCCGTGGCGTTGACTGTCGCCGGCCTTCTGATGGCCGGCTGCGGCTCCACTGCCGAGCAGTTGGCCGACGCGGCCCAGTCCCGGCCAACGCCCACAATCGAGATCGTGATGAATTTGAACACACCCTCGGCCCTGCCTGAGGCTGCGGTCACCCCGTCGCCCATATCGGTGCCCACGCCGGCGCCAGCGCCCACCCAACCGCCTGCTGCGCGTGTTGACGTGCGTGTGGTGGCGCAGGGATTCGGCCAGGATGGTCGGCAGGTCGGGTACGCCTTCCTGGTTGAAAATCCCAACGCCGGCTTGGCGGTTGAGAATACGCAGTATCAGTTGGCCGCGTATGATGATGCCGGCGCTGTGGTGGAAACCGATTCGGGCTACATCCAGTTTCTGCTGCCCGGGCAGCAGATCGGCGTCGCAGACACGATGTATCTGGATGAGGGCGTCGCGCTCTCGCGCATCGAAGTGCAGTTGAGCCAGGGCAAGGCAACGGCCTTCGAGCCGACCGCGTGGATCGAGGTGGAGCGGGCAAGGTACATCGAGGGCCGCTATTCCCGCTATGCCACGGCGGTGCTCAGCAATCCATTCGACCGCGACATCACCAATCTGGTTGTTTCGGCGGTGGCGTATGACGATGCAGGGCAGATCATCGGGGGTGGGTTCACATACCTGAACTTTTTGCTGGCCGGCGGCGCGACCGGCGTCCGTGTGTCGATTGAGGGCCTGTCGCAGGTGGCGCGCGTGGAGGTGTACGCAACGCTGTCAGGTCTGTCGACGCTCAACACGGCGCGCGCCCAGCCGGCGGATGCGCAGGCAGTGACAATCATCGACGCCGGGTTTGGTCAGGACGGCCAGAGCGCCGGCTATGGGTTCCTGGCGCGCAACCCCAACGCGAACTATGCTGTGGAACGCTCGATGTACCGGCTGACTGCCTACGCGGCAGACGGCACGGTGGTCAGCGCGGAAGAGGGTTACATCGAGTTGTTGTTGCCGGGTCAGACGCTGGGTGTGGCCGGCGATCTGTATCTGGCCGAGAACACGGCGATCGAGCGCGTGGAGGCGCAGCTCTATCCCGGCCAGTACGTGAAATCGGAGGCGCTGCCGTCTTTCGACGCGGAGAACGTCGTGTATCTGGCCGGGGACTACGCATCACGGGTAACGGGACAGATTCTCAACCCGTACGCGAAGGACATCACGCAGATGCGCGTATCGGCGATTGCCTATGATGCTGCGGGGAAGATCATCGGGGGCGGGTTCACTTTTCTGGACTTTGCGCCGGCCAGCGGCAGGGCTGCTGTCGAGGTGAACGTGACAACAGCCGGCCCGCCGGCGCGCGTCGAACTGCACGCTGCCGTTTCGGGCTTGTCGGACTTCAAGTAGCGCGCAGGACAGCCCGCGCCGGCGATCCCGTGGAAGGAGGGGAAACAGTCAGATGAGCGGTATCTTCGATCTGATAGGAGAGTCCGCCGACCGCGCTGGAGGACAAGACGATGGCGACCGGCGTGGCGCTGGTGGGGATCGGGTTTGTGATGCTGATCGTCGGCTTCCTGGCGGGGCTGTTTGCAGGCTGAGAGTCTTCAGGAATGCGGGGGGTTGGGCGGGCTTTGCGCTGCCGCCTGTTATCTTTTGTGCCATGAATCATATTGAGCTAAAATCTATCCCTGTTGCGTCCGCATCTGATCCCGCAGAATCTGTTTTTGCTCCGATGCCACAGGCGCCGCCAATGCCGTTGTCGCTCGGCCGGCACGTGGGGACTGGCGCAATGCTGGCAGCCGGGTTGGGTGCGTTGTGGGTTGTGCAGTACCTGATAACGACGCAGTATGGGTTCGGCATGTTGGGAACATCGATTTTCCAGTATGTTACCGGCATTGCGTACGGTATCGGCGAAAAAGCGGTGGAGCCGCTGTTTGTGGTGGTGACGCGCTTCCTGCTGGTGTTTGGGTTGGCCTGCGGGCCGCTCACAATGTTGATCGCGCTGCTCAGCCGGCGCTGAATGATGAGGGAACAACGCGCATAGGCGCGCGCTCGCGCGCACAGGAGAGCCAATGGAACAAGCGGTGTGGAAAGCGGCGCTGGGGGGGTTCGCGTATAGCATGCGGACGAGCAAATTCTGGCCGGACGACGTTGAAGCGTATTCATCGGCATTGGGGCCGGCCTTGCTGGAACGGGCAACATGGTGCGCGCGTGGCGGTTCGGCTGTGAAGAGCAGCCCGACGGCGTTGCTCAGTCCATTCTGCCGGCTGTCCTTAAACGGCGCGGCTTCTTCTGTGCCAGATCGATTCGTTCCCCTGCGCCCGCTCCAGATTACATCGAGCGCGCTGTTTCCCACACCGCAGCCAGAGGGCAATTTCGATACCCTGCGCGCCGGTTTCCAGGCGGCAGTGCGCGCTGCTGCCTCGCTTAGCCTGGAAGGATGTCTGGAACAGATACTGGATGCCGCCATGCGTTTTGCCTGGTGTGTGCCTGCGCAGGGGTATGGCGACCCATGTGATGTGTCGCTTTACAATCACGCGCGCAGCGTGTCGGCGGTGGCGGCGTGCCTGGTCGGCTCGACTGATGGCCGGCTTGCCCTGATTGGCGGAGACCTGAGCGGCATTCAGTCCTTTATTTACACGCTGGCGTCGGATGGCGCAGCCAAAAGCCTGCGCGCGCGCTCGTTCTACGTGCAGTTGCTCACCGAAGCCATAGCCCGCTATGTTCTGCGCCGGCTCGATCTGCCGGTCGTCAATGCCTTGTATGTGGGCGGCGGCGGCTTTCAGATTCTGGCGCCGGCCAGCGCGCAGAGGATTGTGCCGGAAGTTCAGGCGGAGATTCAGCGCCGGCTGTTGATCGCCCACCGGGCGGCCCTGGGGGTGACGATACACAGCCATGTTTTTGACGCCGATCAATTTGAGCGCTTTGGCGTCGTGCGTGAGGCCATGTCTGCCGCGCTGAACCGGGCCAAGCGCCGGCCATTTGCGTCAGTTGACGCCGAATTGCTGGCCGGTGAAATCGGCGCGCCGATTGACAGCGGCGGAGAGATAGACTTTTGCCGTGTGACCGGCGAGGAACTAACACCTCAGTATCGCGCCGAGGAGGACGCGACGCCCAAGTCGGCATTTGTCGAGAGTCTGGAGGACCTGGGCCGGCAACTGCGTCAGGCCACTCACATTGTCATGCTCGATGTTGATCCGCTGAACACCGAGCGGGTGCGCAGTTGGCGCGCGGCGTTGCGCATGTTTGGTCTGGCCGTGGAAGTGATCGAGGCCGGCCGGCGGACGCCAAGTCTGCGCGATGCCGGCCCTGTGCGCCTGGCGCGCCTGACTCCCGATCCTGCCGCAGAAGAGGCCCGCTTGCCGGTTGGGTTCGAGGGACGTGAGGTGGTCTCGTTTTACTATCCGTTTGCCCGGTTGGTCCCCTGGGACGATAAGGCGGCTCAGCCCAAGCTGTTCGACCAGTTGGCCGAAGACAGCCGGGGGCTCAAACGCTGGGCGGTGCTGCGGATGGATGTGGACAATCTGGGCCGGCTGTTCCGCGAAGGCTATGGCAAGCGCGCATCACTGGCGCGCGTGGCCGGCCTGTCGTTTGCGCTGCGCCTCTTCTTTGAAGGATGGCTGCCGGCGCTGGCCGCAGAGCCGACTGACGAGACAGACCGGTTGTACATCCAGTATGCCGGTGGCGATGATGTGTTTGTGGTAGGGGCGTGGGATGCCATTGCCGAGTATGCCCAGCGCATCCGAGAATCCTTCCGCGCTTACACTGCCGGCAACCCGGCCGTGACTTTGTCGGGCGGCATCGCCCTGGTGGATGCCAACTTCCCCCTGTATCAGGCCGCGCGCATGGCCGGCGAAGCCGAGGAAGAAGCCAAGCGTTACGAGCGCAACGGCGCTGCGAAAGATGCGATTTGCTTTCTGGGTGAGACGCTGGACTGGGCGACCTATGCTGTGGCGCATCGCCGGGCGAACGCCCTGGCACGCTGGTGCGGGCCGGGCGGTATCGTCTCTCGTGCGCTCTTGCAGGACATGCAGCAGTTGCATGTTGAACACACGCGCGGTAGCGGATCGGGATCGCCCGCCGGACAACGTAGTAGCCGGTCCAGCGCGACTGTGGCGGAGCGGAAAACGCGCTACACCCGCGCGACGTGGCTGGCTGCCTATCAGTTGACGCGCGTGATTGAAAGGCTGCGGCCTCCTTCTGCCAAAGATCGCGCGGCAATGAACGACAGCGACCGCGCCGCTGTCATCGCTGAAGCGCAGGCGATTCAGCGCGAGTTTGTGCAGCCCGATGCGCGCACGAATGCGCTCGCTTTGTCCGCGCGCTGGGCCCAATTTCTGATCCGCGAGCGCGGAAAGGATCAGAAGGATCAGCAATGAGAATAGCGCCGGCATCGATCACGGAACGGGCGCGCGAGACACGCGCAGACACATCGACCAGTTATTTTGTTGCGCGGCGCGCGATGATTAATCCTGACAGACACGGAGGTAACGCACATGGGTAGACCCGGAACGGGCGGCTCACCGCGGCGATTGCCGCAGCCGGATTACGACGCCATTATCCTGCGCGGCGACGTTGACAACCTGGTCGCGGCTGCTGAGGAAATCGGCGAAGCCGTGTGGCAGGTGAAGAGCAGCCAGATACGCGGCATCTTCGCTTCGGTGCGCCAGATTCAGTTGAACTGGTCCACCAATGAGCAGAAGGCATACCGCGACGCCATTCTGCTGAAGCCGAGAATTGCCTATACCGCTGCGCGCAACGATCTTTCCGGCCTGAATGTCATCCTGATCGAAGCATTGAACCGCGTCAAGGGCAGCGAGGATGAGCGCCGGGAGCGGTTTATGCGATTTGTGGATTTCTTCGAGGCTATCGTGGCCTATCACAAGCAAAAAGGCGGCGCCAACTAGCGCATAGGCCGGCAGGAGGTGACAGCATGACAACAGTGAGGCTGATGGGGCGATTGATTGTGCGCGGGCAGATTGACCTGCTCAGCGGTCTGCATATCGGCGGTGCGATGGGAGCTTTGTCAATCGGCGGAGTCGATTTGCCGGTGATTCGCAATGTGACGAATGGCCGGCCCTACATCCCCGGCTCGTCGCTCAAGGGCAAGATGCGCTCGCTTTCAGAGAAGCTGACCGGCGCGCCGCAAAACACTGTTATCAATCCGGGAAAATCCGATGGTAGTGGACGTGTGTCGATTCACACAGCGCAATCCGAACTCGATTACAACCAGTACTGGGTGAATCCAATATTCGGCGTCACAGGTGACGCTGGCAGCTGGGCAAAGTACCCCAATCGCCTGATCGTGCGCGATGTGCCGCTCAGTGACGAGAGCGCGGCCAGACTCGAAGCGGCCAAGACCGATCTGCCCTACACCGAAGTCAAATGGGAGGCGGCTATCGACCGTGTGACGAGCGCCGCCACGCCGCGCCAGATCGAGCGTGTGCCGGCCGGCGTGACGTTCACTCCCATGGAGCTGGTGTTCAACGTGTATCACCCCGATGACATTCGGTTGTTCCGCCATGTGCTGACGGCGCTGCAATTGGTGGAGGATGACTATCTTGGCGGGCACGGTTCGCGTGGCAGCGGCAAGGTCGCGTTCAGGCGTCTGGTGATTGAGCGCAAGGCCGGCGCTGCCTATACCGGTGAGAAAAGCCGTGAATATCCCAACCTGGGCGATCTGGTTGCCGACGCTGAACTGAATGGCTGGCTGGCGCAGGCATTCCCTGCGGGGTGAGGGATGATCATTTTCGACCTGCAACCCCGCGCGGCGTTGCACGTGGGTGAATTCATCGGCATCGAGCGCGAGGCGGTGCTCGATCACATTCCGTCGGATTCACTCTTCTCGGCATGTGTCATGGCGTGGCGACGGGCCGGCGCGGATGTCGATGCGCGCATCGCGCAGTGCCGGACTGACGCCGGCGCGCTGCTGCTGACCTCAGCGTTCCCGCGCGCCGGCGATGTGCGCCTGTATCCCTTTCCGATGGGTGTCTGGCCGGTGGCAGGGCATGGCCGGCCGGCGCTGGAGGGCAAACGTCTCAGGCGCGTCCGCTGGGTGTCCGAGAGCCTGTTTCAAAAGCTGGTCGCCGGTCGTCCTGTGGGTGACGAATTTGACTCGGCGAAAAATTTTGCGCAGGGCGGCACGGTCTGGATGACGCAATCCGAAGTGTCGCAGCTTGGCGCGCGCCTGGGCGGCGCGAATGGCGAACTGCGCCTGTGGCAATCCCAGATTGTCCCTCGCGTGACCGTCGATCGCGCGGCGAACGTCTCGAATCTCTTTCACTCCGGCCGACTGGTGTTCGCGCCGGGTTGCGGACTGTGGGGAATGGTGCAGGGGACCGGCGCGAGCTGGATCGTGGATAGCTTGAATGCCTTGCAGGACGAAGGCCTTGGCGGATTGCGCTCGGTGGGACATGGCGCGTTTACGCTCTCGACCCGCGTCGCGCCGGATGTGACCCTGCCAAGCCGTGGCTACGGCGTTGTTTTGTCGCGTTATGCGCCGGCGGGAGCGGTAGAGATCGCCACCGCCCTGCAAGCGCCGCGCAGCGCCTACAGCCTTGTGACGGTGGGTGGCTGGTGTCAGGATGACAGCGGCAAACCCTGGCGGCGCAGGACGGTGCGCCTTGTGGCGGCGGGGTCATGTGTTGGTTTGCCGGCGGCGGGGCATCTGGTGGACATTACGCCCGAAAAGGTGATGTCGCGCCCGGTGTATCGCTATGGGCGGGCCTTTGTGCTGCCGGTGGCCGAGGAGGCGCTGACAAGCCATGAGCAGTGACATTAGCCTGAACTACCAGCTTGATATCGAAGTGCTCACGCCGCTGCATGTGGGCAATGGCAAAAAGTTGCTGCGCGGGTATGACTTTGTTCATCAGCGCGGGGTGACCTATCGGCTCAACGACCAGGCAATTCTCAACGAGCGCTGGCCGGATGATGAGCGCCAGCAGCGCCTGTTGCTTGCTGGCACGCTGGCCGATCTTGTTCAGGATGTGGACCTGTCGAAGCACCCCGAGTACACGTTGTATCGCTATGCCGGCGACCCGGCCATGAACGAGATCAACGAGCATATCAAGACGGTGCACGGGCAGGCCTATCTGCCCGGATCGTCATTGAAGGGCGCGCTCCGCACCGCGCTGATGCGCACGCTGATCGAGGGGGTCAAGCACCATTCCTTCACGCGCGCCGACATTGGGCCGGCGATGAGCGATGAGCGTGATGCGCGGGCGGCCAAGTCGGCGGCGAACGCCATCGAGCGACGCTTCGCGGTGGGTGCCAGGGCCCGCGAAGCGCGACAGGAGCCGAATTACAGCCTGTTCAGGGCATTGGCGGTTGCAGACACACAGCCGGCCCCCGAGGGATCCCTGAGCCTGCAACGGGTGCAGGTTGTGCCGGGACTGGAGATCGACGTGGAGGCAATCAGACCTGGCACACGGCTGGCCGGGGCGGTGCGACTCGATCTGCATCTGTTGAAGACGCTGGCCGATAAGATGGGTTTTGAGTCGGATGCGACGGGCGTTGTGCGGCGCTTTGTGGCGGCTGCCCATTTCACAGCCCAGGCGCGTGTCGAGCAGGAGTTCAATTATCATGCCGACCGCGGAGATGTGATGGCGCTCGGTTTCTACAAGCAACTCAGGGATGAGATGGCCGGCGCAGACTATGGCAAGACAGTCTTTGTCACGCAGGTGGGCTTTCTCACCGGCTGGCGAGCCAAGAGCGTGCTGGGCGGCCTGTCCAACGACAGTGAATTGCTGGAGCAGGTTGTGCGCGATTTTTATCTCGACCGGGGCGGGAAGGGGGAATCACGCGGATATGAGCGCGGCCAGAACTTCCCTGTTGCCCGGCATCTGACAAAGCAGGGTGACCGTCTGGGTGTGCCGCCGGGCTGGCTGAAGGTCACGGCGAGACGGCAGTAGGACAGGATGAGTCGCCGGACGGTTTGATTCTGACACTCGCAAAGGAGTGAACCTGTGAAACTGCTCACATTTCTGGGCGTGGGAAAGTATCAAGAGACAACCTATGTCTGGGGCGAAGCCGAACACACCACCTGCTTTGCGCCGGCAGCTTCCTGTCATTTTTTGAAGCCTGCCAGTGTGATCACTTTCCTGACCGAAGATGCGCAGGAGGTCTTCGATGACTTCAGGAATAGTCTTCCGTCCCAGGTCGAAGTGAATCCGCAGCCGATTCCACTCGGGAGTAACCAGCAGCAACTCTGGCAGATATTTCAGTCCGTCACGGCTGCGGTAAAAGCCGGCGATGAAGTCGCGTTTGACATTACGCACGGGCTGCGGTCCTTTCCGCTCATCGGGTTGCTGGTGGCTGCCTTTTTGCGGTCCGGTGTCAATGCGTCGATCAAACACGTGCTCTATGGTGCGTTCGATGTGCGGGATAAGAGCGTTCAGCCCTCACGCACCCCGATGTTTGATCTGACCCCCATGCTGGTTCTTCTGGAATGGGCAGGCGCGGCAGACAGATTTGCCCAGACCGGCGATGCCCGCCCAATGGCGCACCTGTTCGCAGCCAATCGGCAGCCATCGCCCGTTGTCAAACGGGCAATGGACACTTTGACTGATGTGTCGCTGGGCGCGCTGTTGTGTCAGCCGTTCGATCTCGCGCGCAGCGCAAAACAGCTTGGGCGTGATTTGCAGAATGCTCAGGAGGATCTGAGCCAGACCGCGCTGCCCTTTGATTTGCTGCGGCAGCGTGTCACAGGCACTTTTGATGCGTTCACTGCCGGCGCCGGTGAGAATTTCTCAAAAATGCTGAATTCTCAGTTGAAGTTGATCGAGTGGTATTTCCAGAACAACCAGTTTGTGCAGGCTATGACGCTGGCGCGGGAGTGGATGATTAATGCTGTTATTTTCCGATTAGGCGATGCCTTCACTTTGAAGAAGGGAGAGCGGGAAGATGTCTATGCCCGGGCAATCACTGGCGTAGAGCGCGCCGCGCGCACCAGTGACAGCGCCGCAATTGCCAGTCTGAACGATGCAGGCAGACGAATCTGGGAGGAGTGGTCTGAAGCAGAGCGCAGAACGCTGATAGATCTGTCCCAGGGAATTCAGGCAGTGCGGAATACGCTGGCTCATGCCGGCCATCAGGAAGGCGTCATGGCTCCCAGAAAAATCTCTGCGAAAGCCCAACAGAGTGTTCTGTCGCCTGTGCGCCGGCTGGCTGCGATGTGGGGTGTATCTTAGATGCCCTGCTCAAGGCGGCGCAGTCGAAGAATCCAAAATCCTAAATCCCAAATCCAAACTCATCTATGATTCTCCTCAACTTCGCCCACCCACTCACCGACCCGCAGCGCGAGCAGATCGAATCGCTGGCCGGCCAGCCGATCGCCCGCGAAATCCACCTGCCGGCCCAGTTTGACCCCCAGCAGCCCTTCGCCCCCCAGCTCGACGCGCTGCTGGCCCGCGTCGGCCTGACCGCCGAACAGTGGCAGACAGAATCCATACTTGTCAACCTGCCCAGCCTCAATTTCATCACCGCGCTGTTGCTGGCCGACCTGCATGGGCGCATGGGTTACTTTCCCCCGTGTCTGAGGCTGCGTCCCATCAAAGACGCCCTGCCCCCCCGCTTCGAGGTGGCAGAAATCTTAAATCTTCAGGCGCGCCGCGATGCCGCGCGCGCCACCCGCTAACCCACAACCCTCAACCCAATGCTGACCGCCCTCGTGCTTCAGTTCACCCGCGATGCGCCGGCCGAGTTGCCGCGCGATCTGGGCCGCGCGTCGCACGCGCTCTTTCTTCGGCTGATGTCCGAGCACGACCCCGCGCTGGCAGAATCCCTGCATCAGGATGACGACCTCAAGCCGTTCACCTGCTCCAACGTGTTTGGCGGCCGGCGGCGCGCAGAGACGCTGATGATCGCTCCCGGCGACGCGCTGTGGATTCGCTACACCGGCCTGTCCGCGCCCGTTTCTCAATTCCTGTTCGCGCTGGCTGCCCGCGCTCAGTCCGGCCCACTGACCATTCAACTGGAAGACACCCCGTTTCGCGTCACCGGCGCGGCGCTCGACCCTGCCGCGCATCCCTATGCTGGCAGCGCCGGCTACGAGCAACTCAGCGCGCCCTATCTGCTCGCCCGCGACGTGCCGGCTGCGCGGCTCGACCTGCGCTTCGTCTCGCCAACCGCCTTTCGCGCCAAAGGGCAGAATCTGCCCCTGCCGCTGCCCGGCAGTGTGTTTGGCAGCCTGCTCGACAAATGGAACGCCTTTGCGCCGATAGCCATGCCGGATGAAACCCGTCGCTTTGCCGAAGAGTGCATGGCCATCAGCCAATATCGCGGCCGCACGCGCATGGTGCGCGGCAAGCACGGCAACGTTCAGATCGGCTTCGTGGGTGGCGCGCGCTTTGTCGCCACCAACAGGGATCGCTACTGGCTCAGCCTGATGAATGTGCTGGCCGACTTTGCCTTCTATGCCGGCGTGGGCCGGCTGACCACGCAGGGCATGGGGCAGGCGCGCCGGGTGATCGAAGACCCCGCTCAACCCCGTTCGATGGAGATATCCCATGTCTGATTTGCACACTGATATTCTGATCGTCGGCGCTGGTGTCGGTGGGTGCGCTGCTGCCCTTGCCGCTACCTCGCTGGGCTTGCGTGTCATCCTGACCGACGAGACGCGTTGGATCGGCGGCCAACTCACCGCGCAGGCCGTCCCGCCCGATGAGCATCCGTGGATCGAGCAGTTTGGATGCACGCGCCGTTACCGCCAGTTCCGCGACGGCGTGCGCCAGTACTACCGCCGGCATTACCCGCTCACGCCTGCCGCTCGCGCCGATCCCTACCTCAACCCTGGCAACGGCTACGTCTCACGCCTGTGCCACGAGCCGCGCGTCGGTCTGGCTGTGCTGGAGCAGATGATGGCTGCGTCTCGCAGCGCCGGCCTGCTCGATGTGCGCCTGCGCCGCAAACCCATCGCTGCTGATGCCGATGGTGACCGTGTGCGCGCGGTGACCCTGCGCCACCTCGACACCGGCGACGCGGAGACGATCAGCGCCGACTACATCCTCGACGCGACTGAGCTGGGCGACCTGTTGCCGCTGGCCGGCGTGGAGTATGTGGCCGGCGCAGAGTCGCGCGACGATACCGGCGAGCCGCACGCGGTGGCCGGCCCGGCCCAGCCCGGCAACGTGCAGTCCTTCACCTGGTGCTTTCCGATGGCGCATGACCCTGGCAGTCACCGTGTGATCGACAGGCCCGCCCAATACGACCGCTGGCGCGACTATGCCCCGCGCCTGACGCCGGCCTGGGGCATGGGCAAAATGCTGGACTGGTGGCACACCCAGCCCGTCGAGTTGAAGCCGGTCAAGCGCGTGTTGTTCCCGCACGAGTCGGACAATCTGCAGGACTCGCTGTGGTGCTATCGGCGCATCCTGTGCCGCGACCACTGGATTCCAACCGGCGACCGCCCGCACGAAGTGACGCTGGTGAACTGGCCGCAGAACGATTACTGGGAAGGCAACATCATCGACCAGCCGGAGGACGTTGTCGAACGCTATCTGGAAGAAGCGCGCCAGTTGTCGCTCAGCCTGTTGTACTGGTTGCAGACCGAGGCGCCGCGACCCGATGGCGGGATCGGCTATCCGGGTCTTTATTTGCGGCCCGACATGACCGGCACGGACGACGGCCTGGCGATGTACCCGTACATCCGCGAGTCGCGCCGGATCAAGGCTGTGTTCACCGTGTTGGAACAGCATGTCGGGACCGAAGCACGTGGCGGGCGCGATGCCGTGCAGTTCGGCGACAGCGTTGGGGTAGGGTCGTACCGCATCGACTTGCACCCCAGCACCGGCGGCGATAACTACATCGACATCTCGTCGCTGCCGTTTCAGATTCCGCTGGGCGCCTTGTTGCCGGTGCGTGTAGAGAATGTGTTGCCGGCCTGCAAGAATCTCGGCGTGACCCACATCACGAATGGCTGCTATCGGCTTCATCCGGTGGAGTGGAACATCGGCGAGGCAGCCGGCCTGTTGGCCGCCTTCTGCCTGCAACGCAACATCGTTCCGCGCCAGACACGCCACAGCGCCGACCTGCTCCACGATTTTCAAACGCTGTTGATCGCGCAGGGCATCGAACTGGAGTGGCCGCGTCTGCGGCCGCGATAGGCAGGCCACCCTATCCAGGAGGAGGCTTTTATGAATGATTGGCTACAACTCGCGCGCATCGCACCGCGCCATAGATTCGGTCTGTCCAACGGCGGCTGGGCCTATGATGCCTATCCTGATCTGGAAATGCTGGATGCCGGCCGGGCGATCACGATTGCCAATATCGAAGGGCCGGCGGTAATTACCTGCATCCACACGACTCAGCACGTCATCCCCGGCGAACAATTCTGGACGCCCAACCCTGACCTGATGCCCGAAGAGCGCAGCGCCCTGGCCGCCCGTGGTGTGTTGATCGAGGTGTGCTACAACGGCCAGCGCGAGCCGGCTGTGCGCGTCCCGCTGGGCGATTTCTTCGCCGATGGCTGTGGGGGGCGGGCGCAGCACTTCAGCACGCCCTTCGTCGAGAAAGCGCCGGAGTCATACAACTGTTTTATCCCCATGCCCTTCGAAGGTTCGGCACGGGTCGTGCTGAGCAACCAAACGCCGTACAACCTGGGTAATTACAGCTTCGTCGAGTTCGAACGGCTGCCGGCCTGGGATTCCACGCTCGGCTACTTCCATGCCATGTGGAGGCGCTTCGCCTTCCAGTTGCACAGTCAGACTGACGAGCCATTCTTTCATATCGATGGGTGCGGCCATCTGATCGGCCGGGCCTGGAGCGTGTGCACCGACGAGCCGATGTTCGATGACTTCATGTTCGTGATGGAAGGCAACAACGAAGTGCGCATCGACGGTGAGGCAGATCCTCGCGCTGATTATCTGGGCACCGAGGATTCGTTCGGGTTCAGTTGGGGATTCCAGCGCCCATTTGTCGGCCTGCACAACGGAATCAACTTCGTGCGCAACAAGACGCCGTCCATGCTGAGCATCTATCGTTTCCACGCGCGCAACGCGATTCGCTTCGAGCGCAGCCTCGACTGGCGCATCGACTGGTCGCACGAATTCCGCGACAACACCGACTTCCATCGCCGGCTGGCCGAGCGCCGTGCGCGCGGTGCCGGCTGGGTTGACTATGCGACCACGACCTACTGGTATCAGCGCGAGCCTGGTTGCACGCATGCCCCGCTGTTGCCGCTGTCAGAGCGCGTCGCGCCGGTGCTGCGTCCCAATCCGGCCTGAAGTGCAGCGCGCCCTACGCCTTGTTGCCGTACACGTGGGTGTAGCGGTCGTTCAGCCGGGCGATGTCTTCTGGGGCGATGGGGATGGGCGTCCCCAGTTGCAGCGCATAGAACGAGGTGCGCGCGGCGTCTTCGCACATCACGGCCGCCTTCACCGCGTCTTCGCCGGTTTTGCCGATGGTGAACACGCCGTGGTTCTGCATCACGATGGCCTTGCTCTTGCCGATGCGGCGCACGATGATCTCGCCGATCGACTCGGTGCCGATCAACGTAAATTCGCCCACCGGGATTTCGCCGCCGAACTCATCGGCGGTGCCGGTTAGAAAACAGGGGATCGGCTTGCCCACTGCCGCGAACGCGGTGGCAAAGGTAGAGTGGGTGTGCACGATGCCGTTCACGTCCGGCCGGTGGCGATACACGTACAGATGCGTCAGCGTGTCGCTGGAGTATTTCAGCCGGCCCTCCACCACTTTCCCTGCCAGATCGGTGATGACCATGTCTTCCGGCTTCAGATGCTCGTAGCGCACGCCGCTTGGCTTGATGACAACCAGATTGCTTTGCGGGTCGCGGACGCTGACGTTGCCCATTGTCCATACCACCAGGTTGTGGCGGGGCAACTCCATATGCAGTTCGTAGACGTGTTGGCGCAGGTTTTCCAGCATGGCGAGTGGGCGAATTGCGAATGACGAATCAAGGATTACGAGTGACGAGCGATGTCAGTTGCTGTAGTTCACGCCGGGGATGAGCAGGAAGTCAGACAATGGCCAGTAGCGCAGCCAGGCCCGGCCCACGATGTCCTCGGCTTTCATCGGCCCGCGCGAGCGCGAGTCGCCACTGTGCATGCGATTGTCGCCCATGACAAAGTACTCATCCGGCCCCAGCACCCAGGCGTGCTCGAACGAGCGCGTGCCGATCACAGCGTCCGGCGCCAGTAAGTATGGCTCCTGGATCATCTGGCCATTGATGAACACGTGGTTGTCGCGGATTTCCACGCGCTCGCCGGGCAACCCGATCACCCGCTTAAAGACATCGGTGGAATCGTTGGGCCACTTGCCCACGATCATATCGCCCCGGTGCAGGCCGGCAAACTTGTAGATCACTTTGTCCACCAGGATGCGCTCGCCCGGCATGAAGTTGGGCACTGCGCTCACCTGTTCGATCATGAAGTTCCCCAGAAACACCTGTGACAGCGTGAACACCACCAGAAACAGGGCGATCGTCTCGGCGATATCTCTGAGGATGCTCGCGCCGCGAGTGAGTTGGTCAGTGGTTGCATCGGTGGGCGCGCCGGCGATAGCTGGCGCAACGTTCTCTTCAACTTGCATAGGCTGGCATTTTCCCACAGATTGCCAGTCTGCCGCATAATGCGCCAAACTGAAAGAGGGCATCCCCATG
>DAOUDB010000363.1:0-22819 GCA_034431495.1 Thermoflexales bacterium
GCGAGGCTTTGGCCGGGGGGAGGCAGACGAAGCGGCTTCGCCTTCAGTCCCGGCTACGCTTGGAACGACGTTCTCTTCCACAGTTTCTCCTTGACGATTTGACAGACAAGCGCGCGGGTGTCTCCGCGCGCTCACCTAGTCGGTTTTGCCGACGTGCGATTCTATCACAGGCTGTTGCTGATGATATCATCGCGCCGCATGGATCGTTCTCGCGCCACTTTCATGTCTGCCCTGCGAGCCTGGCCGCGCCTGACTGCGCCGGCGTTGATCGTGATGGCTATCGGCCTGGCAACCTGGAAACTCACGTTGGGAGATCGGGCTATTGCGCGAGGAGATTTGCTGCTCTACTTTTATCCGTTGCGCGAGTTTGCTTCAGCGGCAATTCGCGCGGGCCGCCTGCCGCTGTGGAATCCACACACATTCATGGGCGCGCCATTCCTCGCCAACTCACAGGCCGGCTTCTTCTACCCGTTCAACGTGTTGACAGCCTGGATGCCGGTGGAACAGGCCGTCTCATGGAACATTGCGCTGCATCTGTGCCTGGCCGGCCTGGGGATGTATGCGCTGGCGCGGCGAGGGATGCGACTGGCAAGGCCGGCGGCGCTGGCAAGTGGACTGGCTTTTGGATTGGGCGGTTATCTCGGCGCGCAGGTAGAACACCTGAACCAGCTTCAGGCGCTGGCATGGCTGCCCTGGCAGATGATGTGCCTGTTCCTGCTGCGGCGGGGCAATGCGCTGCGCACGACGCTTGCGCTGGCTGCGCTCATTGCGCTGCAAGTCTTCGCCGGCCATACCCAGTCTCTGTACATCTGCCTGGTTGCGCTTGGGCTAACTGCCATCACGCTGGTCATTGCGCCGGTCGACACACGCCGCGCTGTCGGCGGCTCCAACATCAGCGCCACGCTCATGCTATTTACAACGTGTGGCGCGGCCGGCATTCTGGGCATTGCGCTTTCGGGGGCGCAATTGATCCCAACGCTGGAACTGGCGGCGCACTCTGCGCGTTCCGGCGGACTGCCTTACAACGAAGTGGGGTCATTCTCCTGGCGGCCCTGGGTGATTGCGCGCGCGCTGATGCCCACCTATGGCGATCCGCTATTTGCCGAATATGTGGTGTACTTTGGCGCAGCCGGCCTGGCGTTGGCACTGCTGGGCGTGCTGGCAGGGTTACACGCACGCCGACGCAGGGCGCCGACCGAAACACCAGCCCGCCTCAATCGGGGGATTGTCTCGGCGCTGGCCCTGACGGTCGCAGGTTTTGCGCTGGCGCTGGGCATTGCGACGCCCCTGTTTGGAATCCTGTATCAGGTTGCGCCGGGCTTTAATCTGTTCCGGGCGCAGGCGCGCTGGCTGGTGTTACTGGCAATCGGCGTCTCGATGCTGGTGGGACTGGGGACACAGGCGCTGTGGGAGGGTGTGTCGCGCCGGCTGATCGTGAGCTGGCTGCTGTCGTGGTGTGCGTTGGTCGCAATGGGCGCGCTGGGCGTGTGGTTGGGCGCGCGTATCTCGCCAGAGCCAGAGTATCGGGCTGTGCCGGCCTCCTCTGTGCTGACAGGCTGGCTGGCCGGCGTTGCTGGCGTCACGCTATGGGGAGCCGGCCTGCTCATCGTGCCCATGAACGTTCGCGCCGGGGCAATCTGGCGGATCGGGTGGTTGGTTGCTTTATCGGCAGAGCTGCTCGCAGCAGCGCAATTTCAGCCCTATGCGCGGGCATCCGATCGTGAAGCAATCACCGGGCTGCGCCCGGCCACCGCGCACTTGCTGGCCGGACAAGCCCTTTCAAGCGCGCAAACGGCTGAGGGAGGGCGTATCCTGGCGCTGTCGGGCTTGTTCTTTGACCCCGGCGATCTGCCCGAACAGCGGCTGATCTATCAGGGTCAGTTGAGCGCAGATGAGCTGTACGATCGCATCATTGCCTCCAAGCACAAGGAAATCCTGTCGCCCAACCTGGCGCTGTACTACCGGCTGCCGAGCGTGGACGGCTACGACGGCGGATTGCTGCCGTTGAAACGCTATGCCGAATTTGTGTCTCAGTTCGCGCCGCGCGAGGACGCGCGCACGCAAGATGGCCGGCTGCGCGAATTTCTCACCGACGTGCCCGACAGCGCGTGGCTGTCGCAGATGGCGGTGCGGCACATCATCGTGGACAAGACGCTCAATGTGCCCATCGACAACGTGTTCTACGATTTTCAGTTCACCCATGCGCTGACACAGCCGGCCACATTCCCACTCGAACCGTTTGAGTCAACATCGCTTGGCGTGGCGCTGAGCGCGCCCGGCAGCCGGCCCGGCGACCTGCTTGCAGAGGCGCGCATCGACATGCCGGGGCAGACATCCCGTTTGATCGATCTGATCGCCACCGAAGCTATCAGCCGGCCATTCTTTGCCTTGCGATTGAGCCTGGGAACGCGCGCCTCGCCGACCGCCATCACCCTCACGCCAACCGCGCCTTCACTCGTTGTGCGGGGGCTGGCCAGCATCGACGAAGACGCCGGCGCGTTCCTGACGCAACTGGCGCGCACAGAGCGCGATCTGCGGCTGGCCTACTCGGGCGATGTGAAAATCTACGAGCGCACACATCCCGCGCAACGGGTGTTGGTGCGGGATCAGTCTGGCGCGCGCGTGGGCAACGCGCGCATTGTGTCAGAGCTGCCGGAACGGATCGAGATCGAGGTTCAGGCAGCGCGCGCGGGTCAGTTGGTGCTGCGCGATGCCTGCTATCCAGGCTGGACGGCTGAGGTAAACGGCCGGCCGGCAACCATATCCTGCACCGACATTCTGTTTCGGGCAATCGAAGCGCCGGCCGGCCCAAGCCGGGTTGTGCTGAGCTATCAGCCGATCAGCGTGTCACAGGGGCTTGCGTTGAGCGCAGCCGGCATCGTGATATGGGCAGGACTGGCGGCGCAGGCCTGGGTCCGGCGCGCGCGAGTGGCGCGCTAATCCTTGCCGCCAAAGGCGACTTCTGGCATCGGCAAATGCTCGGTGCCCAGTTTGCGCCGTAGCATCGGAATCAGGCCACCGGCATCCACGATAGCCATGACCGATGGTGACAGGGGTGGGAATTCGAACGCGCCGCGCGGCGTTGTAATGATGCCGGCGGGCAGGTCAACGGTGACAGTGTCCCATTTTTGAATGGCATCAACCGCCGGCGGACAGACAATTGGCAGCACGCCGTTGTTCACGCAGTTGCGGAAAAAGATACGCGCAAACGATTGGGCGATGATCACACGCACGCCGCTCAGCTTGATGCACACAGCGGCCTGCTCGCGCGACGATCCACAGCCAAAGTTGCTTCCCCCAACGATGATGTCGTCGGGTTGAACCTGCCGGGCAAAATCCGGGTCCAGATCTTCCAGCGCGTGCTGAGCAAAGTCGTTGATATTGGTCACGGTGTAGGTGTACTTGCCGGGGAAGATGACATCGGTGTTGACATCGTCACCATAGACCCAGGCCCGGCCTGAGATGCGTGTCACTGCCATAGACTTAACGCTCCATCAAGGTCAACAAGCTCTCCGGCTCCGCCTGGGGGCACTTCAGGCAGAGCCGGAGAGCAGGAACATCGCGCTATCGCTATGGGATCGGCGTAACGATAAGCGGCGGCGTGGGTGTTGGTGTCGGCGTCTCGCCCGGCATTGGAATAGGCGTTGGCCTGGGGACAACGCCATCTGTTCCGGTCTGGTTGCCTGGTGAGGGCGGGCCAAGCACCTCCTCCTCGGCAAGCGCGAAGGTGCAACCGATCTTGAGCGGTTTCGAGTCAGCGCCGCTGGCGGACCCACTCCAACTAGCGCCGGCAGCGTAGTAGCCGTTGCCCACGTTGTTGAACGTGTACGATCCGTTGCCACTGACACTAATAGTCACCGGCCCATATAGCCGCCCCTGAGCCTGGCTGCCGCATGTTCCACCAGAGATCGTTTGGCCGTCGAGGCGGAGCGTCAACGATGTGCCGCTGGGCATGTTGAACCAGTAGATGGTGGCATTGGGGCCGGGCTGCAACTCGCAGTTGGGCGAGCCGGACGGATTGCAGGTGTCCACGCGAGGCGACCCGCTACTGGTGGCAACCCGCAACGTGTACGGCGTGCGGCTCTGAGTGCCGTCAAGCGTCACGAAGCGCACCCAGTACGTGCCAGCTGCCAGGGTACGTTGAATCGTGCCGGACAACGCGTTGGCGACGAAAGCTGAACCATCGACCAGGCTGTGCGTGGCGCATGCGCCGCCGCGCAATTGCACCTGTCGCTGGCCGCCATTGTAGGCGCTGAACTGAATCTGGACCGTCGTCTGCGCGCTCAACGTGAACTGATAGAAGTCGTTTTCGGCGCCGACGCCCGAGCCAAGGTCGAGATCGGGCCGGCTGTTCTCCGGGTAGGCCGTGTAGGTAGTGTCCAGATTAATCGTTGCCGGCGCGCAGGCGGTGTTGTTCGGCTCCAGGAAGGTATAGCCGGGCGTCGCGCTCCAGCGGAAGGTCACATTATTGCTGCCCGGCGTCGTTGTGGCGATCCGGACGTAGTACGTGCCCGGGGTTACGTTGTAGTAGCGGATCGAGGCGGCCCCGCTGGCAACCGGCTCGTAGTCAATCAAGCTGGTCGTATGGCTGGGGCATGTGCTCAGATTCGGCGTGCGGAACTGGAGTTGCCCTGTGGCGCCAGTGATCGAAAGATCTACTGTGGAGGCCTGATTGACGACCAGCGCGTAGTAGATGTCTGTGCGGTCTTGTGGGGTGGTGTAATCGGTGTTCTGAGACGCAGCGCCGGCGTTGCACGGGTCTGTGCCGCCGGAAGCCGCCGGCGCCAGGAAATTCCACACGGCAATATCGCTGTTGTCGGAGTAGGTCACGCCGCCGGCGTTGTAGGCGCGCACATGCCAGAAGTAGGTGGCGCCCGGCGTCAATCCGCTGGCGTTATAGGTGGTGTTGGCTGTATCAATCGTGAACCCGCCTCCTGCGCCCACGCAAGGCGATGGGCTGGTGTTCAGGCACACCCGATAGCCGGCGGCGCCGACAGACGGCGACCACGACAACGTGGCATTACTGGGCGCCGAGCCATTTGCCGGCTGCAGCTTGTTGAAGGCTCCCGGCCGGGGCAACGTGGCAAAGTTCCACACCTGGTTGATGTTGCCGTTGGCGTACGTCACGTACTGAGCCGAAGTGCCGTTGTTATTGATGGCGCGCACGTTCCAATAGTAGGTGGTGTCTGGCGCCAGTGGGCCGGTGTTGTAACTTGTGGCTGCGCCCACATTGAAGTTGTACCCGGAATGGTTGATACACGCGCTCGCAGAAGTGCTCAAACATACCTGATAGCCCGTTGCATTCGGCGATGCGCCCCATGTCAGCGTGATTCCACTGACCGGATGGCCGGTAGTGCCGCTACCCGGCCCGCTCTTGTTGAAGGCGCCGGGCAAAGGCGTGACACTGAACTGGCGCGTCTGCCCCAGGCCGCCGTCCGAGTAGATCATGCCGATCGCGTTTCTGGCGCGCACGTGCCAGAAGTAGATCTGGCCGGGCACGAGCGGCCCGGTGCCCCAGTTGGTCACGCCGGTGGTGCGGGTGAAACCGCCCGAAGCGCTGCCATCGATACATGGGCTGACTACAGACTGGCTGATGCACACATCGTAAACCGTAGCCCACATCGACACAGTCCATGACAATACCGTGCCTGTCGCCGGGATACCGGTGGCATTGGCCGCCGGCGATAGCTTGGCGAATGCTGCCGGCATAGGCCCCTTGATCACGATAGGCAGCCAGGCCCTGGGGATGAGCTGTTGCGGCGCAAGCGTGTCAGCCAAAGGTGATACCTCAGCTGATGAGTCGTCAAGCACGACAGGCGTCTCCACAGATGGAGGGTCTATCTCTTCGTCGTCAGCTGCGACTGGCGCGGCGACGAAGGAGAGCATAGCCGCAACGCCGGCCAGCACGACGCCTCGCGCAATCCATTTCGCCATGTTTGCCAAAGGGGTGTGATTGTGTGTGTGCAAGTTTCTCACCTGGCCTTTATGGATATGACGCGCGCCGGAGACCGAACGCGCGTCACATCATCAAGCATGTGGATATGCAAAGTTATGGGATCGGCGTGGCTTCCGGCGTGTTGGTTGGCACCGGCGTATTGGTGGGATTGGCGCCGCCACCGCCGCCGCCACAGGGTTGCACCTTCATCGGCTTCTCATCCTTCCAATACCACTCGTTGTTATCGCGCTTGGCTCTCAGGATGATCACGTGTCCGCCGGTGCTATTGAACTTGATGGTCAGTGAGCCGGTCGGCCCGCTGAGTGCGCGCCAGCCACTGGCAGCATCGCCCGGATCCACGTTCACGCCTGATGTGGCGGCACAGGCCACATCGCGCGGCTCGACGCGAATCCAAATCCCCTGTGCGCCCTCCAGGCCGGTCCAGTAGTAGGTGCAACTGCCGCCGGCGCTGCTCAACTCGGTGCAGGTGTCGGGCGAATCCCAGGCCGTGGTGCCGGCCTTGAACTTCGGGTTCCAGCCCGTGAGTCCCGGCGTCCCGCCGCCACTGCCAGACACCGTGATGAGGATCGAATACACCGGCTCCTGGCCGTCCTTCTGTTTGACCTTGAGACTGAGCGTTCGATTAGCGGTGATACCGCTCACAGTCTCTGACCCCGGGCTTACCTTTCCTATATAGCCTGTCCCATCGCCCTTATCAAACCACACCCCGTCCACATTCTGCACGTTCCAGGATGCAACCACACTGCCTCCCGATTGCACTGCCGTTGTGTTCACACACAGGATGCCACGATCGCATGATGCCGAGGGAGCCGTGGGCAGCACAGCCGGCGGCGCGGTGGGCGGGATGGCCGTAGGCAGCGGCGCAGGCGGCGCGGGCGGCTGCGTGGGCAGCGGGGGCGCAGAAGCTACCGGCACGCCGGCCGCGGCCGCATTGGCCCGCACGTACTCGCCGAACACCCAGCCTACGCCGCCAGTCCCGCCGGAATACGTGATCTGCCACCACTGGCCATCTGCGCTCTTGCCGCGCACCGGCGCGGTCTCATTCTGATTGAGCCGGCCCAGCAGGCGATACCCCGTGTTGGGGCCTTCACGCACGTTGACAAAGTCGTTCGTCACCGTCAGGCTGGGCGCTTCCTGTTGTGGCGGCGCCTGAGTCGCAGCCGGCTGAGGCTGCGCGGGCTGATCGCCGCCCGTCGCGGGAGCCGGGGTGGGCTGTTGCTGTGGCGGCGGGGGCGGTTGGGTTGCCGTAGGCACAGGCTGAGTGGGCACCACGGCTGCCTTCGCCTCGACTACCAGCGGATCAGATTGCGCCAACAGCCTGTCCTCGCTGCCAAACGCCTTCAACTGAATGGCGTGGCTGCCGGCTGATGTTGGCGTCCAGGGCACTTGCACCGGGAAATTCGACACGCCCTGGTTGTCCGGCGTGTTGAGCGTGGCATAGGGCAGCCCATCGATGACCACTTCAACTCGCACGATCCCCTCTCCAACGGCCTCGCCCTGGATGACGGTGCCCTGCCCCACGTTGATGGAAGTGCCGGGTGTTGGCGCGGTGATCTTGACCTCGGTGGGCGGCGCAGCCCCGCCCGAACAGGCGCTTAACGCCAGACCGGCCACGGCTGCGGCGGCTGCGAGCCTCACGCCGAGCTTGCTTTTGCCTGATAAATGAATCTTCATTCGCTGTACTCTCCTGGTTCGCCCGCAGCGCTTTGAGCCTTGGTTGCTCCGGGCGATGTCGATTGGCTTGCGGAGCCATCTGGAAGAACACGGCCAGTGCCGCAGCCCCTTTACGGACGCTTTCCGGCTGTACTCGCTCCCAGCCAACCTCAGATTATAAGGTCAACAGGTATCGCGTCGCGCCCGCCTCAAAGGATACTACTGGGTTAATCCCTGACGCATCCACTACGCAGTGTTGACGATACCATGACAGCGCCTATGAAAATGCGCATCAGAGCGCGGGCGCTTTGACGCTAGAATGCGTCTGTCGAATGGTGTGTGTGCCCAGGTAGACTTGCCTGGATCGGGAGAAGTCATGTCGAATCCACTCTCGGCTGCCGACGAACGCGGTCTGAAAGGGTTGTCGCTCGACAGCCGGCTGCGGCGGGCTTTCTTCGACCTGCCGGCCAGCACGATCTGGGAACTCGCCGAGGCTGTTCCCGCGCGCGCCCGGCAGGCCGGCCTGACTTACTGGCGCGACGGCCAGGAAGAGGTCATCAATGTTCTGCTGCGCCCAACCGGCATCCTGGCCGAGCAAATGAACTACTTTCACACGGTGTCTGTCACGCTGCTCGAGGCGCTCAAGCGCGTGCCCGACATGTTCCTCGACAATGCAGCCGTGCGCGAAGTCGTTCCCCTGATGCCCGAAGAGGAAGCCTGGCTGCGCGAGTTGTGGACGCCGGCCCATCGCAACGGCCATTGCGTGTACGGACGGCTGGACGCCATGGTCGATTTCACCAGCCCGACGTGGAAAGACACGCTGGCCTTCGTCGAGCCGAACCTGGTGGGCGTGGGCGGCATCGTGCTCATTCCGGGCGTGGAGCAGGTCATGCTCGACATCATCGTGCCGGCCTTGCAGCGCGTGGCGCCCGATCTGCACCTGGAGGGCACGGAAGACTCGCGCGAGGCCTTTCTGCGCGAACTGATGGATCATCTGGAGCTGATCGGCCGGCCCGGCGGCGCGATCGCCCTGTGCGACTACAAATATTCCGGCGATGGCCCGGCCGAGTTTGCGGCATTGGCGCAGTATTACACCGAGCGCGGCCATCGTGTGTTCTATGCCGACCCCGCCGAGTTGACCCTACGCGATCACAACGGCGAGCCAGAGGTGTTTTACCAGGATCATCAGATCGATCTCGTCTATCGGGACTACGAACTGCACGACTTCATCAACATCGCCGATGAAGGCGGCGACCCGGCTGTGGCCCGCCTGCTTTTCCGGCGCAACCAGGTTGTGTCCTCGATGGCCGGCGATTTCGACCACAAGAGCACGTTCGAGCTGCTGACGGATTCTCGCTTTGCGAACTTTTTCACGCCCGGCGAGCGCCAGTTGTTGCGCCGGCATGTCCTGTGGACGCGCGCGCTCACGGCCCGCAAGACTACCGATCCCACCGGCGATGAAGTCGATCTGCCCGAGTTCACCCGCATGAACCGCGATCAACTGGTCATCAAGCCAAACCGCTCGTATGGCGGGGACCGCGTGATGATTGGCCCCTCGGTCAGCGAGGCAGAGTGGCTGGACGCAATCGATCACGCGCTGCTGGAACCGGGGGAGTGGGTGACGCAACGCATGGCGCGCATGACGGCCTATGAATTCCCCATCGTGCAACCCGATCAATCCATCAGCGTGCAGCCGTTCTACATGGTGGTCGGTTTTGCACCCACCAAGTACGGCACATCCATTCTGGGCCGGGCCTCGCAGAAGCAGGTGGTGAACGTCGCCCAGCGCGGCGGCATGTGCGCGGTGCTGGTGGGCCGGCACGGCGAACGACTCAAGTGGTGATTGTCACACCAGGTGCCAGTCGAGGAACCGTTCGATGCGCAGCAGCGCGTCCAGCGCGTTGGCCGGATGCGCGAAGCCGTGTCCCTCGTCTGGGTAGGTCTTGTACTCGAAAGGTTTGTTGGCGCGCTTGAGCGCCTGGGCCATCTGGCGCGACTCCTGAACATGCACGCGCGTGTCGCGCTCGCCATGCAACAGCAGCAACGGCGCGCGGATGCGCTCCACGTAGTTCAGCGGGGAGGCAGCCTCGTAGCGCGCGCGATTCGGCCCCGGCAGCCCCATCTGCCATTCCACATCCTGCCGGCCTGAATGATCGCCCAGCGCCCACGACGTTTTGAGATGGCTATCGCCGTACAACGCCACCCCGCAGCGGAATCGGTAGTCCGGGTCTTTGCACAACGCCAGTTGCGCCAGATAGCCGCCATAGCTCTGACCCCAGATGGCAATGCGCCCATGATCGACCGCAGATTCATCGGCCAGCCGGTCGGCGGCATATAGGCAATCCTTCAAGTCGCCTACGCCCCAGTTGAACAGGTTGGCTTCCTTGAACAGCCGGCCATAGCCGGTGGAGCCGCGATAGTTGGGGCACAGCACCACATAGCCCTTGGCCGTAAAGTACTGCAACACCGGGTCCCAGTGCAAGTCATATTCCGCTGTGGGGCCGCCATGCGGATAAACAATCGCCGGGTAGCCGCGCGCATCGGTCGGCGGCGCCGGCGGCCAGTAAAGGAACGATGGAATCAGCCAGCCGTCGAAACTGGTGTACTCGATGTAGCGCGGCGTGACAAATGGATAGTGGCGCAAGGCCGGCGCGCAGGCGCTGAAGAGTGTCTGCCAGGACTGGCCGGCCTGCTCTGCCAGATCGATCAACCGCAATTCGGGGGGCGTATCCGGACTGTCATAGCCGGCCACAAAAGCGTTACGGCCGGCCACCCAGCGCGGCAGCATGTAGTTGCCGGCCGGCACGGGCACGCGATGCGCCTGGCCTGCGCCGATTTCGATTACCCAGAGAAAGTCGTTGCCCTGCGTGTTGCTGATCGCGGCGATGCGGCTTCCGTCGGGCGACCAGGCGTAATCTTCGATATCCTGTTGCAACCGCGAGAGCTGGCGCAGGCCGCTGCCGTCGGGAGCCATCAGCCAGATCTCGTCATAGCCGCTGCGATTGCTCAACAGCGCGATCCACTTGCCGTCGGGTGAGCAGGCCGGCGCCCAGTACTCGGCCCCATCGGCCGGCGTCAGTCTCTGCGGCTCGCCGCCGCCCGGCGCAATGACGAACACGCCGGCCTGCTTCACCGTGCGCTGCGGCGAGGCGTGGTACACAATGCGGCTGCCATCCGGCGACCAACACGGCGAACTGCATTCCATATCGCCCTGTGTCAGGCCATACACCCATCCGCCTTCCACCGGCACAATGGCGATCTGTGTTGCCCCGTTTTTGTAAGTGCAAAAAGCAATACGTTGGCCATCGGGTGAAAATGCCGGCTCGGCTGCGTCGGCGTGCAACTCAGTCAGTGCGCGCGGCCGGCCCCCATCCGCCGACACCAGGTACAGATTGCTCACCTCATCGTCATAGCAGCCGTACAACAACCACCGGCCATCCGGCGACCATACCGGCGGCTCATCCTCCCACCAATTGACGAACGGGCGGCCAAACGTCAAGCGTTGGGGAAAGCCACAGCCATCTGCGTTCACCAGCCACAGGTCGCTATAGCCATTGCGATCCCAGTAAAACGCCAGGCGCGTTCCATCGGGAGAGACGGCGTGATTATGGGCGCGTTCCCAGCCATTGACCACCAGTTCCGGCCACAGGTCTTCAGGGGGTTCGGCGTCGGGCAGGGGCAACGCCTGAGTGCCGTTGTGATCTTCCATCGCCCGGATTCTACCGGCTGGCGATGCGGTGCGCGACACATAAGGCGACTCAGTCCCCGGCCTGATCCTCGCGCGCCTGCGGGCCGGTTTGCGGGGCGACGATTTCCACCAGGGCCGTCGGGTCGTGCAATTCCTCGAAGTGCTGGCCGATCGGCGGCAGCGTTGGCGCGACAGTCACCTGCTCGAAGCCCAGCCCGCGCGCTATGGCCGCAACGGTGGCGGCAGCCTGCTGGCCGGCTTTCTCCAGCAGGCCCCTTTCCAGGGCAGCGTTGACCATAGCTTCCATCGCCTCGCGCCGCGCCGACTCCATCAGCCGGATGTCGCGCGCGCTGAACCAGCCGGTCTTGTGCGCGACGACATGTGTCAACGATTCATCGACGTACACCATCAGCACTTTGGCCGGCGGCAGCGTGATCTCGACCGCCTTGCGGGCTGCGTCCATGCGCACATCTGTTTCGCCCAGGTGCTTCAGATTCACGCCGGCCACCACGCGCACGCCGACATCCATGAGCAGTTCTTCACCACGCAGCCGGTCGTGCAATGGCTTGATGGGATTGTCGGCGGCTGCGCGGTTGCGCTCTTTGCGCACCGACACCGCGCCGATTTGCGCATAGCTCACCAGCGCAGCGGCGCGAATCTCACTGACCAGAACCGCCGGCGTGACAGACGTGGTGAGAATGCCAGGGCTCGACCTGGCTTCGGGAACCATCTTCACCCGCGCGGCGATGAACAGCGCCACCAGGCAGCCAAACACGATGCCGGCCGCCATGATGACCAGAACGTTGGCGTTGCTGAGGTTGAAAGCCAGAAAGAACAACGCCGCCGCCGCAACCAGCAACAGCGCATACAGCCAGGCGTCGCGGGCAAGCGCGCGTAGAAAGTGAGCAAGTCGGGGCCGCATGGTCGTGCGGATTATAGCGATTGATGATCGATTGAAGATTGGCGCATGATCTACGCCGTGGACGACCCATGGCGTGAGGGCGCAATCCTGGCAACCCGAAAACGACCGCCCTATAACGACGATGACCTTGAAGATCTGCTGGCGGCGTTGTAATCAGCCACGCGAAGATCTATCGCACCAGAGCAGAATACCCGCGCACAGGTAGATTCCCGGAGTCTTGAAGACCCCGGGAATCTGTCAATCCGGGAATCAGCGATGGTGATACACGCTCCAGCCGAGATACTTGTCCAGCGCCTCTTCAACTGCATCGGCCACGTTCGACAGGTTGATGGCAACGTGATGCTCGTAGCCATTCTCGCAGATGAAGCGCAGCAGGTCCTGCATGTTGGGAATCTCGATGACGCCGTAGCCGCCGAAGGTCAGCATGGGGTCGTTGGTCATCTGGCCCTCGCCCACGTAGGCCGTGATCTCGCCCAGCGCATCATCGGTGCTGACCCGGCAGAACGTGACCGGATCGGCCTTGACGCGCCCGTACATCGTGCCGTAGGTATTCTCGGCTCCGACCGTGCCGGCGATGATCTCCTGGTAGTCCATGATCGGGATGTCGGTGAACACTTGCTTCGGCAGGTTGGAGCAGTGGAACACGACAGCCTTGTTCGGGTCGTCGCCGTAGTTGTTGTTCCAGTCGACCAGCGCACTGGCCTTGCCCGACGCCAGCGCCATGGCATACATGCCGACCACGCCGGCCACGTCGGTCTCGCACGCCGACGACGCCAGGTCATTGCTCAACATGCTCATCACTGTGCAGGGCACGATGCCGAAGAATTCCTCCATCGAGGTCCAGCACTGGATGGCAGTCATATCGAGCCGGGCATCATCCATCCAGCGGCGAATCACCACGCCCAGCTTGGCCATTTTGTTCAGCGCCTCGGCCGGCACGTTTGCGCCGACGTTGGCGTAGGCCTTGATCGCCTCGCGCTGGTCTTTGACAGCCGGCTCGTCATCCTTGAGCCGCGCAATGCGCCCGAATGCCTCGCTCAGGTCGAGCGTCTCGACGCTGATGCCGCTCAATTCGAACAGCTTCTCGCTGTAGCGCACCGTATTGAAAGCCGCCGGCCGCGCGCCGAGCATGCCCACACGCGCGTTCTTAAGTCCTTTCACCACCCGGCAGGTGGCGACGAAATTGTGCAGGTCTTTCTTGAAACTGGGGCTGTTCGGATCCACCGTGTGCAGTGTGGTCAGCGTGTACTTGATGCCGTACTGGCTGAGGTTATTGCAGGCCGACATCTTGCCGCAGAATGAGTCGCGGCGATCCTTGATCGTCATGCGGTCGGCGGTGTCGGGGAAAGCGTGCACCAGCACCGGCACGTTCAGGCCGGCCCAGCGCAACGTGTCGGCGATCGGGCGCTCTTCGCCGAAGTTCGGCAGCGTGAGCAGCACGCCGTCGATCTCGTCGCGGTGCGCTTTGAACAGGTCGGCGCACTTCTGCGCGTCGTTCATCGTCTGCACCGCGCCGTGCAGCGTGTCTTCGGGGGTCAGGCACACCGCATTGATGCCCTCTTGCTCCAGCAATGCCAGAATGGTCTTGCGGCCCGAATCGGCCAGATGCTTGGGGAAGAATCCACGACTGCCGACGATCACACCGAGGGTTGGCTTTTTGTTGATTTTCATAGTCTCTCCAGGAAGATTGACGATTGAACGATTGACGATTGACGATTGACACAGAACGATGGTCGATGGCGCTTATCTGTGCTCCGTGTTGTGCCGTCTCGTCATTTTAGCGCCGCGCGCAGGATACGCAGCCAGTTTCCGCCCATGATGTCGGCCACCTGCGCTTCTGTGTAGCCCTTGCCCAGCAGGGCGTCGCCGATCTTATAGAGATCGCGCGAAGTATCGAACTCGGCCGGGATGGCTTCCACGCCGAACCCACCGTCGAAGTCGCTGCCAATGCCGGCGTGGGTGTGGCTGCCGGTGAGCTGGCACACATAGTCAATGGCGCGTGTGACGTGCTCCAGGGTCACGTCGTTCTTGTTGCGCATACCCTCGCGCCCCCAGCCATCCAGCAGGAAGCCGTTTGCCAGCACCGTGCCGATGACGCCGCCGCGCCGGGCGATGCCCTTGATCGCAGCGTCAGTCAGGTGGCGTTCGGTTGGCAGATAGTGTTGCGCGTTGCTATGGCTGGCGATGATGAATTTGCCCTCGAACAGATCGAGCGTCTCATCCACGGCCTGGGGGGCCATGTGGCTCACATCGAGCAGCACGTCAAGGCGGGCAATCTCCTTGATGAGCGCCCGCCCCAGATCGGTCAGGCCGCCGGGCGCGCGCGTGCCGCCGCTGTAGCGCGTACCGGTCCAGGCCAGCCCTACCGCGCGCAGCCCGCGCTCGACCCACAGGCTCAATTCCTCCGGCGTGCGAATAGGGTCAGCGCCTTCCATGAGCGGCACAACGCCCACCTGCAATTTCGGACTTTGATTTGCAGATTGTGGTGCGCCAGCCGCATCATCCGCCGGCTGCCAGGCCTTCACAACCGCTTCCAGATCCTGCCGTGTGCCGATCACGCGCACACGGGGATCGCGCCCGGCCCATTCGTGGTAATAGTCAAGCTGCTTCATGCCCAGTTCGTGGGCTTCATCTGGGTTGCGGTAAGTTAACGGGCCAACGCTCATGCCGCCGACCTGCGGCGCGACAAACAGCGTGCCGAAAACGATGCCGACCCCGCCGGCGATGAAGTCGGGCAGGCCGACCGAGCAGTTGCCATTGCCCTGTATAGCCGGGGAATTCGTTTGCGCCTCGTAGTCGCGCGTCTCTTGCGCAGAGCGGCTGTAATCTCGGCCCCAGCCAATTGCGTTATAGGCAATATCCAGATGCGCGTCGACGATGAACCAACGGTTCTTCACGTGTGTCTCCTCCTGTGTATGTGAGTTTCGAAAGAGCGCGGCGCTCATACACGCCTGCGCCGCAAATGCCATGCCAAGCCCTGCCATTGTGCGCAGAGTGTGTCGCCGTGTCCAGTGGCGCAGATCGCAATCCACAATCCAAAATCCAAAATCGTCAATCGGGCAGAGCCGCTTGCAGCACGCGCAGCCAATTGCCGGCCATGACCTTGTCCACGTCCTGGGGAGCGAAGCCACGCCGCAGCAACTCGGCGCCAATCTTCCACAAATCCCGCGACGAGTCCAGCTCCCAGGGGATGTGCTGCGCGCCCAGCCCGCCGTCAAAGTCGCTGCCAATACCCACGTAATCGGCTCTGCCCGTCACCTGGCAGACGTGATCGATGGCGCGCACCACATCATCCAATGTCACCTCGCGCTTCTTGCTGCCGGCGCCCCATCCGCGCTTGAGGAATTTGTTGAACAGCACGATGCCGATCACGCCGCCGCGTTCGGCGATAGCTTCGATGGCGCGATCAGGCAGATGACGCTCTTCCGGCACAATGCGGTGCGGGTTGCTGTGGCTGGCGATCAGGTGCTTGCCTTCGAAGCGGTCGAGCGTCTCGAACAGCGCCTTGTGCGCCATATGGCTGACATCGAGAATCACCCCCAGGCTGGCGATGACTTCCAGCAACTCGCGGCCCAGGTTGGTCAGGCCGCCCGGCTCGTCGCTGCCGGCCGAATAGCGCGTGCGATGCCAGGCCGGCCCGACAATGCGCACGCCCTGCTCCACCCAGCGCTCCAGCTCTTTGGGTTCAAGGATGGGATCGGCGCCTTCCATCAGAGGCACGATGCCCAGCGGATGGATAGCGGGCTGCCGGCGCGTCGGGAGAGGCGCAAGCTGCCCGGATGTCTCGAGCGCAAGCCCCCAGTCGCCGATCACTGCGCGCAGGTCTCGCCGACTGCCGATCAGCCTGATGTGTGGTTCCTCATCGGCCCAACGGCGATAGAAGTCCAACTGAGCCATACCCTGCGCGTGGGCCTCTTTGGCGTCGCGATAGGTGAGCGGGCTGTTGGAATAGCGGCGCTGGGATGGTTCAACGAAGATCGTGCCGAAGACAAGGCCGACCCGCCCGCGAATCAACTCTGGCAGGCCGACACAGCACTGACCGTTCTCACGTTCGGCCAGCGTATTGCGCTCGCGTTGCCGATTCCAACGCGCCGAACGGCGGTAATCGCGCCGCCACCCCAGCGCGTTGTACGCCAGGTCAAGATGCGCATCTACGATCAGCTTTGGCGAGTAAGCCGGCAAGTAAGGAGGAATCATGCGTATTGCGTGTTGCGTATTGCGTGTTGCGTATTGCGTGTTCCGTACTGCGTATTGGGTGTGGCGTCGATCCGAAGTCGCAAATCCAAAATCCAAAATCAGGGGATGCACATGTCAGCCGGCAGATAATCGTAGTTGGCATAGCCGAAGGTCTGGCTGCCCAACAGAATATAGACGTTGGGGGTCTTTTCGGCAAACTTGATGGCGGCGTCGCAAGCCTGGGCGTAGTTGGCACCGGCTGCGTAAGCTGCATAGAAAGCATCGCCCAGTGCGCCGTACAGTTCGCCGGGCGATCCCTGGGGCGTGGCCTGCTTCAGCGCATCATAGGTTGACGCGAGCGCTGTCGCATCCTGTTGCCGGGCGGCCAGCTCGACCAGCCGGAACAGCGCAAAAGCGCCCAGCACTTTATCCTCATCGCGCAGCGGAACAAGCCCATCCCACGCTTTCAAGCTGGGATCGTTTGCCACGCGCTGATAGAGCGCGCCGGCTGTGGCAAAGTCTCCGGCGCGGAAAGCTGCATCGGCGTCGTGCAGGGCATGCACGCGATAGACCGGCGGATCGACCACAACCCGCGTCAGCGTGAACACGCTGCCCGTCCACGACCACGTCTCGACGACGTTGCGCTGCGGGCCGGCGCCTGCCGATCCGTATTGACCTATCTGCGCGATGAGGTCTTGCGCAGCGCTGCCGGCAGCCGGCGCAAACATGAACGCCGGAAAAGGCTGCGGATCGAAATCAGGAATGAGATGAACGGCCGCCCCATCGCGGAAAGACAGGATGGACACAACATCGAAGCATGTGCTGGCCCCGCATTCGCCGCTGACGAAACTCAATTCATCCACGCCGTCGCCGGTCACATCGGCGGTGGACAGCACTCGCGGATAGCCGACCGGGCCGGCAAACATCGGATCATCCTGGGCGCGGTACGCCAACTGAACCGCGCCATCGGCGCAGGTGTACACCATGACATCACCGGCGCGCAGGCCGGCTGTCTGCGCTGCCGGGTCGAAGATGACAACCACCGTGCCCAGATCGCCGCCGGGCACAAAGCGGCCCTGGTAGACGCCCCCCAGCGTCACCGCGCCATCGGGAGCGTCAAAGATCACGCCCCACCCAACCAGCAGCTCGCGGATTGCCGTGAGCGATGCGCCGGCGCTGAGGTAAAGCGTGAGCGCAGCAGGAATGTCGGCGAAAAGGGCGGGCCGGGCCGGCGGGGTCGGATTAGCCGGCGCGGGACAGGCCGATGCCACGGGCAAGGCCGTTGGCGTGGGTGAGGCGCCGATCTCGACGACCGGCGCGGGAGCGGGCGTCACCGTTGCCAGCGCGATCACCGTTGGCGCGCCGGAGGCTGGCCGGCTGATGTAGGTGACGATGATCTCTGGCGTGGTGTTGGCGGCCGGCGCGTTGCCAAGCAGCCCTTCTACGGTCGAACACGCAGCAAGAGCAAGCGAAGCTGCCAGCGCAGCGCATACATGCAACAGACTGCCCGCATGACAGCAGGCTGTGGGTGAATCGAATTTGCGCATGGGTGTTCTGATTGTTACGCCGCCCAATGGCGCACAACGGCTCGAACTATAAACGATTCATCCTCGCGCGAAAACGCAAGGCGGCGCGCCGTTGCCTTCGACAGGCTCAGGCAACGGCGCTCATACTTCCTGATAGCGGAAGCAGTCGACCGTGTGATCGTTAACCATGCCGACGGCCTGCATGAAGGCGTAGCAGATCGTCGATCCAACGAATTTGAACCCCCGGCCAACGAGATCTTTGCTGAGCGCGTCGGATTCGGCAGTTCTGGCCGGAATATCCGATAGCGATCTCCAGGCATTGCGCCGGGGCGCGCCCCCAACGAACCGCCACAGATAAGCGTCAAAGCTGCCAAATTCCTGCTGAATGCTCAGGAAGGATTGGGCATTGATAATGGCCGCGTGAATCTTGAGCCGGTTGCGCACAATGCCGGGGTTGGCAAGCAGTTCGGCCACTTTGCGTTCGTCGTAGCCGGCCACGCGCGCCGAGTCGAAGTGGTCAAACGCCTGCCGGTAATGCTCACGCTTTTTGAGGATGGTCAACCAGCTCAGGCCGGCCTGCGCGCCTTCGAGAATGAGGAACTCGAACAAGGCCCGGTCATCGTGAAGCGGGACCCCCCACTCCATGTCATGGTATGCCACCATCAGCGGGTTGCCAGAGGCAATCGCCCACGCGCATCGAGGTATGTCACTCATATCGTCAGCCTCCACATGGAAAAGCAAAGGGCACAAAGACTAGCCTTGTGCCCTTTCGTGTTGTGAGTATTCGCGGATTACGTCCGGCGGATGACGCACACCACGCGCCCTTGAATTTGGGCATGTCGGGCGTCAACGTAGAACGGCTTCAGGGTGGGATTTTCGGGCTTCAGCTTCAAGCGCCGGCCCTCCTTGTACACCCGCTTGAGGGTGCTCTCGTTGCGGTCGAGCAGGAACACGGCTGCCAGGTCGCCATTTTTGACCTCTGTCTCGCGCCGCATGATGACGATGTCGCCATCGTTGATCAGCGCGTCGATCATCGAATCGCCCTTGGCTTCCAGCGCGTACAAGCCATCCATGTTGCCGACCATGCTGCGCGCGAGATGAAGCGTGTTTTCGGTTTCGGCCAGGGTGTCGGCGTCGGGCGTGGGCACCGGCTCGGCGCCGCAGGTGATGACGCCGACCAGCGGGATGGCAACCATGTCGCGGGGATTCACCCGGCGCGGCTCGTTCATCACCAGCCCACGCGAGCGGCGCTCACGCCGGTTCAGCAATTGAGCACGCTCCAGCGCCTTCAGGTGATAACTGACCATCGAGGTCGAGCTGATGCCGGTGCCATGCTGGATCTCGCGGATGGTCGGCGGGATGTCGTTTTCCTCCATGTAGACGTTGATGAACGACAAAATCTTCTGCTGCGGCTCGCTCAACTGGTCGATTGCCATCTTTTCCATAGCTGCCTCTCGCTGCAAGGGGAGTCAATCACTCGCCCCAACCATGCCCTGAACTTTTGTTCTATGATACGCGAACAGGCGTTCTATGTCAAGTGGGCTGAAAAGCCCAACATCGGAATCAGGCGCTCCATATCCATGGGCGCGGTAGACGGGTTCAGGCCATAGCAGCCGTACACCTGGGCGTTGGCCGCCACCGGCTGGGGCAGCTCCAGCCGGATGGTGTGGTCGCCGGGGTAGACCACACGCGAAATAGCGACCTCAACGCCGCCATCTACCACCCGGAATGGCACGGCCGACACGTCGATGGTGTCCATGCGACTTGTGACCGGCTCGAAGGTCAACTCCACCGTGCGCCCGTTGTCGAGCCGGCGGGCCGCGACCACGTCCGGGGCGCGGTACTCCACCGGCCGGCCATACACCATGCCCAGCGCCGCCCGCACCATGCGCTCGGCCAGCAGCATGTTGCCGGCCGGGCTGTTGTGGATCAGGTCGCTCAGCGGCAAGTCGAGCGTTGGCACGACGGCCACATTTTTGAGCCGGCGGGCCGCCTGACGTTGCGCCTCGCGCACCTGGGTCCAGCCTTCATCGGGCGCCAGCGCCTGCGTGACCCGGTTAAGCTGCACGGTGATCACCGGCAGATCTGGATCGCCCAGCGCCGCGCGCCAGGCGTCCAGCGCATCGCCAAAGCGTTGCAGGTATGTGGGCGCGTCCTTGTCGTTGGCGTCGGACTCGCCCTGATACCACACGATGCCCCTGGCATGACCGCCGGCCTGTTGCACGCAATGAACCATGTTGTGAAACAAGACAGCTGATTTGGATTCGGCGGGGTTCCATGCAGACAGAGCCGATCCGCCCAGGGCGGTTTGAATCAGGCCGATGGGGTGGTTCAGCGTCTGTTTGAGCAGCCGGCCAAAATGCAGATAGGGCGAGTGACCGGGATTAGCCGTCTCGCGGTTGACCGGGTGGCGCGTGTCGGTGGACTCATTCAATGGCTGAGTTGCCAGCGCCCACTGCTCGCTGTTGCGAAAGACATGCACGCCGAGTTCGGGCGGGTCATGGTATGGGCCACGCCCATAGCCGGCCGAATTGCTCTGGCCGGCAATGATCCACAGATCGCCAACGCCGAGGAAGTGTCGCATGTCGCCGCGAATCGACCACTCGCCGGCCGGCTGGTTGTCCGGGCGAAAGCGCGTCTCGAGCCGGTAGAGGCCGCCGGCCGGCACAGCGCCGAGGACGGCCTGCCATGTGCCATCGGGGCGCGTCTGTGCAGTTTGCCAGTCCAGCGCGCGGGTGACCGGCACGCCGGTGTCTTCAAACACGAGCCGGACCTGAACCACGCCGGGGGACTCGAAGGACCAATGTCCGCTTATGGGGATGTCGGCCAGGCCGGCGGTGTCTTGTTGAACAATTTGCCAATCAACCGGGCCGGTCTCGATGATCGCGCCGATTTGCTCGTTTGCCATATGCGTGTTGCGTAGTGCGTATTGCGTATTTGGGGCCGGGATCAATAGCTGCGCCGGCGCTGGAGAATCAACGACGCCATGACCAGCGTGGCAGAGAAGAGCAGCAGCATGGCCGACACCGCATTCACTTCGGGCGTCACGCCGCGCTTCAGCGCCGACCAGATGTAGATCGGCAGCGTGTCCCAACCCTTGCCGGTGACAAAAAAGGAGATGATGAAATCGTCTACCGATAGGGTGAAGGCCAACAGCGCGCCGCTGATGATGCCGGGCATGAGCAGCGGCAGCGTGATGCGCCTGAACGTCACCCACTCGTCGGCGCCCAGGTCTTTGGCCGCTTCCTCGATGGACAGGTCGAAGTCGGCCAGCCGCGCGCGCACGGTCAGGTACACAAAGGGCATGGAGAAGGCAATGTGCGACACGACCAGGGTAAAGAAGCCGCGCTCGATGCCGGTGGTGGCGAAGAACAACAACAACGACACGCCGGCCACGATCTCTGGAACGATGACCGGCATGTACAGCAGGCCGTCCCAGAATGTCTTGCTGCGGAAACGGAAGCGCTCCATCGCCAGAGCCGTCATCGTGCCGATGACGACCGAGCCGGTGGTGGACACACTGGCGATGATCAGGCTGCGCAGGGCGGCGTCGAGCAGTCGATCGTTGCGGAACAGCCGGGCGTACCAGTCCAGTGTGAAGCCCTGCCACACAGCGCCGGTGCGGGCGTCGTTGAATGAGAACACCACCAGAATGGCGATTGGCACGTAGAGGAATGCAAAGGTCAGCAGGGTGATGGTGACGAGCACCAGCCGGCCGGGCCGGATGCGCTGACGCTCGGCCAGCTCTTGCGGGAAGATCTCTTCCCGGTCGCCCATCACAACGATCGTCGAAGTTTCGCCGGCCATCTCTGAACCCTCAACCCTCAACCTTGAACCTTATCAACTTTACCCACCTTATCAACCTTACCAACCTGACCAACTCACCCGCCGCCCCGTTCGCCGCGCCCAATGCGGAAATAGACCAGCGCAGCAACCGTAACAACAATCATCAGAAGCAGCGAAATGGCCGAGCCGAACGGCCAGTTGCTCGACTGACCAAATTGCTGGGCGATGACGCGCCCGATCATGTTGATCTTGCCGCCGCCCATCAACTCGACCGTGATGTAGGAGCCGACCGACGGGACGAACACGAGAATCGAGCCGGCCAGGATGCCGGGGGCTGTCAAGGGCAACATGACGCGCAGCAGCGTTTTGAGCGCATTGGCGCCCAGATCCTGCGCCGCCTCGATCATCGACCAATCGAACTTTTCGAGCGACGTATACAACGGCAGGATCATGAATGGCAGTTCGCCATACACCAGTCCGACCAGCACGGCAAAGGGCGTGGACAACAGTTGCGCCGGCTCATCGATCAAGCCCAGATTCAACAAGACTGTGTTGATCGGCCCATTCGCCCGCATCAGGAATTGCAGCGCATAGGTGCGCACCAGAAAGTTCGTCCAGAAGGGAATCATGACGAGCAGCGTCATGATGTTGCGCCAGCGTTTAGGCAGCCGGGCCATGAACAATGCCACAGGAAAGGCAATCAGCAGCGTGATCAGCGTCGTCAGCAGCGACAACCCGACGGAAAACAAAAACAGGTTGATGTAGAGCGGGTCGAACGTTTGCTGGTAGTTGACGAGCGTCAGCGGCAGGGCCGGCCGGCTGAGATCATCGCGCGACATGAAGCTGATGGCAAAAATGAGCGCCAGCGGCAAGGCAAAGAATAGGATCAGCCACAGGCCGCCGGGGAACATCAGCCCCAGCACTTGCAGCCCCTTGCGTTCACGGATGGTTTGCAGCATGTGGAGTCAGAAGTCAGAACACAGAAGTCAGAATCCAGAAGGCGCGCCATGCCATACGCAACACGCAATACCAGTAGATCACGAAAGCAAAGGTATTCCTCGCCGATGGAATACCGGCGCGATACCGAACGCGGATTCAATGGCATGGTCAAT
>DAOUDB010000364.1:0-3834 GCA_034431495.1 Thermoflexales bacterium
GGCTGGGTCATCGGCGTGGATATGACGCCGGAGATGCTCTCGCTGGCGTGGAAGAACGTGGCGAAGATGGGCCTGCGCAACGTCGAGTTTCGCTACGGCCACATCGAGCACTTGCCGGTGGAGAGCAATTCGATCGATGTCATTCTCTCCAACTGCGTCATCAACCTGTCACCCGATAAGCCGGCCGTCTTCCGCGAGGCATATCGCGTGCTGCGCTCCGGCGGCAAGTTCGCCGTTTCCGATGTCGTGTCCGACAAGCCGATGCCGGACTTTGCCAGGGCCGATATGGACAGCCTGGCGGCGTGCGTCAGCGGCGCGATGGTCGAAGCTGATTACGTCGAGGCGATCCAGGCAGCTGGCTTCGACGAGGTGCGCGTGGTCGATCGCAGTCTCTTCTCGCCAGTGCCGGGTAGTGACGTGAACACCTGGAGCGTGCGTGTCGAAGCATTCAAGCGTTGAGTGTCGATGCCGCCCGGCGCAAGCGCGCTGCGCGTGTCAGGCCGGCCGCGCCACCCATACCTGCTCTGCGCCGCGATACGGCCCGCCATGAAAGTCACCGTGCAGCGCCTCGATGGTGTAGCCGCACAACTCCAACAGGTACTGCATCTCGCAGCGAAAGGTGTAACGCATCGTCAGCGTCTTGTAGACGCGGTTGAGAACTGCGCCGCCGGCATCCACCTCTTCGAATAGAAACTCCTGAACCATGATCTGTTCCACCGGCTCGTGGTGACGGCGATACCACGTCACGACCCGGTTGCCGGTGGCCGGGTGGATGAAGTCATCGTCCCGTTGCATGGCGCGCGTGCCGCGCCCCAGCGCAAACTCGCGGCTTGGATCGTACAGGTTGAACACCAGCCGGCCCCGTTTGGTCAGGTGGTCGCGGATGCACAGCAGCGCCTGCACCTGATCGGCCGGCGTCAATAAGTGCTGGAAGGCGCGATAGGGAATGGTGATCAGTTTGAAACGCCGGCGGATTGCAAAGTCGCGCATGTCACCCTGAATCAGGCGGATGCGCCGGCGTGTCTCTGGCGATAGCGCCGCGATGCGCTGCCTGGCCTGGGCCAGCATGGGCGCAGAACGGTCGAGGCCGGTGATGTCCACGCCGGCCTGCGCGGTGGGGATCATGATGCGGCCCGACCCGCAGCCCAGTTCCAGCACCGGCGAGCCGGCGGCCTGTGCCTGCGCCACGTAGAAGGCGACGTCGCCCTCCACGCCGGTGAAGTACGGCTCGTAGAACGCGCTCAGGGCGGCGTCGTACTCGTTGCGCTCCTCGACCACATCATCGGTTGAGTTCATCGGTCAGGCTCCTGTATTGTGGCTGCTGCGCGCAGTGTGCTCAACGCAGCTGCCAGCCCGCGCACAGTCGTGTCGAGGCTCATCGAGGCTGTGGCAGCTTCTGCGCCGGCCACTTGCTCGGGCAGTTGCGGCAGGTGAATGAAGCCGGCAGGGATATGCGCGCCGCGCCGCGAGAGTTCGTGCATCAAGGTGTAGAAGACCTGGTTGCACAGAAACGCGCCGGCGCTCAGTGACAACTCGGCCGGCACGCCGGCGGCGCGCGCGGCGCCAAGCATGGCGCGCACGGGCAGGGTGGTGAAGTAGGCTGCCGGGCCATCGGTCACAATCGGCTCGTCCACACATTGCCGGCCGGCGTTGTCGGGAATGCGGAAGTCCAGCAGGTTGATGGCGATCCGCTCGATGGAGATGGCGGCGCGCCGGGCCGCCTCGCCCAGGCACACGACCGCGTCGGGAAGCGCCTCGTCCAGCGCGCACAGCAAGGCTGCCGGACCGCGTTCGCGGTCAACCGGCAGGATGGCGACCCGCACTGTGATCCCCGGCAGGTGGGCGTCGCCCAGTGCGCGCGCAGCCTGCTCCGATGAATTGATCGTCTGACCGCCAAATGGCTCGAAGCCGGTGAGAAGCAGGTTCATACAGGTGCATTATCATCGCGCAGGTCGGGAGTCAGGAGACAGGAGTCGGGAGTCAGGAGCCAGAAGGCGGAGCGCACACACGTAATACGCAACACGCAACACGCAATACGCCACACGCGGCGCAGGAGACAGACAATCACACGATGGATCATATGAATTACCTCATCGACATGGACGGTGTGCTGATCAGCGGCAAGACGATGATTCCAGGCGCACGTGAATTCATCGAGCGGCTGATCGCGCGCAAAATCGAATTTCTGGTTTTGACCAATAACTCGATCTATACGCCGGGCGATCTGGCCCACCGGCTGCAACTGATCGGCCTGCCGATTCCCAAAGAGCGCATCTTCACATCGGCCATGGCTACAGCGCGCTTTCTGCAATCGCAGCACCCCAATGGCAGCGCGTTTGTGGTGGGCGAGAGCGGCCTGACCGAGGCCATTCACGACGCCGGCTATGTGTTGACGGACATGCACCCAGACTATGTGGTGCTGGGCGAGACCTACTCGTACAACCTGGAGCGCATCACGCGTGCGGTGCGGCTGGTTGCCGCCGACGCGAAATTTGTGGCGACCAACCCCGATCCCACCGGCCCGACGGACGAGGGCATTGTGCCGGCCTGTGGCGCTATGGCTGCGCTGATCGAGCGCGCCACCGGCAAAAGCCCGTTCTTCATCGGCAAGCCCAACCCGTTCATGATGCGCTCGGCCCTCAACTACCTGGGCGTGCATTCTGAGAACACGGTGATGATCGGCGACCGCATGGACACCGACGTGATCGCCGGCGTGGAATCCGGCATGGGCACCATTTTGGTGCTGACCGGCGTCACGCGCCGCGAGGATGTGAGCCGCTATCCGTATCAGCCCATGCGCATCTGCGCCTCGGTGGCGGAGATCGAAGGGTAGGATGGGGAATTCATCTGCTGCGCCAACGATGAAAGGCAAGTTGATCGGGCGAGGGCGCACGGCCGAGGTGTACGCCTGGGGGAGCGATGACGCGCGTGTGCTGAAGCTCTACAACTCTGGCTTGCCGGCCGGCTGGGTGGACTACGAAGCAGAGATTGGCCGCGCCGTCCATGCGTGTGGCGTGCCGTCGCCGGCGCTTTTCGAAGTCATCGAAATAGAGGGCCGGCGCGGCATCGTCTACGAGCGTGTGGACGGGCCGGCGGTGCTCACTGTGCTGAGGCGACAGCCCTGGCGCGCGCGCGAACTGGGCGCGCTGATGGGCGAGACACATGCGCGCATCCACGCCTGCCAGACCGATCGCCTGCCGACCGGCCATTCACGCCTGAAGCGAAGTGTCGAAGCTGCCGATCTGCCGGCCAATGTCCGTGAGGCGGCGCTGCGCAGGCTGGAGCGCCTGCCACAGGCCAACCACGTGTGCCACGGCGACTTTCATCCTGACAATGTGGTTCTCACACGGCGCGGCCCTGTCGTGCTTGACTGGACGAACGCGGTGCGAGCCTGTCCCGAAGCAGATGTGGCGCGTACTCTGTTGATGTTACGGATCGGCGAGCCTCCGCCGGGGCTGGCGCTCAGACTGGCCCTGGGGGTGGTGCGCAAGCTATTGATCCACGCTTACTTGCGCCGTTATCAGCAACTGCGCGCGCTGGACATGCGCCATGTGCGTGAATGGATGCTGCCGGTTGCGGTTGCCCGCGCCAACGAGTCTATTCCTGAGGAGCGCGCCCGGCTGATGCAGTGCATATATGCAGTGCATATCTCGTACAATGCCGGCCCATGAGTGATATGGCTTCACCCGTCATTGCGGTGCTCATCGGCCGCAATCACTATCGCCGCATGTTGAGCGAGGCGGCCTGGGACAAGCTGCGCCGCATGGCGCGCATCATCGAGCACGAGGGCGGCGAGCCGGCCCAACATGCCGATCTGCTGCGTCTGCTGCCCGA
>DAOUDB010000365.1:0-5904 GCA_034431495.1 Thermoflexales bacterium
TATGCGCCGGGTGTGTCGTGAGAGCGCCAGCGTGCGCCAGCGTGATGGTGTGTGGTAGCCGGCATCAGTGGACTCTTTTGCGGGTGTGAACCGGGCGTTCAGAGGCGCTCTGCTTGTGACGCCAGTCAGGGTCAACTTTGCGAATCATTGTGATGACTGGCAAGAGGGAATCGAAACGGATCGATTGCTGATTCCTGCGTTTTCCGAACCGACGTCACCATAGGCACATCGGTCGCCAAACACAATCTGATAGGCCCGAACAGCGGCTGTGAAGGATCGTCTGCCGGCATGGACATGCCGGGGAGTCCTGAACAGGCGCTGTTTGTTTTCAGCAGGACTGCCTTATGGCAGGGATGATCACCGCCCTCAAAGCGCAGAAGAACTCGCGCGATCGAGTGAATGTCTATCTCGATGGCGAGTTCGCCTTCGGGTTGGCGCTCATCCATGCGTTATGGTTGCGTGTGGGCCAGACGCTGACGGATCAGGAGATCGAGTCGCTCAAAGCGTCGGACACGCTCGAGCAGGCCCGGCAACGGGCGGTGGAGTTCATCGCCTACCGTCCGCGCAGCGAGAAGGAAGTCCGACAGCGGTTGCAGCGCGCCGGCGCGCCTGAGGATGTGATAGAGGAGATCGTCGCCAGTCTGCGCGCGGCTGCGTTGCTGGACGATGCGTCTTTCAGCCGGTCGTGGGTGGATAGCCGGATGCGGAATGGGCCGCGCAGCCGGCGGATGCTCGCCTGGGAGTTGCGACAGAAGGGCATCGATGCGGAGACGATCGACGCGTCGCTGGAAGCAGTAAGCGACTCGGAGGCAGCCTATCAGGCGGCTTTGCGGCGTTGGCCCAGGGTGGCTGAGGTGCAGCCCGAATGGCAACGCCGGCGCAAGCTGAGCGAGTATCTGGCCCGCAACGGGTTCGGTTACGACACAATCGAGGAGGCCATTGACCGCGTCGAGCGTGAAATGGCAGCAGGGCGAGAGGTCGACCAGGAACCGCCGCTCGAATCATTCTGAAGCCAGGAAATTTAACATGTCAGATATCGGCAGAATCATCGTAGAGGCGCTGATCATCATCGTTGTGGCGGTGGGATGCAGCGTTGTCTTCTATCGGATCGGGCGCAAGCAGTCGCACGACGAAGGTGCTGTGCTGCGAGCAGAGGCCGAGCGCACGCTGGCCGAAACTCAGGCCAAGGCCCGCGAACTGCTGGTGCAGGCCAAAGACGAGGTCATCAAGCAGCGCGACGCAGCCGAGCGAGAAACCAAAGAGCGCCGGCTCGAACTCCAGCGCGAGGAAGAGCGGCTGGCCCGCCGGCGATCTGAACTGGACGCTCAGCGCGATCGTCTGGAGCAGCGCGAGAAGAAAGCCAATCAGCGCCAGGCGCAACTGGACAAGCAGGCGACAGATTTGGAGAAGCTCCAGAAGGAGCGCATGACGGCGCTCGAACAGATCGCGGCCATGACCCGCGAGCAGGCGCGCGAAGAACTGCTAAACGCCGTGCGCGACGATGTTCGCAATGACATGGCGCGCGTGATTCGTGAAACCGAAGCTCAGGTGCGCGAAACCGCTGAGCAGCGCGCCAGAGAGATCGTGATCCAGGTTATGCAACGGGTGGCGACGGACACGGTGGCAGAGAAGACTGTTGCGGCGGTCGAGTTGCCCGGCGAAGAGGTCAAGGGGCGCATCATCGGCCGCAATGGCCGCAACATTCAGGCTTTCGAGCAGGCGGCCGGCGTGGATGTGATTGTCGATGATACGCCCGACACGGTGACTGTTTCGTGCTTCGATCCGGTGCGACGTGAGATTGCCCGGCGCGCGCTCGAGACGCTGGTGCGCGACGGTCGCATTCACCCCCAGCGCATCGAGAAGACGCTGGAGGATGCCCGGCGCGAAGTGGAGCGGATCATGTGGGACGAGGGCGAGCGGGCGACCGTGGAAGCCGGCGTGACGAACCTGCCGACCGAGATCATCAAGACGCTGGGCCGGCTGAAGTATCGCACCAGCTACGGCCAGAACCAGTTGTTCCACGCAGTCGAGGCGGCGCGTCTGGCCGGGCTTCTGGCGTCCGAGTTGAAGGCGGATGTGAAGGTGTGCAAGGCCGGCGCCTTGCTGCACGATCTGGGCAAGGCGCTCGATCGTGAAAACGAAGGCACGCACGTGCAGCTAGGTGTGGAGATGCTGCGCCGGTTCAACATCAATCCGAAGATCATCCATTGCGTGGAATCGCACCACCATGACGTGCAGCAGGAAACAGTGGAGGCGGTGATCGTCGAGATCGCCGACGCCGTCAGTGGCTCGCGCCCCGGCGCGCGCCGCGAAACACTGGAAAACTACGTCAAGCGCGTCCGGCAGCTTGAAGACACGGCCCGGGCGTTCTCTGGTGTGTCCGAGGCATATGCCATCCAAGCGGGGCGCGAAGTGCGCATCATCGTCAAGCCGGAGCAGATGGACGACCTGGCCTGCATCCAACTCAGCCGTGACGTGGCGCGCAAGATCGAGGAGACGATGGAGTACCCCGGCCAGATCAAGGTCACGGTTGTGCGCGAGACGCGCTCCGTCGAATACGCCAAGTAAACCACGCGTGACGCAACACGCAATACGAAACACGAAATACGTATTGCGTGTTGCGCTCACTCCTCCTTGCGCAGGTGCGGGAACAGCAATACCTCGCGGATGGAGTCGTTGTTGGTGAGGTGCATGGTCAGGCGGTCGATGCCCAATCCCAACCCGCCATTGGGCGGCATGCCGTAGCGCATGGCGCGCAGGTAATCCTCGTCCATCGGCTGCGCCTCGTCATCGCCGCCCCGCATCTCTTCCAGGAATCGCTGTTCCTGGTCCAGCGGATCGTTAAGTTCGCTGAATGCGTTGCACAACTCGATCCCGCCGACGAAGCCCTCGAACCGCTCGACAGTGGCCGGGTCGCCGGCTTTGCTCTTGGCCAGTGGCGAAATGTCGCGCGGATAGTCGTACAGAAAGGTCGGCTGAATCAGGTTCTTCTCGACAAAGTCACCCAGCAGGCCGTCGATGAGTTTTCCGCGTGTTTTGCCTTTGACGACTTCCGGAGGCATCAGTTTCTGCGCAATGATCGCCGCTGCCAGTGAGTCGCGGTCGGGGAACTCGGTGTAGTCGATCTCAGCGTGCTGCATGATGGCATCACGCAGCGTGATGCGCTGCCAGGGCTGCGTCAGGTCAATGTCATGGCCGCGAAAACGGGTTTTGCCGCCGGCGGCCGTGAGCACTTCGCGCGCCACGTGCTGCATCATTTCCTCTGTGAGGTCCATGACGCTGAACACGTCCATATAGGCGGCGTAGAACTCGAGCTGGGTGAACTCGGGGTTGTGCTTAAAGCTGACGCCCTCGTTGCGGAAATCGCGCCCGATCTCGTACACGCGCTCGATGCCGCCGACCAGCAAGCGCTTAAGATACAGTTCGAACGAAATGCGCAGATACAGATCCTGGTCGAGCTGATTGTGGTGGGTGATGAATGGCCGGGCTGCGGCGCCGCCGTAGATCGGCTGAAGAATGGGTGTCTCGACCTCCAGGAACCCGTGGCTGTCGAAGAACTCGCGGAGGGCCTTGATGATTCTGGCGCGCATTCTGAAGATCTCGCGCGCCTCTGGGTTGACGGCGAGGTCGGCATAGCGCTGCCGATAGCGGGATTCGGGGTCAGTGAATGCGCTATAGCGTTTGACGCTCCCGTCGGGTTGCTTCTCTTCCTTGGCGATCGGGAGCGGGCTGATGGATTTGCTGAGCAGCGACCAGTCGGCGACGCGCAGCGTTGGCTCGCCGGTTTTGGTGATGAAAAGGTTGCCTTTGGCTTCGATGAAATCTCCCAGATCGAGATCCCTGAAGCGTTCAAATGACGCGGCGTCCACTGAATCCGGCCCGACCCGAGTGTAGAGTTGCAGGCGCCCGCTGTCATCCTCGATCGACACAAAGCTGGCTTTGCCCATGACACGCCGGGCGACAATGCGCCCCATCACGGCGCACACAGATGGGTCGCCCGCGTGCAATGCCGCGGCGCGCTCCTGGTCATCCTGCTCTGGCAGCGCCACCTGCCATGCCAAAATTCGACGTGAGGCTTCGGCTGCCATCAGACGCAAATCGCCGAATCGCGTGCGTGGCGGGTAGGGGTCGATCCCGGCGGCCTTGATTCTGTCGAGCTTGGCAAGCCGGTCGCGTTCGACTTCGGAGTACTGGTGGCTCATGTGTCTTGTTCGGGTCCCTATGGCAAAGCAGGGAGCGCCAGAACGGCGCTCCCTGCCTTATCCGATATTTCTAGCCTAAGCGTTTCGGAGAAACGATACACGAAGGTGAGTGAAGCGGCGCCAAGCCTGGATGTGGGCCGTGGCACGGCTGCGTCGCCTGGAGTAACGTCCTTATTTCTGGCGCTGAGACTGAAGTTGCTGCAGTGTGCGTGCCAGAATTTCGTCCTGCTGGCTCATTTTGCGCTCGGTTCGGCTCTGTGCCGGGCTCGAGTCGCGGCGGCCGCGTTGGGCACGCTGGAAGGCGGCTGCCATCGGGCTAAGCACCTCGTCCGGCCCGGATGACAACTCGAAGTCCTCAGGGTTGATGCCTTCCATGGCAAGGTCGAGCTGCTTTTTGGCCGGATCGACTTTGACAACCCGCACCGAGACCTGCTCGTTCACCGTTACGAAGTCGCTGACGTTGACGAAGCCGGCGCCAAATGAGGATGATCGAATCAGACCCTCGCGCTCGGCGCCGACATCAACAAACGCGCCTTTGCGCTCGATGCGTGTCACGGTGCCCTTCAGCATGTCACCGCGATGGATCTTCTCCCACGGCAAGGCCGGCGGCTCGACCATGGTCAGGCCGATGCGGCGCTTCTCCTCACTGGCCTCGATGACCCACACGGCGTCGAGCAGGTCGCCAATCTTTGGCCGCTTGCCCTTTGGCATCAGATTGAAGGGCACCAGGCCGTGCTTTGGGCCGTCGATATCGACAAAAGCGCCGAAGCTCTCCAACGCCACGACTCGGGCGTTTGGAATCTTCAATCCGATGTCGAGATCGGCCCAGTCGAACGTCGGCGGCTTGGTCATTGTCAGGTTGATGCGCTTGGTCTGAGGGTTGACGGAGGCGACGTACACCTGTATCTCGTCACCGACCTTGAGCACGTCAGCCACGCGTGTGACGGGCGCGTCGGCGTTGATCTGCGAGATGTGGATATAGGCCTCAACGCCGACGCCGATATCCACGAATGCGCCGCCAAGGTCGACGCGCGTTACTTTGCCCTGGTACGCCTGGCGCGGCTTGACTGCCGCGACCTCAGGCGAGGCCACAGGCTCCTCTGCGCTTGTTGCCGGCGCAGGGGCGACATCTGGAGCACTCAAAACTTCTTCACTCACCGGGATCACTCCTGAAAACGTATTGGCTAGGCGTAGCCGACCTACAATTCTAGCCCACGCCTGTGCTCGTGTCAAAAACGCGCGAAGCGCGCGCGGCGCGGTTGTGGCCCAAAGATACAATGGCATGGCAAAATGCAACATCAACAACCCACCTATCCCGCAGTGATCGTGAAATCCGGGCGAGACAAGTCTGTGCGTGGACGTCATCCACGCTTGTTCTCAGGCAGCATCAAAAGCATCGAGGGCAGGCCCAGGGATGGCGACGTGGTGGACGTTCGCGCGAACACAGGCGAATGGTTGGCGCGTGGCATCATCAATCAGCAAGCTCAGACCGTTGTGCGTCTGCTCACATGGGACGAGTTAGAAGACATTGATGATGATTTCTGGCGCAGGCGTGTGAAGCAGGCTGTCGAGCGGCGCGCGCGAGATCCGCTGCTGGCGGACACATCTGCTCGCCGGCTCATCTTTGGCGAGAGCGATGGATTGCCGGGTGTCATTGTGGACGATTATGCCGGGTATGTGGTTGCGCAGATCTCTACGCTGG
>DAOUDB010000366.1:0-22490 GCA_034431495.1 Thermoflexales bacterium
AGGCTCCTAGCGAAAGTGTGAGGCCGGCCCGTCGTTGATGCCGCTTTCGATCCAGCCGCGTTGCACGGCAGTCAGGACGGCATCGAAGCGCGACACGGCGCGCAACTTGGAGAAGATGCTGCTCAACAGAGCGGGCATCGTCTGACTGCCCAGGCCGAGCGCGCTGGCAATTTGGCCATTGGTCATTCCTCGCGCCATCAACTGAAGCGCTTCTTGCTCGCAGGGCGTCAGGACGATAGGCCGGGTTGAGGCGGATGGGTTGCGCGATGACGGCAGGGGGAGCCAGCGGCCGATCAGCCGGTCGATGACCGGATCGAGAGGCCACTCGCCGGCGATCACCTGGCGGATTGCGCCGGCGAGGGTAGCGCCGGTCGCGGTATTGAGGAGGTAGCCGTGGGCGCCATAGCGTATGGCGTTGAGCACGGCGGTTTCATCGTCGATGTCGCTGATGACCAGCACCTTGACGCCGGGAAGGTATCGGCGAAGCGACCGGGTGGTTTCCAGGCCGTTGAACACCGGCGGGCGCAGATCGATCATGACGACATCGGGCGCGAGGCGCTGGGCCAGGCTAAAGAGGCTGGCGCCATCCCCTGCGACGCCAACAACCTGCAAGCCTGGCTCGTGCTGGAGGTAGTCCATCACACACTGGCGGCCACGGGTGTAATCGTCGACGACGACTCGGATGGGGAGCTGGTTGTGGTCAGTGGTTGGCTTCGGCATTGAGTCTTGCATGGTGATTGCCTTGCCAATTAGTCGTGACAGCGCCGTTTTTTTGCATGTTCCTTCAGGCTCTTGCTGGGTATTGGGGGTTGAATTGGGTTACGCGAGCGTATCTTTTCAGGCCTCCTGTGGCATTTGGAGGGCGCGCTGTCAGCAGCGCCAGATAGAGGAACTGGAGGAGTGTGGCCGGGCCGCCGGTCACAGGTCGGCGGCCAGGAATGCCTTAACGACCTCGGGGTCGAAGTGAGCGCCGGCTTCGCTCTCGATGTAGGATCGCACTTCGTGCTCTGGCCAGCGATGCCGGTATGGGCGTTCAGCGCGCAGGGCGTCCCACACATCAATCACTGCAAACACCCTTGCCGAGAAGGGAATCTGTCGCTCCTGTAGTCCTCTGGGATAGCCTCCGCCGTTCCACCATTCGTGGTGCGCATAGGGGATGTCTGCATATTCCTGGAGGGTGGGGATGCTTGTAAGAAGCTGGTGCCCGCAGGCTGGATGCTGTCGCATCACGAGCCACTCGCTTTCGTCCAGCGGGCCGGCCTTGCGTAGGATGGCGTCGGGCACGCCCAGCTTGCCGACATCGTGCAGCATCGCGCCCCGGCGCAGGTTGACCAGCTCCGCGCCGTCGATGCCCATGACACGGGCGAGACGAACGGTCAACGAGGCGACGCGCTCGGCGTGGCCGGCTTCCTCGATGCCTCGTGTCTCGAGCAAGCGCGCCCAGTCGATGACCAGATCGTTGGCGGAAGTCGCCCGATCCGGGTGAAGCAAGTGCGTGGGAATGTGCGGATAAGCCTGGGCGTTGATGTCGCACTCGGCGGTGGGCCTGTTGTGGTTGCGCTGCAGCCGGGCGCTGATTGCCTGGGTGAGTTCGCGGATAGAAAACGGCTTCGTGATGTATGCGTCGGCGCCGAGTTCGATGCCATGCTGAATGTCATCGCTGTGTGATTTGGCTGTCAGAAAGATAAGCGGTGTCTGAGCCAGGTTCGGATCCTGCCGGAGAGCGGTAAGCACTTCGTAGCCGTCCAGCGTGGGCATGATGACATCGCACAGGATGAGATCCGGCTTGCTGTAGCGGGCTATGCGCAACCCCTCTTCGCCATCGGCGGCAGACGCGGTCATGTAGCCCTCGATCTCGAGCATATCCAGAATGTTGCTTCTGAGCGCCTCATCGTCTTCGATGACCAGGATTCTCGCCATGTGTGTCCATCTCCGGTTGCCGGCGCGCAATGGCCTTTGGTCAGGCCGGCGTCACTCAGGGTACCAACCCTTTGGCGACACTGTAAATATAACAAACGGCGTATGCCGTGTTCCGGCGTTTCTGTGACCGGTTACCTGGTTCGGCGCGCAGGGTCACGTTGCGTCTGCGCTCCGACTTGCGTCAGACGGCCCGGCGCCAATCACGGTTTCAATCGCGCCGATCAGTTGGTCGCGCGTGAACGGTTTCGTGACGTAGGCGCTGGCGCCTTGTTGCAGGCCGGCCTGAATGTCTGATTTCTCTGCCCGTGCGGTGAGGAAGATCAGCGGTGTGGATGCCAGGCGTGCGTCGGCGCGCAGTGCTCGCAAGACCTCGTAGCCGTCCAGATCGCGCATCATGATGTCGCACAGGATGAGGTCGGGGTGGAATGTGTGGATGGCCTGGATGCCCTGCCGGCCGTCTCGAACACTACACACGGTGTACCCTTCCAGCTCCAGCAGGTCTCGAATGTTTCCACGCAGCAGATCGTCGTCGTCGATGATCAGGATTCTCACTTCGTCCCTCAAGACTATGCCCGGTATGTCCGGCATGCGTCGCCCGGCGCTTACAGAAACGCGGGGTCATCGTCCGGCTCGGTGTCCTGTTGCAGTTCCGTGGGAATCGTGACCACGAAAGTCGTGCCCTGGCCTACCGTACTGGTGAAGCTGAGCGACCCGTGGTGGAGATTGATGGCGCGCTGCACGATGACCAGGCCGAGGCCGGTGCCGGGGATGCTGCCCACGTTGCGCGCGCGGTAGAACGTCTCGAAGATGTGCGGTTGGTCCTCCGGCGGAATACCGATGCCCTGATCGATCACAGAGAACATGGCGTGGTCGCCATCGCGCGCCAGTCGAAGCGTCACGGTGCTGCCCTCTGGCGAATAGGCAATGGCGTTGGAGAGGAGGTTGAGCAGAATATGGCGCAATAGCTTTGGATCCACCCACGCTTCGCCGCTGTCGGGGCTGTCGGAGAAAACAAGATGGTGGTTACGACCGATGCTGAATTGCGCCTCCTCGATCACAGCGGCGCACAGCGACGAAAGCTGCATCGGCACGGGGCTGAACTCCACCTTCCCGGATTCCATCTTGCCCACCAGCAGGATGTCTTGCAGCAGATCAGACATGTGGCTGGCGGCAGTGCGGATTTGCTTGAAGTAGCGCTGGCGTTTTTCCTCCGTAAGCCGGTCGGAGTACAGCTCGATCAGCTCGACCGACGACAGGATGGTGCTGAGCGGTGTGCGAAACTCGTGGGACGCCATGGACACGAAGCGGGTTTTCAATCCATTCAGTTCGCGCTCGCGTTCGAGGGCGATGCGCAAGCTTTCCTCGGCTTGTTTGCGCTCGGTGATGTCGCGCACGATGGTGAGAAGATTGTGCTCGTCCATGGCGACGAGTCGCGCTTCATACTGGCGTGTTTCGCCGTCTTCGACGACGGCGTACTCCGCCATTTGGGCTTCGCCGGTTTCGAAGGCGCGCTGCCCGGCCTCGACAATGGCATGGCTGGCGTCGGGAGACAACACCTCGCTGACATGCCGGCCCAGCAGCGCGGACAGGGGAGCTACCAGACCCGACGAATCCGGCGTGTGATAGTCGGTGAATACGCCGTCGCGCGTCATCACAAAGATCGTGTCGGGCATGGCGCGCAGGAACGCGCGCGCGCGCGCGGTGCTGTTCTTGAGCGCCATCTCGGTTGCCTTGTGATTGGTGATGTCGCGCCCGACGCACTGGATTTCGCCGAGGCTACCGTGGCTGTCGGGTATGCTGTACGCTTCCCATCCAAACCAGCGCGGCCCCCGAGGCGTCATGGTTTGCCGTTCGAAGTAGGTGTGGCCACGGCTGGCTGACAACCTGGCCAGCGCGGTCGCCACCTCCTCACCGTCATTGCTGAAGATCAATAACTGGCACGGTTGACCGATGATCTGTTCTTGCGGCGCGCCCAACGCGCGGCAGCAGGCGTCGTTGACATAGACGATGCGGCCGGCGGCATCCAGGCGGGCCACCAGATCGTGCTGTGACTCAACCAGCCCCCGATAGCGCGCCTCGCTGAGCCTGAGCGCCTCGCGCGCCTGCGCGTCGGCCGTGATGTCGTGGAGCAGGGCGATCATGTGCTCGGGCCGGCCACTCGCGTCACCGATGACTTCAAGGCGCGCGCGAAATTTGCGCGGATTGCCGTGGTCGTCGAGAAAATCCAACTCGCCCTGCCAGACCCGCTCTCCATTCGGCATGGTCAGCAGATGCGACCAGATATCCCGCCATTCGGGCGCGTGCCAGATGTCATTGCGTGGGTTGTCAGTGGAGAGGAACAGCGCCTGATAGGCCGGGTTGCAGAAGACCAATCTGCCGCTCAAATCAGCCACGCCAATCGCCTCGCTGGAGCGGTGGTGAATGGTTTTGAGCAGACGGCACTCATCCTCTGGTTCCAGGTTGGGCACGCAGGGACGGCTTGCCATGTTTTACTGACAGAATATGCCGGCGGGTTCAAGTGGCGTAGCCGGCGCTGCGTCGCGCTCATGCAGGCGCGCCCAATCGACGTTGCTCTAGGGATGCTGATCAACTGCGAGCAGGCCCTGCCGTATGGCGGTGACTACCGCATCCAGCCGGGATGTGACGTGCAGCTTGGCAAAGATATTGCCGAGATGAACTTGCACCGTGCGGCCGCTGATGAACAGCGCCTGCCCGATTTCTCGATTGGTCAATCCTTTGGCCAGCAGTCCCAGCACCTCCCGTTCTCGCCCAGTCAAGCGCAGTTCCTCACCTGACTGGCCGGTGGACGCCGCTTGCTGATGCAATGGCAGAGAACCATGCGCAGAGATGCGGCGGTCAATGGAGGAATCCAGCGGCCATTCGCCATTCCTGGCCTGGTGAATGGCTGTCACCAGTTCATGGATCGGCGCAGTTTTCAGAATGTACCCACTTGCGCCGGCCAGCAGAGCCGAGAAAACGTACTGGTCGTCATCGAAAGCGCTCAGCATGAGCACCTTGACGTTGGGCATCAACTGGTGGATGCGCCGAGCAGCTTCCAGGCCGGACAGGATAGGCATTTGCACATCCATGACGACCACGTCTGGCGACAGGTTCCTGGTCAGCTCGATGACTTGCTGCCCGTCGCAGGCTTCACCCACGATATCCAGGCTGGGTTGATGCCGCAGCAACTCGGCGGTGCCCTGGCGAAGGAGCGTATGATCATCTGCGATGACAACTCGGATTCTGCTGCACATGGACAAACCCCTGATGAACGACCGATGCGGGCTAGGTCAGTTGCCCAGATACTTTTCGACCGCTCCTTTGTTGGATGGTGGCCCCAAGTGTGTAACCGGGAGCCGGCTGGATGCTTTTCGGCGATCGATCCTCGACGCGCGGCTTCCGCTGGAAGTCATGCCAAGTCACTCGGTCCAATAGCTTGGACAGGCGCCATTTTACTACATATGACGCTGTTTTGGTGTGTCCTGGCACGAGCAAGAGCGAAATGCCGATATACGGTGATTGACTTGGACAACAATTTGTGAATAGATCGTGTTTGGCATCTACACACGAGTGTTATGGTGATTTCCGGAATGATGGGTGTCTTGTATATAGGCGCTTGGTGCTATGGCGGACACATATGACGTGGTTAGTGTCTCTGCGTGTCAGTCTAGACAGTTTGTGCTACATTTGGCTATACGCCAAATGGCTTATTGGCAATAGCTTAGTTCTCTAAGGTTTTGATGAGAGCACCGAAGGCAGTAGCGAAGCCTGGCCGAGGAGGGATGGTGATGCCGGCACCATAGTAGCCGGCAACGGTGTGTAGAACCTTGCGCACGCTGGGCAGGTCTACCAGGTGGCCGACGACCACGATATCTGCCAATTGCTCGGCGCGGGCGGCGTTGATGGCGATTACCGCGATCACCTGGCCGACCATCACAACCAGAGCGGCTGCGATATCCTCACGTGTGGCTGATGTGCCGGGGCGCGCAAAGCGCCCAAAGTTCACGGCATTTGCATCGGCAGGAAGCCGACCCAGCGCGCCGCCGGTTGCCTCGACCAGTGTCAGGTCTGGCACATTGGAGTTGCCGCGCTGGGCCAGAGTGTCGATCTCTTGTGCGTCGCTCGTGCCCAGTAGCAGTTTTCCCAGGCCCTGTAATGTGCCGCCCCCGACCGCGCTGCCGGTAGCGTGCTGTGCTTGGTTTCCTCGCGCGGCGATCATCGCCGTGCCCGACCCCGCGCTCACGACGAGCGCCTGCTCTTTGATTGCCAGGTGCAGTCCACCCAGCCCTATGGCCGTGACCTCGTTCACTTTCACGATCGGCGTGTTGCCGATGCTGTCGGGCAGTTTGCGGTGCTGGCCGCCGGTCACGCCGATCCGTGCGAACTCTCCAGGTCGGTGGCCCACACAGGCAAGTGCGCGCTCGAGTTGGGATATATCCACGACGCCGGCGCCCGGCGTTGTCGCAAATTGCCAGTCGGCGCCGTCTGGATCGCGCACAGCGATGTCGATATTGGTCAGGCCGAAGTCAACCGCCGCGAACATTGCGCACCGCTCCAATGGCAACCACGACGACCGGTGTGAGAACGGCGGCGATCACGAGTTCGGTGACAGCCTGTGGAATGATGGTCGGAACGGCTGCTGCAGGGAACAACCCCAGCGCAACGGCGACGCCAACTGTCACAACCGTGTTCGTGAGCGACCCGGCTACAGCCGCAGCCGCAGCCGCAATGACCACGGATACGCGCGCGCGGCCGAGAGCAGTAAACACCAGCCACGCGACGAGGCCGATCAGCAGCCGCGAGGGCAGGTGGACGAATGGCCCAAAGACCGGGAACGCCAGCATGGCCAGCACGCCGAAGATCGCGCCGCAGAACATGCCCACAATCGGCCCGCCCACGATCGCGCCGAGAATGGTTGGAATGTGCAGAATAGTTCCCGCCCCACTCAGGTTCGGCAGTGGAATGAAGCCGAAGCCAACACTGCCCAAGGCAAGCGTCATCGCGCCAAAAATCGCCGCCATCACTACGCGCCGTGTGGTCAGAGACCAGGGCGACGCAAGCTGCAAGTAACTCGTCGTGTTATTGTCCATCAAAATACCTCGCCTATACACACAAGATCAACACCGTCCGGCGTGAAAGGTTATTATCTTCCGATTTGCCACAAGACCCGGCGTGGTCTCCTCCCAATGGCGGATTGACGTGACGGAACGAATGTTCTACAGTGGCGCGATGCAACACGCCGAGTTGGTATACTGGCGCGCTTCGCAGGATCGGCGTACCACCCAGTCGGAATCTGGCTCTTGTATCGGATAACACAGTATGCAAACCCAAACTGCGAATCGATCTGCGGCCACGGCCAGGCCGGCTTCGCTGGCCTTTGGCGTCAATGGAAAACCACCCATCGTCGTCGAGGAGTTGAGCAAGACCTACAAAGTCACCGATCGCGAGGGCGGCTTTGGCGCGGCGGTGAAGAGCTTCTTCAGGCGCAAGTTCAAGGAGGTTCACGCGGTCCAGCGCGTCAGCTTCGAGATCGGCCGAGGTGAGATCGTTGGCTTTCTTGGCCCCAACGGCGCCGGCAAGACTACCACGCTGAAGATGCTGTCGGGCTTGTTGTATCCGACCTCGGGCAGCGCGCGCGTGTTGGGTTACACGCCCTGGGAGCGACAGGCCGGCTATCTGCGCTCGATGACTCTGGTGATGGGCCAGCGCAACCGTCTGGCGTGGGACGTGCCGGCGGCCGATTCCTTCCTGCTCAACAAGGCGATCTACCGCATCAGCGACGCTGATTACCGACGCTCCTTTCAGGAGCTGGACGATCTGCTCGAACTAGGGCCGATTGTCCGCAAGCCGGTGCGCAACCTGTCGCTGGGCGAGCGCATGAAGTGTGAGCTGGCCGCCTCTCTGTTGCACCGGCCCAGCGTGCTCTTTCTCGACGAGCCGACGATCGGCCTGGACGTCGGCGCGCAAAGCCGCATTCGCAGTTTCTTGAAGGAGTACAACCGTCGCAACGGCGCCACCATTATTCTGACCAGCCACTACATGGCCGATGTCGTGGCGCTCTGCGAGCGTGTCATCATTATTCACCACGGCACGTTGCGCTACGACGGTGGGTTGAATGAATTGAGCCGCCGCATCGCGCCCTACAAGATCATCAGCGTGCACCTGGGCGATTGCGACGACTGCGTCCTGGACGCATACGGAACAGTGTTGCCGGGCGAGGATGAGGCCGGCAAGAAGCGGCTTCAAGTGCCGGCCGATCAGGCGCCGGCTATCACGGCTCGCTTGCTCGCTGAACAGCCGGTTCAAGACCTCACCATCGAGGAGCCGCCCATCGAGGACGTGATCGAACGCGCCTTCAACGAGTGAGCAGTGCATGAGTTAATCCTGAATAGCCATGTTTGAAATCTTCCGGCGTTTGTGGGCTTTGAACTGGGCCGAGCAGTGGCAGTATCGCGCCAACCTGCTCATGTATCTGCTGTTCTGGTTGGTGTCGCCGATTGTCTATCTTGCAGTATGGACGACGGTGGCCCAGACCCAGGGAAGCGTCAATGGACTGACGGCCAATGACTTCGCTGCCTATTACATGGTGCTGCTGGTGGTGGATGTGTTGACCAGCCAGATCACCATCCATGTGCTGGCGCCCGAAATTCAGAATGGCAATCTATCCAATCGCTTGCTGTTGCCGGCGCACCCGGTGCTGACGCAGGTGCTGGTCAACAATATCGCTTTCAAGGCGCTCAATCTGATTGCTCTGGTCCCGATCTGGCTGGCGCTCTATCTGCTCTTCCGGCCGGCGCTGAACTTGAACGCGCTCCATCTGTTGCTGGCCGTGCCGGCTCTGGTTCTGGCGTTCGGCATTCTGTTCCTGCTCGGCTCTGCGCTCACGCTGGTGGCGTTTTGGACGACGCGCGTGTGGGCGCTGTGGAACTTCTACTCGGCGGTGTTCATGCTGTTCGCCGGCCACTTTGTGCCGCTGGCGTTGTTGCCGCCGGCCCTGCAAACCATCGCCAAAGCGCTGCCGTTTTCCTACACGCTGTACTTCCCCATTCAACTCATCCTCGGCAAGCTCGACCCGCAGGAGGTGGCGCTCAGCTTCGGCATGCAGATCGTGTGGCTGGCGCTGGCCTACGTCATCTTCCGCGTCACCTGGCGCGCCGGCGTCAGGCAGTTCTCGGCCGTCGGGGCGTGATTACGGCGTGATTACAAGGGGCTGATGGCATGAATGCTTTGCGCATTATTGGCGCTTTTCTCAAGCTAAACGTTCAAGTGGCGCTCGCTTATCGCAGCGAGGCAGTGGTGCAGATTCTGCTCAACCTGATGTGGCTCGGGTGGGAGCTGACCAGTCTGGCCATTATCTTTTCCAACACAAATGAGTTGGGCGGGTGGGGGCCGGCTGAATTGATCGCGCTGCTTGGCGTGTGGCGGCTGGTGAACACCATGATGTCCATCATCGTGTGGCCCAACACGGAGAAATTCAACCAGGGGCTGCGCGATGGCTCGCTGGACTACACATTCTTGCAGCCGGCCAACAGCCAGTTCCTCGTCAGCATCACGCGCGTCGAGTTGTGGCGGCTGTGGGATTTTGTGATCGCCGTTGTGTTGATTGTCGTGGGACTGGGTATGAGCGGCCGGGTTGCCACGCCGGCCAATATCGCCACTTTTCTCGCCCTGACGATCTCCGGCGCTGCCGTGCTGTACAGTTTGTGGATCGTGATGATCGCTGTGACATTCTGGTTCACCCGTTTTGACAACAACGTGACCATACTGGCTGCGCTGATGGATGCCGGGCGGTTTCCGGCTCAGGTGTATCCGTTTTGGCTGCGCTTGCTCATCACGTTCATCATTCCCATTGCCGTGGCGACAACTGTGCCGTTGCAGGGGCTGCGCGGCGAGTTGGCGTGGTGGGAAATCGCCGGCTTCCTCGCACTGGGCGTCGTGGCAGTGGTGGTGTCGTCTCGCCTGTGGAAGGCCGGCGTCCGGCGCTATAGTGGCGCGTCGTCGTAGAGCTGCGCGCTACTTGCGCGCTACTTGCGCGCTATCTGCGCTCGATGTCTGCTCCCAGCGCGCGCAACTTCTCGTCGAAGTGTTCGTAGCCCCGGTCGATTTGCTGGATGTTGGAGATGGTGCTGCGGCCCTCGGCGCACAACGCGGCGATAACCAGCGCCACGCCGGCGCGGATGTCGGGGCTCTGCACCGTTTCGCCGTGCAGTCGGCCTGGGCCTTGCACGATGCAGCGATGCGGATCGCACAACACGATGCGCGCGCCCATGCTGATCAGTTTGTCCACAAAGTACAGCCGGCTCTCGAACATCTTCTCGTGAAAGAGCACGGTCCCATTTGTCTGCGTGGCGGCCACGATTGCCAGGCTCATTGCGTCGGCCGGAAAGGCCGGCCAGGGGTTGTCGTCGATCTTGGGGATTGCCCCGTCCAGCTCCGGCTCGACGCGCAGTGGCTGGTCGCCCGGCACATACACATCCGGCCCGTGAATCTCGAAGCGGATGCCAATGCGCCCCAGCATCAGTTGCGTCATGCGTAAATGTTCGGGGCTGGCGTTGCGAATCCATATGCCGTCCCCGCACAGCGCGCCGATGACGATGAAGCTGGTGACCTCGATGTTATCCGCGCCGATGGTGAACTCGGTCCCACTGAGGCGCGGCACGCCCTGGATTTTCAGCGTGTTCGAGCCGATGTGCCGGATGCGCGCGCCCATCGTGTTGAGGCAGCGACACAAGTCCTGCACATGCGGTTCGCTGGCTGCGTTGCGGATGACTGTCTCCCCCTCTGCCAGTGCTGCCGCCATAACGGCATTCTCCGTCGCTGTCACGCTGGCTTCATCCAGCATGATATCGGCCGCCGCCAGCCGGCGCGTCGATAGCTCGAAGCCGCCGTCCACCCGCAGGTCGGCGCCTAGGGCTTTCAACGCCAGAAAATGTGTGTCCACGCGCCTGCGTCCGATCACATCGCCGCCCGGTGGGGGCAATCTGACATGGCCGGCGCGAGCCAGCATCGGGCCGGCCAGCAAAATGCTGGCTCGAATCTCTTTGCACAGTGCCGGATCCAGTTGGCATTCGTCCACGCTGGCGGCGCGCAGGCGCACGCTGTTGGTGCCAGTCCACTCCGTCGACACGCCCAGCGACTGCAGCAGCTTGAGCATGGCCTGCACGTCACGGATATTCGGAACGTTGTGAAACGTGACGGGCTGGTCGGTCAACAAGGATGCGGCCAGCAGGGGCAGGGTGGCATTCTTGTTGCCCGATGACTGCACCTCACCGCGCAGTCGCGTCTTGCCATGGATGATGAACTCGGACATGATGACTTGGGTTTGCTTCAGACCATCAGCCCGCTGCTCCCCAACTGCATCCTCGCAGCTGGGCTGCCCGCGAGGACGCGGGCCTGAAGCGCGGGTTCTCAAATCCGCTTCAGGAGTTCGGCTCGCTTGGCCTGGAACTCCTGCTCGCTAATCAACCCTTTCTTGCGCAGGTCATCCAATTCCTCGAGCCGGTCAGACACTTCGGCGAGGCGGACAGTGTTGGCGCTGCCTTTCGGCGTTTGAGCCGCGCCAAGGTCTTCGCCGTCGCTGGTTTGCCGAAGCGCGCCTTTCGCGTTGACCATGGCGATCTTGAATTGCACCGGCGACGCCAGCTTGTCCAGCCGGTTGACCCCGATCGTGCTGCTGGTGAGTATCTTGATGTCGCCGTAATCAAACACCCGCCCCAGCACTGATTGCGTCAACAGCACATCGTTGATCTTTTCGAGGGACGAATCCAGGACTGTCTTGTTGATGAAGCCCTCGGACTGGATGATGCGATGATTGGTCAGGATGTACTCTTCTGTCCACCAATCGACCAGCTCCTTGATGATCATGAACACGGGAATGGCGACGAACACGACGCCGAAAGCGCCGACGCCGCTTGTCACCGCGCCCAGGAGAGCGCTGGCGATTCCGATGGCAACCGCAATCAGCGCGTACAGGACCAGTCGGGGAACCCAGATGAACCAGTGCTGCCGGCGGCGAATAATGATCTTCTCATTGGCGCCGAGCAGGCTTTCGACGTAACCAGCCACGTGAACGCTCCTCCTTGCAGGTTGAATCAGGCGCGGTCTTGCCCGGTCAAGATGCTTCGCATCGTCAATCGCCGGCGGTTTCCTGTGTTGCCTGCGCGCTCTTTTGCTCCTGCTCGGCCTGGGCGCGCATCTGCGCGCGCAGAGGCGCGCGCTCCTGGATCACGCTCCATGCAATCAGCAGGATCACGCCGGACACAATGCAGATGTCGGCGATATTCGACACCGGCCAGTCGAATCCGATCTCCGGCACCTGCAGATGGATGAAGTCGGTAACGTATCCGTGTCGCAGCCGGTCGATCAGATTGCCGACCGCTCCGCCCAGTTGCAAACCCAGAGCTGTGCGCGATAGCCAGTCGCCGGGCGGTAGGCGCGGCGTGTAGTACACGATCAGCCCGGCCACCATGGTGGCGACAATGATGAAAAACCAGTTGGCGTTCTGGAACAAACTGAACGCAGCCCCTGTGTTCTGGACGTTGGTAAACGTCAGGTATGGCGTCAGGAATGGCGCAATTGGGACGGTCATGCCTACAGGAATGTTGGCTTGCACCAGCAGCTTGCTGATTTGGTCGGCTGCCAGACCGACCAGAGCTACGACAAAGAGCAGCACGCGATCGAGCCGCGACAGGCTGCGGGTGGATTCACTTTTCATCTAGCGTCACTTTGGAATCTCTCTCCAGACCTTTGCTCCAGGCTCGCGGGAGGCCCAACCGTGAAGACGTGGTTGGGAAGCAGGCTTAGCAGACCGAAATCTGGAGAGGGTTACTTTAGTCCGGCACAAAAGCGAGTGCTACTCGTCATGTCTGCGGCTCGCGGCTCAGGCCGTTGCGCAACAACGACAGTGCCAGCAGGATTGCCCCCGCCAGCAGCGCGACATGAGACAGGTTGAATACGGGCAGGTTGGCGATATGAACGAAATTGAGCACGTGGCCATACGCCAGCCGGTCGAACAGATTGGATGCCAGGGCGCCCAGGATGCACCCGAGGCTGATTGAGTACAGGCGCTGCGGTCGCGCGCCGCCCCAGAATAGGAGGATGAGGGCGCACAGAGCAACACCGAATAATTCAGCGCCAACTGCAAACGCGCTCGATGTAGCGGTTGCGCCGGCCATGCTATTGTGCATGGCAGCCGGCTGGACTGCAACCACCAGCAGCTTGGCGAGCCGGTCGGCGATGAACACGCCGCCGGCTACGATGGCCGACACCCATGCCGGCAGTCCCAGCGCGAAGGGTTGCAGGTGGGTGTCCGGGGCTGGAAGGCTGGCCGGCGCGACGATAATCTCGGTGGCGCGGTTAACTGTGATCGCAGGCGCGCGAATTGCCGCCTCAGTAGGCCGGCGAGGTTCGGTATCCTGGCCGGTGTAGGTCAGTCTCAGCGCAGCCGCCAGGTCGGGCAACGACAGTGCGGACAAGGGTGGGTTGGAAGTCAGCAGCGACTTCAGGGCCGGGTGCTGGCTCACTGCGCCATACCAATCGTCATCGGGCGCCGCATGCGTCTCGCCGCGCAACTGCTGCTCCAGCGTGACCAGCAGCCGGGCGTTGTACCGCCCTGCGTCGAACAACTGCGGCGACAGCGCCTGGAGCGTTACCAGCTTGGCGATCACGGTCGATGACACGGAATTGCCCACCCGGTCTTCTGCGCGTTTGACGATTGCTTGCATGGCGGCGTGCCAATTGCTGGCGGCCACCTCGATCAGCCGACGATCGGGCTGCAAGCCAGATGTGATGATGTGCATGCAGGCCGGCGGGATGTTTTGGTTGCGCGGCTCTGTCGATTGGGACGCCGTCGGCAGGTCCGGGCTGGTTCTCGGTGGTGGCGCGGTCGCAAATGGCGTGATGAGAACCTCGATCGTCTCGCGTTGAGGCAGCCATTTGTCCAGCAATGCCTCGCCGGCCGCGGGCAGCAGATTGTCCTGTTGTCCGCCTGTATGGCCGGCATCTTGCTGTAGTTTGGCGATCAGGGCGGCGTCATCGGCGCACGCGACAACAGCGCAGCCCGGCGCGTTGAGAAAGTAGTTGGCGGCTTCGAGCCATTCGGTGACCTGGCCGGCCGGCGCGCGGTCCAGGTGGTCAATGCCAACGACCAGCACCGCGTTTGACAGTGTGAACACGTTCATCACCAGCCGGGGATAGGCGGTGCGAAAGTGGTGCGCGAACGCTGCGACAGCCAGCCGGCTGTCTGCGTCTGCCCGCGAGCTGGGTCGCGCGACCCGCAGCAATTCCGAGCGCAGTTCGTTGATGAGCTTGCGCTCGGTGGGCATGGCGTGCGATGCCAGCAGTTCGAGCACGTTCAACACCAGATGTTGCCAGGGCGATTTCGCGTCGGAAGAACTCATTGCGCCGGCATCCACGATTACGCCGACAACCTTGCGATGGTCTGGTGTGCGAATGCGCCGGCCAGACGCAGGGGCAAGTATGGCGTTCAGCAGCGTGCTCTTGCCGCACGAGCGCGGGCCAATCAGGCCGATGACGCCGCCAGAGTCAAGCCGGTCGAAGCGGGCCAGGAGTTGCCGTGCGGCGCGCGATTCGCCGGGTGTCAGGGATGGGAACTGCGTGTTGCCCGGGTCATACTGAAGATTGACTTCTAGCGTTGGGCTGGTGAGCTGGCGCTCGCGCGCCGGCGATGGCGGCTGACTGGCTATTAGATTTGACACCGCGTATTCCCTCACTTCGCAGTTGTCCGCAGCGAATCACCCGGCAACCCGGCAAGTTCATTGCGGCGTTCATCACCCGTTTGTCGGCACACGCACAAGCCCAATTGTAAGCGATTCGCCGTCAAAAGTGTCGCTGACTTGCTGCCCAACCACATCGGACGGTGTCTGCGCCGGCCGCAATTCGACCGACAGCGTTTCGTCGCAGATGTAAGCGGCGAATGCGCTCATTGCCGCTGCCAGTCTGGGCGTGGCGGCGTAGGTTGTGGTGATGCGGTCGGTCAGGGTCAGCCCGGCCGATTTGCGCAGATCATTGACCCGGCGCACTACCTCGCGCGCGAGTCCCTCACGCACCAGCTCCTCTGTCAGCGTTGTGTCCATCGCCACCACGACGCCATCCTCGCCGGCCACCACCAGCCCTTCGCGCGGTGTGGCCTGCACGATGATGTCGCTGGCCGGCAGCGACACGGCGCGATCGTCGAGTTGCAACTCAACCGGCTGGCCTGCTTTCACCGTCGCAGCCACCTGGCTGGCGTCCAGCGCTGCCAGCGCCTTGCGCACCTGCGGAAACAGCGACCCGAACTGCGGGCCGAGTTTTTTGCTATCGGGCAATATTTTGTAGGTCACCAGTTCGCCTTCGCGCTCGACGAACTCGATTCGCTTGACGTTTAACTCTTCGGTGATCACATCCTCTTGCGCGCGGATCGCGGCCTGTGAATACGCATCGGCCACGACCAGGGCGCGGGCCAGCGGCTGGCGCACCTTGAAGCCGGATTGCGCGCGCGTGCTGTGCCCCAGGTTCACCATCGTTCGGGCGATGGCGGTGTCTCGCAGCAGTTTTACATCGTCATCGGACAACGCGCCGGCCACCGGGTAGGGCTGGTGATGAATCGATTCCGCGTCGGGTGCGCTGTCGGCTTGCTGAACGGTCTTCCGGTTGACCAGGTTCTGCCACATCGCTTCGGCGAGGAAGGGGGTGAAAGGGGCCATCAGCCGGCACAGCGTTGTCAGCACCTGATACAGCGTGGCATAGGCAGCCTGTTTGTCGGCCCGGCCGGCGGCGTCGGACTCGCTGCGCCAGAAGCGCCGGCGCGAGCGCCGCACGTACCAGTTCGACAAGTCATCGACATACTTCTCGATCGCCAACGCAGCCGCGCGAGCGTTGTAATCATCCAGCGCGGCGCGCACCTGGGTGGTGATCTGGCTCAGCCGGGCCAGGATCCATCGGTCGAGCGGACTATAGGCCAGGGGCGCCTGCTGCGTTTCGGTCTCCGGTTTAGGCTCCGGTCTCGGCTCCCACTTGTCGATGTTGGCGTAGTTGACGAAGAAGGCGTACACATTCCACAGCGGGATGAACAGCGTGCGCCGCACCTCGTCAAGCGCTTCCCAACCGAACAACAGGTTGTCGTCGTAGGCCTGTCGTGCGTACAGCCAACGCATCACATCTGCGCCGGCGCGATCGGCGGCTTCGTTGAACTCGATCATGTTCCCCGACGACTTGTGCATGGGCTTCCCTTTGGCGTCGAGCAGGGTGGCAAAGCCGAGCACCGTGCGCGTGGGTGGCTTGTTCTCCAGCACCGTGCTCATGGCAATCAGCGAGTAGAACCAGTTGCGGAACTGGCCGGGGAAGCTCTCGGTGATGAAGTCGGCGGGGAACCACTTGCGCCAGTAGTCGGGATCGCTGCGATAGCGCAGGGTGGAATAGGCCACGATGCCGGCGTCCAGCCACGGGTTGCCCACGTCGGGAATGCGCGTCCCGATCTGGCCAGTTTTTGGATGTCGGATCCTCACTTTGTCGATATGCGGGCGGTGCGGGGTATGCCCCTCGAAGTCTTCCCATCCTTCGACTGCCCGCGCCTTCAGTTCTTCCTTGCTGCCGATGACCTCGAATGTGCCGTCGGGGTATTCCCAGATGGGCAGGGCCAGTCCCCAGTAGCGCTTCTTGGAGATCATCCAGTCGTGCATGTTGCGCAGCCAGTCGAGTTCGCGCTCCAGGCCAAAGTCGGGAATCCAGCGGATTTGTTTGGCAACTTCGATCATCTCGTGGCGCAACTCGTCCATCGAGATGTACCACTCGTCGACCAGCCGGTACACCAGTGGCGTGCCATCGCGCCAGCAATGCGGGTAGCGGTGGGTGTATTTGTCGGTGCGGTAGAAGCTGCCCTTGTCGCGCAGCAGTTGGATGACCAATTCTGGCACATCGTGGGCGAACTTGCCGCTGAGCGAGCCGAAGCCGTCCAGGTAGATGCCGTCTTCGGCTAGCGGCGCGATCGAGGGCGTGTCGAACTGCTTGCCGAGTTGGAAGTCCTCCGGGCCGGCGCCGGGAGCAATATGCACGATGCCCGTGCCTTCCGCTTCGCTGACTTCGTCCCATGGGATAACCTGGTGTTCGAATGCGGGCTGGCCGGGATGCCGGTCGCGCCACTGTTGCGACGCATCGGCCCACGCCGGCAGGTCGTCGAACAGTCCTTCGTAGGTCCAGCCGACGATGGCGCTGCCTTCGATCTCGCCCAGCGTCTCGTACTCGCCCTTGAGGGTTTTTAAGGTTTGCGCGCCCAGCACATACACGCCGTGCGCCTGGCGCACGATGGCGTACTTCAGCTTTGGCCCGACCGCCGCGAGGATGTTGGCCGGCAACGTCCACGGCGTGGTCGTCCACACCAGCAGGTATTTGTCCGCGGCTGCCTCGAACGCGGCGCGCGCGTCCTCCGACTGCCAGACGGCGCGCGAGGCGTCGACGCGGCGCAGCTTCATCCGCGCCACGACCGAAGTGTCGGCGCGATCCTTGTAGCCCTCGGTGTCCATTTCGTGCTGGCTGATGCCGGTGGCGCAGCGCGGGCACCACGGGATCACGTCGCTGCCTTTGTAGATCCAACCGCGCTCGTAGCATTTCTTCAGCACGCCCCAGATCTGATAGTTGTTGTCATCGCTGAAGGTGAAGTAAGAGCCTTGCAGCGCCGGCGAGCCGAGCTGGCCGACCAGTTGCTCCACGGTGCCGTGAATCGGCTTGCCGTCGCGTTCGATGGCGATCATCTGCTCCGGCTCGTCCACGATGCGGCCGGCCATCATGCGCAGCTCGGTCGGATCGTTCCAATCCATCCAGTAGCCGAGGCGGATCGATTGTTCGGTCTGCAACGCCGCCGAATTCAATACGCGTTGCTTGCACAGATTGATGAAGCGCTGCACGCCATGGGTTTCGATGTCGCGCTTGCTGGTGTAGCCAAGGTCCTTCTCGACGTTCACTTCCACCCATAGTCCCTGGCAATCGAAGCCGTTTTGCCAGCGCTGGTCGCAGCCGTTCATCGCGTGATAGCGCTGCCACAGGTCCTTGTACGTGCGGCCCCAAGCGTGGTGCACGCCCATCGGATTGTTGGCGGTGATGGGGCCATCGAGGAAGGAGTATTGCTTTGCCGCGCCGGCCAACTTCTGGCGCAGCCGGTCGAACGCGCGCGTGCGCGCCCAGAACGCCAGCACATCGCGCTCCTGTTCGGCGAGTTGCGCCGCGAAGTTTTGTTGCGATGAGACGGGTTGAAACATGAACTGCTCCCGGTGTGTCTTTTGTAAGCGCCGCTTTAGTCCTCGCATGCGCCGGCGTCAAAGAACTTCCGGCGGTCATCCAGAGTCGTAACATGCCCGGACGCTACAGAGGAGCGATGATACTACACCTGTGCCAAACCTCTATAATTGCGGCCAATGCAGCAACTATCGAACCGGCTGTCCAGCCGGCGCACCGTCTACAGCATCCTCATCGGCATCATCCTGTTAACGATTCCGTGCTACGTGATCGGGATCGCCGCGCTGTTGATTGCGCAACCCAGTCAGGCCGACCGCCCCACGCCGACGCCCACTCAGACGCTCGCGGCGCCGGTGCTTCAAACCTTCACACCCCCGGCCCCCACGCCTACCTTCGGCGACATGCCCACCCAGTTCGTGCCGCCGACCATCACCCCGCAGCCGTCGGATACGCCGGCCCCACAACCCACGGCGACGAGCCAGCCAACCGCCACGCACACGCCATCCCCCAGCCCCACTGTGACGTTGCCTCCCACGGTCACCGATACGCCGACGCCGGAGCCGACTGAGACTCCCACAGAGGCCCCGACAGAACCGCCGACAGAAACGCCCACGCCCATACCCTGAGCCGGGCGCGCGTCACGCGGCGCAATGCGCTGGTATCACCGCCGGCGCAGGCATGCGCCCGGAGCATCGGCTTCGCCGGCGGGTTCTAGGGTTCCGGGGTTGCGGTGGGAATCAGATCAGTGTCTGGCGCGAGGGGCACATCGCCGGCCATGTTCGAGGTGGCGGGGCACGAGTTGTAGTTCTCGCCCAGCATGATACGGGCCACAACCGGGCTGCTTGGATCGGGATCGGCTTCGATGTTCTGCCGGGTTACCCGGAAGATGCTGGCCAGCCGGGTGATCGGCGACCCTTTCGCGGTCGTGGCGTAGTTGATGATCTGTGTGTTGCGTTGAACAGTCCGGCTGACCGGCTCAGTGTAGTACACGCCAAACCCTTCCCAGATCAATCGCTCCTGCGCGACCTGTTCCATATCTGGCCGGCCCGACAGATTGACCACTTCGACCAGCGGACGGCTCTGCGCGCGATTGCCCGCCGGCGGCGACAACGATTCGGCGATGTAAGGGATCGTGTCCTGCGTGGGCAACAACACCTGCGCGCCATCGGGCCGGGTGAAGGCTTTGATCACGGGGTAGGTCACCACGCGATTCTTGATGGCGAGATCGTCCAGCCGGGTGGCAATGTCGATGAAGAATGGCAGGTCGCTGATGCCGATGCTGGTCTCCACGTTCTCGCGGAAGTCGTTATAGAGGCCGAATGCGCTCTGCAAGAGATTGCTGCTGCGGAATTTGGCGAACAGGGCGCGCAGCACTTTTTGTTGCCGGCGGGCGCGATCGAAGTCTGTCGTAGACCAGCGGGATCGGGCGTACCACAGCGCCTGCTTCCCGCTCAGAGAGGCGATGCCGGGGTAGACATCCAGATCGCTCTTGCCGGTCGGTGAGGTTTTGTCGGGGAAAGTGTCGTGCAATTCGCATTCCACGATCACATCCACGCCACCCAGCGTATCGACAGCCTTGACAAAGCCGGCGAAGTCCACGCGGACGAAGTGGTCGATCCTGATGCCGAAGTTCTTGCGCAACACGGCCGCGAGGAAGGCCGGCCCGCCGCCGGGATATTCGCGCATGTAACCCAGTTCGTAGGCAATGTTCAGCCGGTCGTCGGCTCGGCCGGGGATGCGCACCTGCAGGTCGCGCGGCAATGACAGCATGCTCACCGAGGGCAGGTCGGGGTTGATGCTGGCGATGATCATCGTGTCGGTGCGGGCATAGCGGTCGTCGGCTGCGGCATCACTCCCGAGCAGCAACACGTTGACCGTGCCGGGCGCCTGGACCAGCAGTGGCGCATCTTGATCTTCCAGCTCGACCTGGGGTGCGAAGGCAACCGGCGTAGCCACCGCCGTGGGCAAGATTGCTGCGGTGGGTGTCAGCATCTCGCTCGCAGCCTGCGTGTCTGGCGTGGCCAACAGTTCGGCGGGTGTTGTAGTGACTTCCGGCGTCGGGACTTCTGCCGCCTGCGCCGGCATTGACTCGGCGGACTGCGGCAAGATTGGCGGCTCAGCCGGCCCGCTGGCGATCACCGGGCGTGAGGCAGACGTATCGATCCAGTTCACACCCAGTCCCAACGCCAGGATGACGACGAACAACAGCAACAACTCAAAGAAACTCGTGATTCGTCTGGACATGGCCTTTAGAAGTGGCACAAGAAGTGGCACGCGCAGCGCGTCGAGCGCCGCTCAGGCCGGCTCTCCCCCGCGCAGTCGATACAGTTTCTCCCCGGCATGATGAATCACAAGGATACCATCATCAGACGCCGCCCGGCGTTCCCATTCCTCAAGCGATACTGTTGCCGGATCGACGTAGCCCAGGTTAATGCGCCGGCAGCGTTCCTCGGGAATGCCGGTGGCAAGATCGACTGCGATGCGCGGCGTTTCGATCTGGCTGACTGGATCAAAGGCGCCGGCGCCCTTGACGTTGGTGCTGTGGGCCATGGCTACCCGGGGCACGTGGGCAAAGCGATCCATCTGCGACGCAAAATAATCGCGCACGTGATAGCCGATCTCATCCAGCCATTGGCCGTGCGTAAAGCTGACTTCACGGATGCGCGGCGCGTAGATGATGACCCGCCCGCCGTCCTGCACCACCGGCTCCGACTTGTACATGCCTTTGCCGGCCGTCCACAGGTCGTCGTACAGGTCGGCTACGGCTGCAATGACAGTATGCACGGGCCTGTCCAGATATGCGACGTGGATTTGCGCCGAAAGCTGGGCTGCCTGTCGCTGCGCCGACTGGGCATCGCCCACAAAGATGCCATGCACGCCGGCCGGGCTTACGACCGAAGCCACGCACGATACAGGTGTGGGCACTGCCTGCGCAAACCGATCGATCAGCGCCCGCACCGGCGTGTCCTGTTTGCCGATCACGTTCATCGTGGTCAGCATGGCGCTGAGCCAGTGAAACGTGCTGATCGTCTCCATGCCGGCGATGCCGGGGAACAGGTACTTGTTGCCGCCGCTGAAGCCGACCGATTCGTGCGGAAAGACCGGCCCACAAATGAGGATGTGGTCATGTTCGAGCACAGCCCGGTTGATGACGACCGGCGCATCCTCAGTCAAAATCCCCTTCGTGATGGCCCGCACTTCGGCAGCCGGAACAATCCCGATCTGCGTCAGTGTGCCGGGCACGTGCCACTCGTGGTTCATCACCCGAAAGTTGCGCAACAGCGCGCGCTCGGCGGCGCTCATGCCGATGAGATGGTCAATGGCCTGTTCGCTCATTGGCTGATGCGTGCCCAGCGCAATCATCACATCAAATGCGCTGACCTGGCGGCCAACGGCGCGATACACGGCGCGCAGCATGAGCGGCAACGGGAATGTGCGCGTGCTGTCGGGAACGAGAACGAGGAGACGCTGGCCGGCGAAACGCATCGAGGACAGCCCTGCCTCGATCTGTTCCAGCGCCTGCTGATCGCTCAACATAGACGCGATGTCAGTCGGACCTGTGTGGGACATGCGGCTTATTGTAGCCCTTGGTGCGCTGTGCTACCGCTCTCTTGCAGCCATGCCCGGGCGGCGCCGACTGTATCGAACACGCGCACGCTGCCGCCGCGATTCACCGCGACAGTTTCTGCAAAGCGCATGTTTTCCAGTGAGCGATCGGGGTTGGTGTCAACATAGGCAAGCCGGCGCAGGATCGACCGCGACTGCTCTGTTGTTTCGATGGCAATGTGAAAAACGTCGGCCAGGCTGAGACGGCGGCCCTGCAAATTCTCTTCAACCAGCAGGGTTGAATACCCCAGTCGGACGCAGGCTGCCAGAGCCTCGCGGAAATACCGACGCACATTTTCGAGGGTATTGTCGCCGGTCACCCGGACATGCAGATAGCCGTTTTCCTCTTGGAACACGATCTCGTACGACATGTGGTTTGTCTTGCGTTGCTGCTCTGCTTCATGCCAGTGTATGCGGGCATCATTATAGAATCTGACTCTCCCGCAGCAAGCGTCTGGTCTGGCGTATCTGCCCGTCAAATGGGCCGCGCTTGAGTGTGACAAAGAAAGCGCAGCCGTCGGAGGTTGGGTTTTTCGAGCATGGGTATGATTGTCCAATGGCCGGCGGCAGTTCACAGCTTGAACTTCGGCTCGTAGTTCACCCCATCCAGCAACACGACGCTGTGCCAGGCTTGTTCGAGGTCGTCAACCGCCCTCGATAGTTCGTCGGTCGAGCTGCCGGGATGCGCCAGAATCCGCTTGATCTGCTCGATGTAGCCGGGTGGCAGATGCGCGAAC
>DAOUDB010000367.1:0-18059 GCA_034431495.1 Thermoflexales bacterium
ATAGTTATCGTCCCTCTTGGTTTTGACGCGCCCAGCAGGACTCGAACCCACAACCACTTGATCCGAAGTCAAGTGCTCTATCCAATTGAGCTATGGGCGCCCAGATCTGCGCTTGACGCACGTGATAGAATTATACTCGATTTGCCCAGTGTGATTGGTTGTGCTGCTGGGTCCTGTGCGGCAAAAGACTTCGAACCCCGCCAGGACCGGAAGGTAGCAACGGTAAGAAGACCCTTTTGGGTGTCACGGGGATGCCCGGCAGCACAACCAACTGCACCGGGCGTTTGCATTTCACGTGAGGCGCCAACCGGCGTCGTGCTCAGAGTCAATCCCTGGACTCGGATCACAACGGCGTGCTCGTTGATGAAAAGCCATGCGCTTAGGTAGAGATCCTTGGTCTCCGCCGTCTCGGCCTTCGAATTCCAAGCCTGAATTGGGTCGCCGCGGACGCCGGAGCTGGCCGGCTTTTGCCGTCGTCTTGGGGGCATTGAGCCTGCTTACCGCTGGCTACATCAGCACGTTCACCCGGGTCACGATTGTGGATGGCAGCGCACTGCACGTGTTGCACACACATCAGGAGACAGTCGGCAGCGTTCTGCGTGAAGCCGGCCTGAACCTGCTCCCGGAAGATGTGGTCAACCCGCCATCCGATACCCCAATCAGCCACAATCTGTCCATCTTTGTTCAGCGCGCCCGTCGGGTTCAGGTTCGGATCGACAATTCGGAGCCCCTAGTCCTGCTGACCCAGAGCCGATCAGCTCAACAGGTGCTTGACAGTCTGGGGTACAGCATCGGCGAGAATGATCTGGTCAAGGTCAACGGGGAGTTCACCAACGATATCCCGCCGGTTAATTCCGATGCGGCAACGGATATCGTGGCCGATATCGAGTTCCGGCATGCCGCAGAACTGATTGTTCACGACGAAGGCGGCCCGCCTGCCACTATCAACACAACTGCGGCGACGGTCGGCGAAGCGCTCATGCAGGCCGGCTACACCATCTACCTCGCGGACAATGTTCGCCCCGCGCTCTCGCAAGAGGTCAAGTCGGGAACCTACGTCTTCATTGCGCGCTCCAGGCCGGTCACCATCCGCGTGGACGGACGCGAGGTGCGTACGCGCACACACCGCGCCATTGCCGCTGATGTGCTGGCCGACCTCAACATCGTGCTGTATGGTGCCGACCGTGTGACGCCCCCACTCAACACGCCGGTCGAGCCAAATATGGAAATCCGCGTCACTCGCGTCAGCCACGACATCGTGATCAACCAGGATGTCATCCCATTCGACACGCGCTGGGCCGGCAACCCGGACATGGAACTGGACACCCAGGGGCTGGCGCAGGAGGGGGCACCCGGCATTCGAGAACGACGCACCCTCATCACCTATGAAGATGGCGTAGAAGTCAAGCGCGAAACGATTGCCGACTTCGTAGCGCGCGAGCCTCAGCCCAGGATATATAACTACGGCACCAAGATCGTTGTGCGCACACTCGACACACCCAACGGGCCGGTTCAGTATTGGCGCGTGCTTCGCATGTTGGCCACATCATATTCGGCCAGCACTGCCGGCGTAGCAACCAGCCGACCCTGGTACGGCCGGGCGCGTTGCGGCATGGCTATGCGACACGGTATCGTTGCTGTCGATCCACGCGTGGTTCCCCTGGGCACCAATGTCTATGTTGACGGTTATGGGCCGGGATACGCATGCGACACTGGCAGCGCCATCCTCGGCAAGCGCATCGACCTGGGCTACGACGACAACAATCTCGTGTTGTGGTACCGCTGGACCAACGTCTACTTGTTGACCCCTGTCCCCGACAACGTGAAGTACATTCTGGACTGAAACGATCGGGCCGTTTGTCACTGACAGCGATAGCTGGCTGTTTCACGTGAAACAGCTACAGCCTAATATGCCCGGCCCGTGACACACCCTTCACCCCATGTCTACCCGCCAACGCCTGAAGATCCTCGGCATAGCGCCACGCAAATCGCTGGGCCAGAATTTCCTGACCGATCCCAGTATCGCGCGCACCATCGTTGCTGCTGCGCGCATCGATCCGGGCGATCTGGTGGTTGAGATCGGGCCAGGTATCGGCGCACTAACGCAGCTTCTGGTGCGGCAGGCCAGCCGTGTCATCGCCATCGAGCTGGACCAGCATCTCATACCTGCACTGCAAGCCGAATTGGACCACCCAGCCAATTTGACCATCATCCATGCTGACGCGCTTGAGGTGGACTACAACACCATCCACCAGAACACCGGCACGGATCGCTGTCCCTCAGACACACCCGTGCGAGTCGTCGGCAATTTACCGTACTACATCACCTCAGCGCTCATCCGTAGGCTTCTGGAATCTCAGTTGAATCCGGTGCTAATCGTCCTGACGGTACAGATGGAGGTTGCCCAGCGCATGATCGCCGAGCCAGATGAGATGAGCCTGTTGGCAGTAAGCGTCCAGTTCTACGGTCAACCCAAACTGGTGATGCGCATCAGTCCGTCTGCCTTCTATCCACAACCGGACGTGGATTCGGCCGTTGTGGCCATCACACCCCATGCACGGCCGCTGTACCCATACCCCAATAGCATCTTTGCTTTGGCACGAGCCGGCTTCGGCCAGCGGCGCAAACAACTCCGCAATACGCTGGCCAGCGGATTGGGGATAACCCGTGAACAAGCTGAGGAAATCCTGTTAGCAAGCCGGGTCGATCCTACTCGCAGGGCAGAAACATTGAGAATTGACGAGTGGATTACGCTCGCAACCCATTACGACGCACAAGTCCAGGCACAGAGCGCTGACAGCAATCGCCGCACCTGAACGCAAACTGGTGTTGCGTCGCGTTTTCTGTCTCCAACTGGGCAAGCCGTTGTGTCGGATCAATCATGCCGCACTCCACCACTTCGCCCTGTTTTACCCCACTACTGAACTCTTACGTTGCGTCCTCACTCGCCAAAGAAGCCACTTAGCCGGCTCTGCGCCTGGTACATCAATTCTGGTGTGCAGGCGCTCATCACCGCAAACTCAATCTTGCCATAGTCCACGCCGGCCCGCAGCGGGAAAAGGCCATCAGGCACACTGGTGACCGCTACCCCACCAGCCTCGTGCAACATCGGCCAGATCGCTGCCACATCCCACACGTGCACCGTCCTGCCCAGATTGCCCACACAGTATCCACACGCCACCGAGACCATCTCGAAGCCCAGTGACCCCGGTGATCGGATCTTGCACGGAATCGGCAAGACACCCAATTTGGCAGTCCGAGAGCAGATCGAGAACAGATCAGTAGCGGTGAAGTCCATCGCGCGCGATACACGAATGCTCACATCGTTCAAGTATGCGCCATGCCCCTTGACTGCGTGGAATCGATAGCCAAGCCTCGGGAATTCCGCTATCCCCATCACCGGTTCCCCAAAGTGCAACAATCCGATCAAGATACCCCAGATCGGAAACCCCACCGCAAAGTTAGTGGTTCCATCAATCGGGTCGATCACCCAGCACCACTCTTCGCCCCGATAAACGGTGTTGTGTTCTTCTGATAGCACACCGTGATCTGGAAATTGCTCCGCCAGAGACTTACATAACTCTAGGCTGGTCTCTATATCAAGCGTTGTAACCAGCGTTCCATCCATTTTGGTAGATACGTTGAACTGGCCACCGCAAGCCATAAGGCGCTGGCCGGCCCGGCTCGCCAGCGATCTGGCGACATCCAGCGCGCTGTCGGGCGGGGTCTGGATCACATCAAGCGCAAACCTGGCCGCCCGACGCTGAACGTCGAGCCGGCCTTCATCGACTGAAGCGCCGGCCAGAAAATCGCGCACCGCCAGGCGTTCTTCTCCATCCAGACTTTGCCACGCTGCGCGCACCGGCCCGACCTCTGCGCTCAAGATGCGCTCCCAAAAGTATTCCAGATCCATGGTGCTGGGTTGGTCTCCTCAATCCCTTTCTGTTTCTGCAACAGCCATGCCGCCACACACGGCGTCCGGGCTGGCTAGCGGAGACAAGTGTAGCATCTGCTGCAAGTTCAGTTCAGCTTCACACCAGTGCGCTATGCCGGCTTGAACGATAAAGGCGCGCAAACATCACTTGTCAGGAGGCGCATTCCGTCTACAATTGGCCTCTCAGGGGTTCATGCCGCGCCCGACCGGCGCACAGACAATCCCGACTAGCAAGAAGGCACACATGCCCAAACGCCAGGCTAACCGCAACAACGACGAGGTGCACCGGGGTCGCTTTGCCGGCAGAGCGACTGGGATCGATCACGCACGCGATCAGTGTTTCACCAGAGGTCTGTTGCCCCCTTTTGTGCCGGGCGCTGCGCGCGCCAGTGAGCCGCGCAGCAAGCCGGAGTATCCCATTCTCCCCATCTCGGTGTTTGGCCGTCACGCCGTGCCCCCTTGGCCAACTCTTAGCGCCCCACCCACAAAATTTCCGGCGATGAGCCTTACCCGGCGGACACAATCCGCGCTTACCATCGCCGTCTCATCACATTTCCGGAGGTAGTGAGCATGAAAGAGTACCCTACTGACAGGCTACGCAACATTGCCCTGCTCGGACACAACGGCAGCGGCAAAACCACGTTTTCCGAAGCGATGTTGTATGCCAGCGGCGCAACCACGCGCATGGGCAGAGTGGAAGACGGCACAACCGTTTCAGATTACGACGATGAAGAGAAGCGCCGGCAACAGTCGCTCAGCATGGCCCTCGTGCCTATCGAATGGAAAGATCACAAAATCAACCTGATCGACACGCCTGGCTATCCCGACTTCATCGGCGAAGTGAAAAGCGCCGTTCGCGTGGCCGACCTCGGCCTTATCTTCGTCGACGCAGTTGCCGGCATCGCCGTAGGCACCGAAATGGCGATGCAAGCCGTGGAAGAGGCGGATATCCCGCGCGCTGTGATGATTTCGGGCATGGATCGGGAGAACGCAAACTACGCCAACATCCTCAAAGATCTGCAAGAAGCATTCCACCAGACCGTCGTTCCCCTGATCATCCCAGTCGGCGCGCACGCTCAATTCTCTGGCGTAATCGATCTGCTGTCGCGCAAATACATCAAAGGCCCCAAAGGCGAGGTGGCCGATATTCCCGCCGAGATGAAGGACGAAGTCGAAGCAGCCCGCGAGAAGCTGATCGAAGCGGCAGCCGAGGGTGAAGACGACCTCATGGAGAAGTTCTTCGATCAGGGCACGCTCGACGATGAAGATCTGAGACGCGGCCTGCGCGCGGCAATCCGCAAGAAGACATTTGTGCCGGTCATGTGCGTTGCCGCCACTACCGGCATCGGCGTACACGCGGCGCTCTTCTCGCTGATCAACTATGCCCCCGCCCCTCTCGATCGCGGCGGCGACCCCGACGATGGCCAGCACGGCACGGTGCTGTTTGTGTTCAAGACGCTGGCCGATCCATTCGTCGGCAAGCTCTCGTTGTTCCGCGTCATCGAAGGCCCTGTGCGCGGCGGCGACACCCGGCTGACCTGCGTGCGCGCCAACGCCGAAGAGCGTCTCTCCACGCTGTACATCCTGCGCGGCAAGGAGCAGATCCCCATCACCGAACTGCATGTCGGCGATATCGGCATGGCCACCAAGCTCGCCCAGACCCAGACCGGCGACACCCTCGCCGACAAGGGGCATGCGACCGCGCTGCCCGGCATCCAGTTCCCCAATCCGCTGTTCAACGTCGCGCTCAATCCCAAGAGCAAGAACGACACAGCCAAGCTCAGCCCCTCGCTGGCGCGCGTGTGCGAAGAAGATCCCAGCCTGACCACCCGCACCGACAACGTGACCAAAGAGTTCATTCTGTCCGGCATGGGTCAAAACCATATAGAGGTCGCCATCGCCAAGCTGCGCAACAAGTTCGCCGTGGATGTGGACACCAGCGTGCCGCGCGTCGCCTACCAGGAGACAATCACCAAACGTGGCCAGGCGCGCTATCGCCACAAGAAGCAAACCGGCGGCGCCGGCCAGTTCGCCGAGATCGAGATGGCGGTCGAGCCGTCCCAGCCCGGCGAAGGCTACGTCTTCGAGTGGAAAGTCTTCGGCGGCGCCATCAGCAGTTCGTTCCAAAGCTCCATCGAGAAAGGCATCAAGCAGGTCATGGAAACCGGCGTCATCGCCGGCTATCCCATTCACGATGTCAAATGCCAGGTGCTCGACGGCAAGGAACATCCTGTTGACTCAAAGCCGATCGCCTTCGAAATCGCCGGCCGCTATGTGTTCCGCGAAGCGTTCAACCAGGCCGGCCCCATTCTGCTGGAGCCGATCTACCGCTTCACCATCGTCGTACCCGAGGCCAACGCCGGCGACGTGATGGGCAACCTGAACACCAAGCGCGCCCAGGTCATCGGCATGGACCCGCGCGGCAACAAGATGGTCATCACCGCCGACGCGCCGCTGGCCGAAATGCAGCGCTACTCCACCGATCTGCGCAGCCTGACCCAGGGCCGTGGCTTCTACGAGATGGAGTTCCAGCGCTATGCCCAGGTGCCGCCCAACCTCGCACAGAACATCATTGCCGCCCACAAGGCCGAGATGGCCGGCAAGGCGGAAGAAGAATAGCCCCTTCAGATTCCTCAGATTCCCGGAGTCTCAAAGACTCCGGGAATCGCTTCGATTGCCCCTTACTTCCTGCGTTTGCCATTCGCGCGACTTGTTTTAGCCAGCGCTTCGATCTTGTCAAGGGCTGTGTCGCGCTCCAGTACCGGCCTCAGATATTCCCCTGTGTGCGAGCCGGCCACAGCGGCAATAGCCTCCGGCTCGCCCTGGGCGATGATTTGCCCGCCCCCATCGCCGCCCTCCGGTCCCAGATCGATGATCCAGTCTGCCACCTTGATGATGTCCAGATTGTGCTCGATCACCACCACCGTGTTGCCGTCATCCACCAGCCGGTTCAGCACATGGATTAGCTTGTGCACATCTGCCGCGTGCAGACCCACCGATGGCTCGTCGAGCACATATAATGTGCGCCCGGTGGCGCGCTTGCTCAGCTCACGCGACAGTTTCACGCGCTGCGCCTCGCCGCCGCTCAACGTGGTGGCCGGCTGCCCCAATCGGATATAGCCCAACCCGACCTCGATCAGCGTGTCCAGCTTGCGCACTATGGCCGGAATGTCCTTGAAAAACTCGCGCGCTTCGCTCACCGTCATGTCGAGCACTTCGGCGATGTTCCGGCCCTTGTAGCGCACCTGCAACGTCTCGCGGTTGAAGCGCGTGCCGTGGCACACGTCGCACTTCACGTACAGGTCCGGCATGAACTGCATCTGAATCTGAATCACGCCCTGGCCCTCGCACGCTTCGCAGCGCCCCCCCTTGACATTGAAAGAAAACCGGCCGCTCTTGTAGCCGCGCATCTTGCTCTCCGGCAACGAGGCGAACAGATCGCGCAGCGGCGTCCACAGGCCGGTGTAAGTGGCCGGGTTCGAGCGCGGCGTCCGGCCGATCGGCTGCTGGTCGATGTTGATCACCTTGTCCAGATGCTCCAGCCCAAGCATGTCGTCCATGTTGCCGGGTCGCTCCATCGCGCCGTTGAGCGCGTTGGCAGTCTTCTTGTACAGGCATTCGATGATGAGGGAGCTTTTGCCGCTGCCGCTCACGCCCGTGACGCACACAAATCGGCCCAGCGGAATATCCACTGTGACGTTCTTTAGATTGTTCTCTCGCGCGCCTTTGATGGTGATCTTCTTGCCATTGCCATTGCGCCGCTTCGCCGGCGCCATGATGCGCTGCCGCCCGCTCAGGTATGCGCCGGTCAAGGACGACTTGCTCTTCATGATGTCCTTGATCGTGCCGGCCACCACCACCTGCCCGCCATGCTCCCCCGCCCCCGGCCCCATATCAATGATCCAGTCCGCCGCGCGCATGGTGTCGTCGTCATGCTCGACCACCAGCACCGTGTTGCCCAGGTCGCGCAGCTTGTGCAACGTGGCAATCAGCCGGGCCTGGTCTCGCGCATGCAGGCCAATGCTTGGCTCATCCAAAACGTACAACACGCCCATGAGTTGCGAACCGATCTGGGTGGCCAGCCGAATGCGCTGCGCCTCACCGCCGCTCAGGGTCATGGCCGCCCGGCTCAGGGTCAGATAATCCAGTCCCACATCCACCATGAATTGCAGGCGCGCCCGCACCTCCTTCAGGATCGGCAGGGCAATGATGCGCTCCTTCTCTGACAGGGTCGGCATTCCGCCCCCCTGCTCCGGTCGGTGAGCCTGTCGAACCACTACGCCCTGCCCGGCGGCGCCCCACAACTCGTTGACCCATGTGAGCGCCTGCTTGATACTCATGCCGGCCACTTCAGCGATATTCTTGCCGCCGATCTGCACGGCCAGCACCTCTGGCCGCAGCCGGCGCCCATGACACGTGGGACACTCGCGGTAGGTCATGAACTCCTCGATCTTGTTGCGGATGTAGTCCGACGAACTCTCACGGTACCGGCGCATCAGATTGGGCACGATCCCCTCAAAGCGGGTGCTGAACAGGCGCTGATCGCCCAGCCGGCTGCGATACTGCACCTTCACCTGCTCATTCCCGGTGCCGTACAGAATGATCTGCCGTTGAGCTTCGCTGAGCTTGCTCCACGACTTTTCCGTGGGAATGTTGTACGCCTCGCAGGTAGCCGACAGCAATTGGCCGTAGTAGTTCTCGTCGTCCGACCATTCCATGACCGCAATAGCGCCGTCATCCAGACTGAGATCGGTGTTGGGCACGACCAGCGCCGGGTCAATCTCCATTTTGCTCCCCAGGCCCTGGCACTCCGGGCAGGCGCCATCTGGGGAGTTGAACGAGAACAAGCGCGGTTCCAGGTCAGGAAAGGCCAGGCCGGTGGCGGGATCGACGCGCTTCTCGCTAAAAACCAGGTCCTCCCATTTTGGATTTTCGATCTTGGATTCAGGGCCGGCGGGTGCGTCCGCCTCAGCGTTGGCGACGGGCTTCTGGACCATGGCGATGCAGAAGCCGTCGCCGAGTTTGAGCGCCGTTTCCACCGAGTCGGTCAGCCGGGTGATGAACTGCGCGTACTCCTCAGACTCGTTGCCCGAATTCGTCACATGGTCAACGTTCTCAAGCTTACTAGCCTTATCAACCTTTCCAACTTTATCAACCTGACCAACCTTCCCCATCACCACCAGCCGGTCCACCACAGCCTCGATGTTGTGAATCTTGTAGCGATCCAGTTCGAACTCTTCGTTCACGTCGCGGATCTCGCCGTCCACGCGCACGCGCACAAAGCCCTCCCGGCGCACGTCGTCGAACACCTGCTGATGGTGCCCTTTCTTGTCCTTGATCAGCGGCGCGAGGATCTGCACCCGCGTGCCCGGCGGCAAGGCAGCGATCGAATCCACGATACTGTCCGCCGATTGCGAGATGAGCGGCTGGCCGGTCACGGGGCTGTAGGGCACACCGATGCGGGCGAACATCAGACGCAGGTAGTCGTATATCTCCGTAACGGTGCCCACCGTCGAACGCGGGTTGTGGCTGGCGCCCTTCTGATCGATCGACACCGCGGGCGACAACCCATCGATCTGATCCACATCGGGCTTTTCCATCTGGCCCAGGAATTGCCGGGCGTAAGCCGACAGGCTCTCCACATATCTTCGCTGACCCTCGGCAAAGATGGTGTCGAACGCCAGCGACGACTTGCCACTGCCGCTCAGGCCGGTGATAACCACCATCTTGTCGCGCGGGATCTCGACCGTGATGTTCTTCAGGTTGTGCACGCGCGCGCCGCGCACGACGATATTCTCTTGCATCGCGCCTACCCTCACCCTTGTCAAGCCGGCGCGTTGAAGCAGCCGGCCCTCATTTCAAAGTGACCCTATAGCCCGCTCTCGATTCGGCCTGTGTAAAGGCCCTAACCGGGCAAGTCTAGCACAGATGTTCGGGCGATGGATGTAGGGCAAGCCGCCGGGCTTGCCCATGCGCCGCCGGGCTTGCCCATGCGCCGCCGGCCTTGTCACGGCGTTGCGCCAGGTTCGGGGGGTTGGGTAGCCGGCTCGGTCGGAGCAGGAATGGGCGTCTCCGTCGGCATCTCCGTCGGCGTCTCCGTCGGCGTCTCCGCCGGCGTCTCCGTCGGCATCAATGTCGATTGCTCGGTCGGTGTTACCGTGGGCGTATCCGTCGGCATTGGAGTTGGTGATGGTGTGGTTGTCGGCTCGCTGGGTGGCGTAACGAGTGGCGGGGTCGGGGTGACCGTCGCCGGCTCAGGCTCCGGCGTAAAGGTTGGCCGAGTCGGCGCAAGCGTGGGCACAGCCGGCGCGCCGGTGGGTAACCACGGCGCTGCCAGCGTGGGCAGTTCTGGCAGGGGTGGCAAGATCAACATCTCCGGCGTCGGCATGATCGGTGTCAACTCGAATGCCGGCGCTGTGGATTGGGTCGGCGCTGTCGGCGTTGGCCCCGAGCCAGAGGCGCCCCCGGCCGGATTCTCTTCCAGGCCGGCATCGATACGCGGGCCTGAAGGCGTCGCGTCCTGCGCCGAGCGCCCCAGCACATTGAACAACGCGATGAGCACAAGCGCAACCACAATCGCCGCCGCCGCCAGCGCCAGAAAAATCTGCCGGGGTCGAATGCGCGTCTGCTCCGGCTCAACAGCATCGACTGCCGAATGAGCCGCCAGCTCCATCCGCGCTTCCGTTGAGGCTGTCCGCGCCTGTGGCGCGGGAAGCACCGCCGCCGAGATGGCGCGCCGGAAATCGCTGGCGAACTGGCTGGCCGATTGCGGCCTGAACGCCGGCCGCTTGTGCAATGTCCACATCACAATGTCGCTGACCGGCTTCGGGATCTCTGGCACAAGCGCATTCGGCGGCTGCGGCGCGTCGTCGATGTGCATGCGCGCCACCGCAATCTCGTTGGCCCCTTCAAACGGATGCCGGCCGCACAGCGCATAGTAGGTCGTCACGCCCAGCGAGTAGATATCGCTGGCCGGCGTCAACTCATACACGCCGGCCGCCTGCTCTGGCGACATGTACAGCGCCGAGCCGATGCGCGTCCGCGTGGCAGTGTACGCCGTCTGCTCCAGCGACTTAGCCACGCCAAAGTCACCCAGCACGGCCTGCCCATTCGTCCGAATCAGAATGTTGCTCGGTTTCACGTCGCGGTGGATCACGCCGTGCTTGTGCGCGTGATCCAATGCCCGCGCCACATCGGTCAGGATGGGCGCGTATTCCGCCGGCGTCAGCCGGCCCTTGCGCGCGATCAGGTGATCCAGCGATTCCCCGGCCACATACTCCATCACGATGTACAGCTGGCCGTCCTGCTCGCCATGCTCCAGTACTCGCACCACGTTAGGGTGCATCAACGCAAGCGTGCTCTCCTGTTGAAAGCGCAGTCGGGCGACAGGATCGGTCGCCAGATGGCGATCTAGAATCTTGATGGCAACCAGATTGCCGTGCGGGGCTGTCGCGCGATACACCGTCGCCATGCCCCCCCGGCCAATCTCGGTCAGATCACGATAAGAAGCAAATCTCTGCATGATTCACAGCCCGGCCTGCAGCATGCATCGTCGATGCCGCCGGGGCGCGCCCAGTGTACAACAGCGGCGCCTGCTCGCCCTCTCGCAGGTTCAGGCCAGAAACCTGCGGGATGGCAGGTTGATTACCCGCGAAGCACCTATAATCCCTGTCGATGGATAATGCCGCGGTCACGCTGTTTTTCATTCTGCCTTTTCTGATCGGCATCTTGCTGGCCAACGTCGCGGAGCGCAACACCAACATCCGCGCGTTGCAGTTCGTCTACCTCAGTATCCTGAATATCGGGCTGATCGGCGTCGGCCTTATGCTCATCCTGGTGGGCATGCTGCAACCCGTGATGGCTGCGCAGCAGCCGACGGCGATCACAGCCGACTGGTATGGCGTGGCCGCCGTGATAATCGTCGGCTGCGCAATCGCCCTCGCCATGCTATTGAAGCCCATGCGTCAAGCCGCTGCGCGCCTGTTGCCCATCGATCCCGATTCGATTGTGCACATCACCGCCCTCTCGATGACGGCAACCGTGGTCAGCGGTAATTTCGCGCAGATGATCTTGACCAACAGCCTGCTCACACCAGAGCTGCTGTCGCAGCTCGAGGGGCAGGGAATCAGCGCAACGTTCGTGGATATTCTCATCTTCCCGCTGCTGACGTTATCCATCGCGGCTTTGTTGAGTGTGGGGTGGCTGACCCGGCGCAACTGGGAAGAGGTGGTAGAGCGCCTGGGATTGACCGTGCCGCCACTTGCGCACCTGGCGCTGGCTATCGCCGTCACCGCGGGGCTGATTGGGCTGGCCCTGGCGACTGATCGGCTGTGGGCACAGATCGACCCGGCCGGCTACGAGCGCGTGGGCGGTGTGTCGAGCGAACTGATGAAGAACTTCACCGGCCTGCCCGGCGCATTCGCCATCGGACTCACTGCCGGCATCGGCGAAGAACTGTTCTTTCGCGGCGCCTATCAACGACGCTTTGGCATCATCGTGACCGCGTTGCTCTTCGCCACATTCCACATCCAGTACTTCATCTCGATTGCGACGGCCCTGGTATTCGTCATCGGCCTGTTTCTGGGTGTGCTGCGCCAGCGCACATCGGTGACGATCTGCATTCTGGTGCACTTCCTGTACAACTTCGCCAGCGTGCTGCTGGCTGGCGTCTGACTCCCTAATCGCTCAGCGCTGCCAGCTCATCCCACGCCCGCGCCAGATCATCCTGTGTTTGCTGATAGGCTGCGCTTAGCGTCTGTATCTTTGCAAAGTCGCCGCCGGCCTCCTGGATGCGCTGGGTCAGCTCTGCCAGCTGCTGCTCCAAAGCCTCGATGCGCTGCTCAGTCTGCTCGATCTTCATCTGCCGGGCTTTTTCCGCGTTCTTCGAGCGCGTCTCCTGCGCCTTTTGATGTCGGATCTCTGACTGCTGCGTTCTGGCATCCTGCTTGCGCGCCTGCTCGGCCATTTCCGCCAGCCGTTCGCGCTCGTTCAGCCAGGCGTCGTAAGTGCCTCTGAACACCGTCAGGCGTGTCTCACCATCCTCGCCGCGCTCCAGCGACCAGATCTGCGTCGCCAGCGCCGCCACGAGATACCGGTCGTGGCTGACCAACAGCAGCGTACCGTCGAACTGATCGAGCGCCTCGGTCAGGATTTCCTGAGAGGGGATGTCGAGATGATTGGTCGGCTCATCGAGGAGCAAGAGATTGGCTCCTTGCAGCGCAAGCTTGGCCAGCGCCACCCGTCCCCGCTCGCCCCCGCTCAACACCTCGATTTTTTTGAACGCATCGTCGCCGCTGAACAGAAACCGGCCCAGCAGGCCGCGCGCCTGCGACACCGTCAGGTCCTCGCGCGCGCGCATCAACTCGCCGAGCACGGTCTGATCGAGATCCAGCCCTTCGTGCGCCTGCGCGAAGTAGCCAACCCTGACGTTTGCGCCCAGCCGGATGCTGCCTTCCACCGGTGTCAGATCGCCGCAGATGGTTTTGAGGAAGGTCGTTTTGCCGGCCCCATTCGGCCCGATCAGCGCCGCCCGTTCCAGACGCAGCAACTGCAAATCCGGCGCCTTGAACAGCGGGTGGACAGTGGGCGACGGTTGACCATTTCCTGTCGCCTGTTGTCCGTCATTCCCCGCCGCCGTGTAGCCCACAACCAGCCCGCTGGTCTCCAGCACGATGTTCCCGCTGCGCGGGCCGCTGTTGAGGCGAATGGACATGGCGCGCGCCTCAACCGGCTTTTCCAGCCGTTCCAGGCGATTCAGCCGCTTCAGCCGGCCCTTGGCCTGCAACACATTCTGGCCGGCTATGTTGCGGCGAATGTAGTCCGCCTGTCTGGCAATGAACTCCTGCTGCGCCTCATACTCGGCCAGTTGGCGCTCGCGGCGCTCGGCGCGCTGGGCCGCGTAGTCGGTGTAGCCCCCGCGATATCGCTCCAGGCGCGACACGCTGAGCGAGCCATCCGGCGCGCGCCGCACGTTCATCTCCCATACGTAGTCGCTCACTTCGTCGAGGAAATAGCGATCGTGCGAGACGACGACCAGCGTGCCCTCCCAGTCCTGCAGGTACGATTCGAGCCACTCGATGCCCTGTGTATCCAGGTGGTTGGTCGGCTCGTCGAGCAGCAGCACATCCGGGGAGAACAGCAACAGGCGGGCCAGCGCTGCGCGCACACGCTGGCCGCCGCTCAGGTGCGACATGGGCTGTTGCGCGTCGTCCGGCTTGAACCCCAGCCCGCTCAACACGCGCCGGATGCGGGCATCGACCTCGTAGCCGCCGGCCAGTTCAAAGTCGTGTTGCAGCCGGCCATACGGTTCCAGCGCCGCCGCGTCGCCCGCGGCAATCCGCTCCTCCAACTGCCGCAGCCGTTCGGCCATCGCGTTGATCGCGCTGAAGGCCGTCGTCATTTCCTCCCACAGCGTGCGCTCGCTGGATTCCTCGGCGGTCTGCGCCAGATAGCCGACGCTGGTCCCCCGCGCATGGTGGACGCTGCCGGCTGTCGGCTCGTCTAAGCCGGCGATGACGCGCAGCAACGTGGTCTTGCCCGATCCGTTCGGCCCGACCAGCGCGATCTTGTCGCCGCGCGCGATCGTGAAGTTGAAATCGGTGAATACGTCAAACGCGCCAAACGATTTGCCCACGCCGGCGCCGGTGATGATCGACATCGCGCCGCAAATTGTAATGGGGTGGCAAGCCGGCGGCTTGCCCTACAGTCTCTGCGGGCGTGTCGTGCCCCACCGCCACAACACGCCTAACTTGCCCACTCAGCACTCAGCACTCAGCACTCAGCACTGCGCGCAGCCCTACCCGCGTTCCAGGTATTCGCCGGTGCGCGTGTCGATGCGCACCAGATCGCCTTCCTTGATAAAGTCCGGCGCCTTGATGGTCGTGCCCGTTTCGAGCGTCACGTTCTTCAGCACGTTGGTGGCCGTGTCGCCGCGCACAGCGACATCGGCAGCCACCACCTTCAGCGTCACAAAGGTGGGTGGCTCGACGCTCAGGATCTTGCCATCCTCCTGTCGCAACAGACTGACGGTGTCGTTCTCCTTCACGAACTCCATCTCGTCGCTGATGACGTCGACCGGGATCGCAATCTGCTCGTAATCCTCGGTGTCCATGAAGTAGTACATGTCGCCGTCTTTGTACAGGTACTGAGCCGGCCGCGTTTCAGTGCGCACAATGTCGATGTCGGCGCCGGCGCGCACACGGTCTTCGATCACCTTGCCGGTCTCGAAGTGCTTGAGCTTCATGCGAACCATCGCGCGCCAGTTACCCGGCGCAATGTGCTGATATTCGATCACGCGATAGATCGCGTTGTTGTAGCGAATCAGCATGCCCCTGCGGAGATCAGATGTCGTTGGCATTGCCTGGTTTTCCCGTCTGGTTCAATCGGTTTTGATATAACCCGTTGATTATACGCAGACTCGACTGCTGTTCACAACCCGCTCCCGGCCCTATCATATGGGTCTCATTGATCTATGGCACAAATCCTCGTTGAGGCAGAGTGAGATGAACACCAACAAGCGCGCGGGGCGATTCCCCATCCGGCTGACCCTTGGGCTAGTCGCAGTCACATCACTATCGGCGCTATCGGCCTGCGCAGCAGACAATCAACAGAGCGCCTCGGATCAGCGCAGCGCCACCCTCACCAGAGGCGCGCTCGTCGCGGTGGTGAATGCGACCGGCAGCGTCAAGCCGGCCAGCCAGATCCGGCTTTCATTCGAGACAGCCGGCATCGTGTCCGAAGTGGCCGTCAAGGCTGGCGACACGGTCAAGGCCGGCGATGTCCTCGCCCGCCTCGACGCGACCGACTTCGAACTGGCGCTGGCCGATGCGGAAACAGCACTGCTGATCGCCACCACCAACTACAGCCGCACCGTCCAGGGCAGCCGTGAGGCAGACGTCCGGGCGGCTCAGGCTGCACTGAGCGCCGCCCAATCGAACTACACCCGACTCAAGCGCGGCCCGGAACCCGGCGATTACGCTGCCATCGAAGCCGAGTTCCGCAACGCCGAGGCCAACCTCGAACGCGCCCAGAACGCCTACAACAAGGCCTATGCCAATGACCCGAACACCATCAGCGCCAACCCGGCTGCCATCCAACTGGAATCAGCCACAAACGCCTACAACGCAGCCAAAGCCCGTTTTGAACGGGCCAGCCAGCCGGCCAACAAAGCAGACCTGGCAGGCGCCTGGCAGCAGGTGGAAAGCGCAAAAGCCAACCTCGAACGCCTGAAAGAGCCGGCCCGCGACTTCGACATCGATCAAGCGCAGGCCCAGATCGAGCAGGCGCGCATCCAGGCCGAGCAGGCGCGTCGGCGCATCGCCCAGACCATCCTGCGGGCGCCTGCCGACGGTGTGATCTCTAGCATCGATATCAAGGCCGGCGAGGCAGTCGGTCAGCAGCCGGTGGCGACTCTGCTCGACCTGTCGCAACTGCGCGTGGACATCAGTGTCGACGAGATCGACGTGGCCCGCATTGCGCCCGGCCAGAAGGTCATGCTGACCCTCGACGCGCTGCCGGGTGTGGAAGTCAGTGGCGTTGTCGAGCGCATTGCGCCGGCGTCCACACTCGTGAGCGGCGTAGTATCCTACGAGGTGCGCGTGCTGCTCGACCCGACCGACCAGCCGCTCAGGCCCGGCATGACCGCCAACACGTCCATCGTGCTCGACCGGCGCGAGAACGTGCTGCTCGCGCCGAACTGGGCCATTCGCCGCGACCGGCAAACCGGCCAGACCTTCCTCACCATCCGCACCGGCGACAACACGAGCGAGGAAGTCGAGGTCAACACGGGTTTGCGCAACGAAGCCTTCAGCGAGATTGTGTCGGGCGCCACCGAGGGCCAAATTGTGCTGGCGCCGCGCGCGCCCAGCCTGTTGGGACAATAAAGATGATTTCTCTCAAGCGCAAGACCAATGGCGCATCTGATGTCACCGGACCGCGACTGAATGGACACCTGCCGGCCGGCGACACTGGCCTCGCCCCGGTGATCGAAGCTCACGATATCGCCAAGATCTACCGCATCGGCGATATCGAGGTGCGCGCACTCGACGGCGTCGACATTACGATTCACCGCGGCGAACTGACGGCGATCATGGGGCCTTCGGGTTCCGGCAAGAGCACACTGATGAACATCCTGGGCTGCCTCGATCAGCCAACGCGGGGCGCTTACAAACTGGACGGCGTAGATGTCGAAAAGCTGAACGACGACCAACTGGCCGCCATTCGCAACAAGAAGATCGGCTTCGTATTCCAGTCGTTCAACCTGTTGCGTCGCACCTCCGCGATTGACAATGTGGAGCAGCCGCTCATCTATGCCGGAGTCGGCGCGCGCGAGCGGCGCGAGCGGGCCGCGGCAGCCCTGGAGTCCGTAGGGCTGGGCAACCGGCTCAAGCACTACGCCAACGAGCTTTCCGGCGGCCAGCAGCAGCGCGTGGCCATTGCTCGCGCCCTGGTGACGAACCCGGCCATCATTCTGGCCGACGAGCCGACCGGCAACCTGGATTCCAAATCGGGCGCAGAGATCATGTGCCTGTTCCAGCGCCTGAACGAGGAGACTGCCATGACGGTGATCTTTGTCACGCACGACCCTCGCATCTCGCAACATACGCGGCGCGTGATTCGCATTGCAGACGGCAAGATCGTCGGCGATGACGCCATCACCGACCAAATCATCGCCTGCCCCGACAAGGCACTGCCCGACCCGGTCCTGGAAAAGCTGGAACATGCTGCTGCGTGAACTCATCAAGCTGGCGCTGAACACGCTGGCGGCCAACAAACCGCGCGCGTTCCTGACCATGTTGGGCATCAGCATCGGGGTGGGAGCAGTCATCGCGCTCATGTCCATTGGCGCGGGGGTGCAGGATTACATCACGCAACAGTTCTCGAGCGCCGGCGCCAACCTGGTCGCCGTGCTGCCGGGCCGCATTCAGCGCGGACCAGGCGGAGGCGCGTTCGGCGCGCAGGCCCCCCTTACCATGGCCGACTATCGCGCTGTGACCGCCAACACCCCCAACATCATCGACACATCGGCGGATTTCGCCCGCCCGGCTGTGTTCGCCTGGGGCAACAAAACGTCTGAAGTCAACGTCACCGGCGTCATGGCGAACTTCAGCGCGATCCGCAACTGGAA
>DAOUDB010000368.1:0-17917 GCA_034431495.1 Thermoflexales bacterium
ATGGGACAATCGCCTGCTGGGCAGCGCGACGCTGGCGCCGGCCGGCGGCTGCCGCCCGCGATGCCTCGGCAGCGCGAGATCTGGCAGCAACAGCAGAACCGGCGCCTGCGGCAGGTAGACTGGCCGCCGACGCGCTGGCAGACTGACCGCCATCGGTCGCGGAATCAGCCGGCGCGGCAACCCGAGAGTCGTTCAGCCACCCCAGGCCCAGCACGACCATCATGGCCGCAAACGCCCAGAAATGCGTGCGCGTCGACGCGATGGCAATGCCCAGGTGGATCTCGATGAAGTGCGCCATCACCGCCGAGAGCAGAGCAATGACCATGACTTGATCGCGCAGGCGCATACCAGAACGCATCTCGATCCCAGACTTGCCGAAGGCGTTGATCAGGGCGCTGATGATGAGATAGACCAGCAAACCCAGGGTGACTCCGAAAGCCACCCCCACGCCCAGGGCGCTCGCGCCGACTGCGCTGGTGAATCCTATCACCGAAACAATGCTGCCAGCAACCAGCAGCGAGGGGAACAAAATCCTCTCAAATCGAGTCCTCACCAGACCAATCCACTTAAACCCAAAGTAGAAGAAACTGCCGAACAAAAACATATACGCCAGAAGGCCAATGCCGCCCGTGATCACCAGCGCATCCCATGTCTCGTTGTGACTGCGATCGGGCGAGGCGTTGCGCGCCTCAAAATGCGCCAGTTCAGGCGGATAGAAACGGTTGTAGGCCACATACATCGACTCCGGCCCATAGCCGATCAGCGGACGAATGGCATTACAGGCATCCTTGTTGTCGGGGCCGGCGCAGATCATAAAGCTGCCGCTTGGCTGCTCTGGGAACACGAGTGGGTCATGCGGGGCTACCAGCTGGCTGGCGCCTTCCCAGATCAGGTTGCGCACGGCATTGGTGCCCTCGGTGAAGGACAGCGCGGTTCCCAGCCGGCCCAGGATGGGCATCTGGCGCAGCCCGTCAAAGGCCTTGAAGTCCGGCATATTGAGCAAAACCAGGAACACGCCGCCCACAAAGCCAGCGCCGATCCAGCCCAACGTCAGCAGCAGACGTAGTTTCTTACGTCGGAGCAGTTGCGCCAGCAACAGCACGATGAAGAACAGGCCGGCCAGCATGCCTAACTGCGGGCCGCGACTACCGGATAGCGCTATGACCACAAAGCCATTCAGCAACGCGATGAGAATGTAGCCGGCCGTGCGCACCACATCCACCAGCCGCACCTCGTCGCTGGTCAGCACAGAAGCAACCGCATCCGCGATCTTGCCCAAGGCCAGAAAGAACGTCATGATCAGATAGGCCGCGATGAAGATGGCGTTGCCCATGTTGCCGGCCACGCGGTCGGTGACGTCGCCGCCCCACGGCAGCGGGTCTGCCGTGGCGCGCTGCAACATGCCATACATGGCGATCGGCAGCGAGTTCAGTATGATCAGATTGACCAGCCGATCAAACTGCGCCCGCGTGCGCAGGTTCTGCAACATGAGCAGAAAGATCACGATATATGAAAAGGTCGTGTAGGCGCCCTGCAACCGCTGATACGAGCCGAGCAAACTTGTGCGCGGCGCCACCGACAGCAGCGAGCTGATCATGTAAACAGCAACCAGGATCAGCGTTGGCAAGACCAGCGGCGTGCGCCATGTGACACGCGCTTCCGGCGCGGGCTGGCGGCGGTCCTCGACCCATTTGACCAGCCATGCAATGGCCATCATCAGCGCAATCGACCGCACTGTGGTGAGCTTGTCCGGCTCGAACACGCGGCTCGAGTAGATGTTGAAGAAAAGCGGCGCGACGATGAGGGCGGCCAGCCAGCCGGCTTCAATGAAGCGCCCGCACCACAAGCTCAGCTTGCTCGATGCGACGCGCGGCCTTGGCGCAGAAGCGGCTTCTACGGTCTCAGCCACAGTGCGCCCTGGCGCGGGCGCGAGAGCGGATTGGATCCGCGTTGCCATGTGCGATTCACCTCACAACGAAATTGCAGGCTCGATTGCGAACCCGTGTATCTTACCGTATGACACCCAGAAAGCGTTCGCGCAACGAGATACCTCTTCGGGGCCGGTTGGCTATTGGGGTCGAGTCAATGCCGGCCAGACAGGCATAGTCACCACAAGGCGCGTTCTAACGCTGCGGCGTCGGCCATCCCTGAGCGGCCGGCGTATCGAGTCGATATCGGCTCAAGTCGGGTGTGACAGCTCGATTAAGGGTCGTGTATGGTTGAGACGCTCCCTGGCAGGTCGCAGTGCGCGTCACCAGAATACCGCCACAAGCCGGCTGAATCCAGCCGGCGGCGCCAGCAAGGACGATGCCGCCGATCAGCAGCGCAGTTCCCGCCGCCAGCGCAGCGACTAACATGACGATGACGCGGTCACGTCGTTCGTCCGACAACTCTGGCTGTGGCATATGCGCGCGCATCTGCGCCCCATCGTCGTAGCCGCTGCCATCGCCCCAGCTCCCCCCGCTAGAGTCGTCGTTGTTATCGCCGTCATCGTCGCCAACAATCTCGTCCCCGTCGAGCACGACCACGATCACCGAATCGTCGACACTTTCATCGCCGTCTGCGCAAGCGGCCGTCAGGTCATCATCGGCGCGATCTGTGTCTGCGACCCGGCTTTCGTCGGCCATCAGCCGCTCGCGCACGCACAACGTCAGTGTCTCCGCCGATTGTGTATCCATCACGCGACCTTGCCAGATCGCCATCCAGTAGCATGGAGAATCTGCTCTGGAATTGTAAACCCTGGCCGGTGTGATAATCTGGATGGACAAGTGGCGCTCGCGCGTCACTTCTGACGCAAAGCCCTCCAGCGCGGGCACTACGTGATTAACGTCATTCTGAGGAGATCACAATGAGTTCAACAGTCAATACAAATGCGCGATATCTGAAAACCCACGAATGGGCGCGCGCCGATGGCGATCTTGTGGTGTGTGGCATCAGCGACCACGCGCAACAGGCCCTCAACGATCTGGTGTACGTCGAATTGCCCCGCGTGGGAGACACGCTGAAGGCCGGCGATCGGTTCGGCGCTGTCGAGTCGGTCAAGGCGGCGTCGGATGTGTATATGCCCGTGAGTGGGACCATCACAGCCGTCAACACCGCGCTGGAGAAAGCGCCCGAAATCATCAACAAGGACCCCTACGGAGATGGCTGGATGATCAAGGTGAAGCCCAGCGATCCAGACGAGCTGAGCCGGTTGCTCGATGCCGCCGCCTATGAAGAACAGCTGAAGGCGGAGGAACATTAAGAACACGCGCGCCACCCACGTCCTCGCTGTCAAACTCTCCGCGAGGACGCGGGTGGGGAGCAGAGTCAACGGACGCGCGGCGCAGCGCATCCGCATAAAAACCGACCATCCCTATGAACTACATTCCCCACACCGATTTCGAGCGCCGCGAAATGCTCGACACGATCGGTGTCAACAAACTGGACGATCTGTTCGACGCAGTTCCGGCCAAATACCGCTTTCCGGAGTTGAACCTGCCCGAGGCATTGACGGAAATGGAGGCATTCTGGGAATTGCAGAGCCTGGCCGACGCCAATGCCGACATGAATCACTACGCCTGCTTTCTGGGGGCCGGCGCGTACAACCACTACATTCCCAGCCTTGTTGATCATGTGATCCGGCGCGGCGAGTTTTTCACCGCCTACACGCCATACCAGCCGGAAGTCAGCCAGGGCACCTTGCAGGCTATTTTCGAGTTCCAAAGCATGATCGGAAACCTGACCGGCTTTGAGATCTGCACGGCCTCGCACTACGACGGCGCCACTGCTTTTACCGAAGCGGCCCTGATGGCAATCAACACCACAGGGCGCGGGAAAGTCGTGGTGTCGCCGGCAGTGCATCCGCATTACCGCGAAACGCTGCGCACCTACGTCCAGTTTAGAACGGACCTGCGCGTGACCGGCGACGAAAACGCGGACACCGTGAGCCGGATTGACGAGTTGCTCGACCTGGTCGATCAGGACACAGCGTGCTTGTGCATCTCCAACCCGAACTTCTTCGGCCAGTTCGAGGAACTCAGCGGAATCGCGGAGCGAGTCCACGCAAATGGCGCGCTGCTGGTGACGGCAGTGAATCCTATGTCGCTTGGATTGTTCAAGCCGCCGGCCGACTATGGCGCCGATGTGGCAGTGGGCGAGGGCCAACCCCTGGGTATCCCACTCAGCTTCGGCGGGCCGTATCTGGGCTTCTTCGCCACCCGGCGCGAATTCATGCGCCGGATTCCCGGGCGCATTGTGGGCGAAACAGTAGACAAAGATGGCCGGCGCGGCTACGTGCTCACACTCAAAACGCGCGAACAGGATATCCGACGCGAGAAAGCCACCAGCAACATTTGCACCAATCAGGGTCTGATGGCTCTGGCTGCCTGCGTATATATGAGCGCCCTGGGCAAGCAGGGGCTGCAACAGGTGGCTGGCCTGTGCTATCACAAGGCGCACTACGCGGCGGACCGGATCGGCCAGCTTGACAGCTACACGGTCTGGAACAACCGCCCCTTCTTCAACGAATTCGTGGTGGAATGCCCCCTGCCCGTCTCTGAGGTCAACGACTACCTGCTGAACGAGCACGACATCATCGGCGGCTTCGATCTGAGCAAAGACTATCCGCGTCTGCGGAACCATATGCTGTTGTGTTGCACCGAAACCAATACCCGTGACGAGATCGACGAACTGATCGAGGCGCTGAGCGAACTGGCCTGAGCGAAAGCACTGAGGAACGCAGGAGCGGATCAGCAGAGGAGCAGGTGAGAACAGCCGAAGGGATGAGCCGGCTGCCCCGCTCATTTTTCGCGCGCGACACCCGGCTGGTCGCGCGCGATCTGCTTGGCATGCGGCTGGTGCGCGTGCTGGAAAACGGCTCGCGATTGAGCGGCATCATCGTTGAGACAGAAGCCTATCGCCCCGGCGACGCGGCCGCGCACGCCTATCGCGGGCAGACGGCGCGCAACACGCCGATGTTCATGCAGCCGGGCGTAGCCTACGTGTACTTCATCTATGGCATGCACTACTGCTTCAACGTCGTGACTGAATCTGCCGGCGTGCCGGCAGCGGTGCTGGTGCGCGCTCTGGAGCCGGCCCAGGGGTTGGAGATCATGCGCAGCAACCGCGCCCGGCCAGATCATGCGCCGGCTGATCGAGATCTGTGTCGTGGGCCGGCGCGCTTGTGCCAGGCGCTGGCGATCGATCGCGCCTTCTCCGGCTACGACATGCTGCAAGCCGGCAGCCGGTTGTTCATCGAACGTGGCCGGCGGATCGCAGACGACAAGGTGCGCGTGTCGCCGCGCATCGGCGTCAAGGGGGACGAGGTCGCCCGCGCCGTCGAGTGGCGCTGGCTGATCGCAGATAGCCCGTTTGTCTCACGCTGAGGGGGTAGCCGAGGCCGCCTCAGCCAAAACGGCCTTCGACGTAGCTCTGCGTGCGCCTGTCCTTGGGCGTGATGAATACCTGTTGACGATTCCCAAACTCCACCAGTTCGCCCATCAAGAAGAAACCTGCGAAGTCGGCCATGCGCGCGGCCTGCTGCGCGTTGTGCGGCACCAGCACTACCGCGATTTCTTTCTTAAGGTCGCGGAGCAGGGCCTCGATCTTGGCCGTTGACACCGGATCAAGCGCGGAAGTTGGCTCATCGAGCAAGACAACTTCTGGTTGCAGAGCCAGCACGCGCGCGATGCTCAGGCGTTGCTGCTGGCCGCCAGAGATTGCATGCGCCGGCGCGCGCAGTCGGTCGTGCAACTCGTCCCACAGGGCAGCCTGGCGCAACGCCCGCTCCACGGCTTCGTCCAGCCGGGACTTGCGTTTTTCGCCGGCCACCGTCAGGCCATAGGCAACGTTGTCATAGATAGACAGCGGCAATGGCGCCGGCCGCGAAAAAACCATGCCGACTTTGCGGCGAAGCTCAGACACGTCCACAGAGGCGTCCAGGATGTTGACACCATTCAGCAATACCCGGCCCCGCACCTCTTCGACGTCGGTAAGTTCGTTGAGCCGGTTGAGGGTACGCAACAGGGTGGACTTGCCGCCTCCGGCCGGGCCAAACAACACCGTGATCGTCTTGTCCTCGATGTTGAGCGACACATCGCGCAGGCTTTCTGTCTGATCTGGATAACGGACGGTCAGATGGTCGATGACAATCTTGGGCATATCAATCGTCCCGGCACTACCAGGCCCGGCGGGCGCGAACGCGCGAGCGGATGACAGAGGCAGTGAGATTCATGCCCAGCACAAACACCAGCAGCACCAGCACCGTGCCGTACTGGATCTGCAATGGCATCCCCGGCACCTGTGTGGAGATGACGAACAGGTGGTAGGGCAGCGCCATGGTCGGGTCGAGTGGCGAGTTGGGAAGCGTCGGCAGGAAGAACGCTGCGCCGGTGAACAAAATCGGCGCCGTCTCGCCGGCAGCGCGCTCCAGGCCGAGGATCACCCCCGTCAGAATGCCGCCCAGGCTTTGCGGCAACACGACACGCCAGATCGTTTGCCACCGGCTGGCGCCCAGTGAGATGCTCAGCACGCGGAACTCGTTGGGCACTGCGCGCAACGCCTCCTCAGTCGTGCTGATGATCACCGGCAGGGTCATGATCGACAACGTCAGCGAGGCGGCCAGGATGCTGGTTCCAAAATTCAGGAAGATCACGAACAGCCCCAGCCCAAACAGACCATAGACCACAGAAGGGATGCCGGACAGGTTGATCATGGCGATGCGTATCGCGCGCGTCCACTTGGTGTCACGAGCGTACTCCGACAGATAGATGGCCGCGGCCACGCCGGGCGGAATCGAGAACAGCGCCGTGCCCAGCGTGAGGTAGATGGTGCCGATGATGGCCGGCATGATGCCGCCCTCGCGCATACCATTGCCAGGCGGCTCAACCAGAAAACTCAGGCTGATCGCCGGAAGGCCCATAACCACGATGTAGAGCAGCAACCCAATAATGGGCAGGACGGTAATGGCGCTGATGACAGTCAGGCCGGCGTAGCCAAGCCACTGCGCGCGTCGGGCAATCTGCACGTCCCGTTTGCTTTCTTGCGCACTTGCCATGCCAAACCCCTCGCCAGACACTCAAGACATCAGTCGCTCGGCGCGCTTGAGGCGGCGCGAGCTGATGACAAAGGCGGTTACGTTGATGACCAATGAGAATGCGAACAACAGGATGCCGATGAAGAAGAGAACATGGTAGTGCGGGCTGCCGGTGGCCACCTCGCCCATCTCGGACGCAATCGTGGCAGTCATCGTGCGCACCGGCGCGAACAACGCGCCCAGCCCGGCCGGCAGCACCGGCGCATTGCCCGTCACCATCATCACCGCCATCGTCTCGCCGATCACGCGGCCGATGCCCAGCATGATCGCCATCAGGATGCCCGAGCGCGCAGCCGGCGCCGTAACACCCCAGATCGTCATCCACGGCGTCGCGCCCAGCGCAAGCGACGCGTCCCGATACGAGCGCGGCACGGCGTTCAACGCATCCTCGGCAATGGAGACAATGGTGGGGATAGCGGCCCATCCCAGCAAGATCGCACCGGTAAACGCCGTCAGGCCGGTGGGCAGACCAAGCGCCCGTCGCAGAAACGGCGACAGCACGAGGATGCCGATGAAACCCAGAACCACCGAGGGCAGCCCGGCCAGAATCTCCACCATGGGTTTGAGAATCTCTCTGGCCCAGCGCGGCGCAACCTCGGAGATGTAAACGGCTGTGCCGAGACCAAGCGGCACGGCGATGAGAGCAGCGCCCAGCGTGACCGTCAGCGAGCCGGCCACCAACGGCAACAATCCAAACCGATCCTCGATCGGGTACCACCTTGTGCCCAGCAGATCACCCAGCGAGGTTTCGACCAGCGTGGGCATGCCCTCTTTGAGCAAGAACAGGCAGATAAGGCTGACGTACACGATACTGAGATAACCCGCCGAGCGGATGATCCAGGTGATGATCTGTTCGCTCGACTTGCCGCGTCGCATTGTGGTCAATTCGTTCATGACATCAGGCCGCCTGAGATAGCCCCATCCACATGGATCATCCTATGGCTCTGCCCGGTATGGAATGAAGCCCAGGTCGCGCACAATCGCCTGCGCATCCGGCAGGAGAATCCATTCCAGGTATGACTCAATCGCATCCGGCGCATCTGCGCGCGTGTACATGTACAGATCGCGCGCGATGGGGTAAGTCTTGTCATTGACAGTTTCAACTGAGGGTATGATAAACGCCCCACCGTCTGTGGCCGCAACTGCGATCATCTTGACCTCGTGCGTGACGTAACCCAACCCATCATATCCAATGGCGTTCGGGTTGTCGCGCACCTCGGCGATGATGCCTTCGGACGAGGGCAATAGCAGGGTGTCCGGCGAGAACAGCGCCTTGTCGCCGGCGCCTCCCAGCCGCACAACTGTCTCCAGGAAGTACACATGCGTCCCGGAATTTGTCTCGCGCGACAACCGGACGATTGGGCGATCTTCGCCGCCCACATCCTTCCAGTTGTCGAACTTGCCCCGATAGATATCTGAGATTTGGCGAAGGGTAAGGCGCTGCACAGGATTGGCCGGATGAACAATGACGGCAATGGCGTCCCTGGCGACAACGTGTTCGACCGGCACAATTCCATGGCGCTTTGCCAGCTGCATCTCTTCGGCCTTGATCGCACGCGAGGCGTTTGCGATGTCAACCGTGCCGTTGATGAGCGCCGAGATTCCGGTGCCCGATCCGCCTCCAGTCACAGACACGCGCACATCGGGATGATCTTGCTGATAGCGCTCAGCCCAGGCCAGCGCCAGATTCACCATGGTGTCTGAGCCTTTGTTCTGGATATAGGACGAAACCTGGTCTGCCGACGATTCGGGCTGGCCGGCCAAACAGCCGGCCAGTGCAACACAGAGCCATGCCAGGCACGCCCATTTCGCAACACGCAAGCGCGCCAAAAACGATTGCCTGGACCAGGAATAACGCGGGTTCATACGAGCCAGTCCCGGTTGTACCACAACATTAAGAATGCGTTAAGAAAAGGAAAAGCCCGCTCTGGCGAACGGGCTTGTGCATGTCTGGCAACGCGACACACGCGCGCCACGCATCTTCGGGATTACTCTTCGACCTCGGGGTCCTCTCCCTCGTCTTCGCCGGCCTCTGGCTTGGTGAGCGGCGCCACTTTCGCCGCTGCGCCGGCGGCAATACTGCTGCGCACAGCTTGCTCGATGCGGTCTGCCACCTCGGGGTGCTCTTTGAGATAGGTCTTGGCGTTTTCGCGGCCCTGGCCGATGCGCGTCCCCTCGTACAGGATAAACGTGCCGCGCTTCTCGACGATGTTCATGGCGATCGCCACGTCGAGCATGTCGCCGAGTTTGCTGATGCCTTCGTTGTACATGATGTCGAACTCGGCCTCGCGGAACGGCGGCGCCACTTTGTTCTTGGTGACGCGCACACGAGTGCGGCTACCGGTCACCTCGCCCCCGCCTTTGATGGCCTGAATGCGGCGCACGTCAAGGCGAACCGAGGCATAGAACTTGAGCGCCATACCGCCGGTGGTCGTTTCGGGGTTGCCGAACATGATTCCGATCTTCTGACGAAGCTGGTTGGTGAAAATGACGGCTGTGTTCGTCTGCTTGATGATGCCCGAGAGTCGGCGACACGCCCGACTCATCAAGCGCGCCTGAATGCCGGGTTGCTGGTCGGTGATCTCGCCCTCGATCTCCGCCTTGGGCACCAATGCCGCCACCGAGTCGATGACGATGATGTCGACCGCGCTGGAGCGGATGAGCTGTTCGGCGATGTCGAAGGCCTGCTCGCCGGTGTCGGGCTGCGACACAATCAACTCCTCGACGTTGACGCCGCATCGGGCGGCATACGAAGGATCAAGGGCGTGCTCCATGTCGATGAAGGCCGCCACGCCGCCGCGCTTCTGTGCCTCGGCCACCACATGCTGGCAGATGGTGGTCTTGCCCGATGATTCGGGGCCGTAGATCTCGGTGATGCGGCCGCGCGGGATGCCGCCCACGCCGAGCGCGATGTCGAGCGCCAGGCTGCCGGTGGGGATGGTGTCCACCTGCATGTGCGTCGCCTCGCCCAGACGCATGACGGCGCCATCGCCGTGCGACTTGAGAATAGATGCCATGGCGATCTCAAGCGCCTTCTTCTTGCCATCGGTTGAAGCCATCGGGTTCCTCCGCTCGTTCTTGATTTGATTGCGATCTGACAAGCCGTTTAGAACAAAAGTTCTAGGGGCGATTATACGCCGGTTTCGCAATAGTCAAGGGGGTTCGGACAGCTCAACATGCCCTACCGCACCACCATCTGGTCGCGCTCCGGCCCGACGCTGACAATCGAGACCCGCGCGCCCACCAGCTCTTCGATGCGCGCAATGTAGGCCTGCGCATTGCGCGGCAAGTCGGCAAACGCGCGCGCGCCGCCAACATCCTCGTGCCAACCGGCCACTTCTTCGTACACCGGCTCGCATTCGGCCAGCGTCTCGCTGTCCTGCGGCAGGTCGTCAATCCTGACGCCTGCATGGGCATAGGCTACTGCGATGCGCAGGGTGTCGAGACCGCTGAGAATGTCCAGCTTGGTCAGCGCCAATTCATCCATGCCGTTCATGCGCGCCACATAGCGCAACGCCACAGCGTCGAGCCAGCCCACCCGGCGCGGCCGGCCGGTCGTCGAACCATACTCGTCCCAGGGGTTTGCGCCGGTGCCGCGCAGCCGGGCGGCCATGTCGCCGTGCAACTCTGTCACAAATGGGCCGCCACCTACGCGGGTGCTGAAAGCTTTTGCCACACCCACCACACGCCGGATAGCTTTCGGAGGCACGCCGAGGCCGGTGCACACGCCGCCAACAGTTGCGCTTGATGAAGTGACGAAGGGATACGTGCCGTGGTCGATGTCGAGCAACACGCCCTGCGCACCTTCGGCCAGCACGTGCTTGCCCTGCGCCAGCGCATCGTTCACCGTCAACACGGTGTTGGTAAGGAATGGCTTGATGTGGCGCGCTGCGGCGGCGTACTCTGCCGCCAGCGCATCCGCATCCAGCGCCGGCTTGTTGTAGTCGCGCGTGAGCGTTTGATTGACGGCGACGATGTGTTGATGAACCTTGTCGGCGAACCGCTCCGGGTCTGACATTTGCCCTGCGCGCAGGCCGGTGCGCGAGGCCTTGTCCATGTACGCGAAGCCGATGCCGCGCTGAGTCGTGCCGATCGTGCTGCTGCCGGTCGTCTCGCGCGCCGCGTCCAGAGCAATGTGCCCCGGCAAAATGACATGCGCGTTTTCACTGATGCGCAATCGGTCAGGCGTCACCGACGCGCCGGCTGCCTCGATCTCGGCCATCTCCTTGAGCAGGTTGCGCGGGTTCAACACCACACCGTTGCCGATGATGTTCAGACAGCCGGCCCGGAAAATACCCGACGGCACCTGATGCAGTCGCACAACCCGCGCGCCGATGGTAATGGAATGGCCGGCGTTGTCGCCGCCATTGAAACGCGCAACCACTTCGGCCTCTGCCGCCAGCGCATCGGTGATTCGACCTTTGCCTTCATCGCCCCACTGGGCGCCAAGTAGAACTGTGATAGACATTTCGATTTTGGATTTGGGATTTTGGATTTGCGATTACGGCAGCCCGTGCGCCGCCTTCACCTGGCGAATGATCGGCTCTGCGGATACTGGCCGGCCGGTGAATGGGCCAGGCGGATCGAGCGCAACATCGGGACTTTCGCCGCGCAACACACGCAACGTGTTCAGCACGCCGTAGCTTAGCACATCGTGGTCATACCCCCCCTCCAGCGTCGCCACCAGCCGGCCTTCGCACAGCTCGTCGCTCAACTCGGCCAGGGCAGCAACGATGCGCGCAAAACCGCGCAACGACACAGCCATGCCGGCCAGTTCATCCAGCCAGTGCGCGTCGAAGCCGGCCGACATCAGCAGCAATTGAGGCCGGTATCGGCGCGCCAGGGGGGCCACAATTTCATCCAACACGCGGGCATAGCCATCGTCGCCCACGCCGGGAGGAAGCGGCACATTCACGGTAGTTCCCCACCCCGCGCCGGCCCCGACCTCATCGACACGGCCAGACAACGGATACAACGGCAATTGATGGATCGACACAAACAACACGCGCGGGTCTTCGTAGAAGATCGACTGGGTGCCGTTGCCGTGATGCACATCCCAATCCACGATCATCACGCGCTCGAGCACAGGTGGACGGGCGCGCGTCGAGGCGCGTGTCGAATTGTCGGGGGCGTCGCCCAGCGCATATTTGGCTGCCAGGGCGATGTTGTTGAACAGGCAGAATCCCTCGCCATGATCGGCGAAGGCGTGGTGGCCGGGCGGCCGGACGAGTGCAAACGCGCGCTGCACATCGCCGGCCAACACCGCCCGTGCGGCAGCCAGGGCTGCCCCGGCTGCCGCAGCGGCAGCCTCGAATGAGGCCCGATTGATGTACGTGTCCGGCCCCAGCATGGCGCCGCCGCGCGCAGAGAGTTGTTTCACCAACTCAACATAGGCGTCGACATGCGCCGCGCAGAGCTGCGACGCCGTAGCCGGCGCAAAAGGCAGCTCGGCCAACCGATCCAACTCGCCACTCTCGCGCAACAGCGCCATCACCGCTTCGAGCCGGGCATGGTTCTCCGGGTGATTTGGCAAGGTGTGCGCCAGGAATATTGGGGCATAGAGGTAGCCCACCGGGTGTCTTTGGCTCACATAGCTCCTATTAAAGAAGGACTGCTCCTGCCCAGGGTCACTTGCCGCTGGATACTGACGGCACGCGCTTGCGCCACGGGTCGCGCAACATGAACAGCACCAGCCCGCTGCCCAGCAGCAGAATCACCGCATTGGCCACAAACGGGCCGGCGCGAAATTGATCGTACAAAGCGCCCATCACCAATGGGCCGGCGATGCGGCCGGATGACTGCGCCAACGTGTATAGGCCAAAACCGATGCCACGGCGCTTGCCGCCGGTCATGTCGGCCACAAACGCCTGCTCGGCCGGCACTGCCGCCGAATAACACAGCGCCTCGATCGTGGCAAACAGCGCCAGCGGCACGATAGTCGTGAGAAACGGAATTACTGCCGAGAACAGGCCGCTCATGGTCAGGCCAATCGCGATGGGCAGCTTGCGGCCAAATCGGTCGGCGATCAATCCCATGCGCGACGGCATGAATCCCCACACCAACGAAGCCGGCACATAGGCCAGCCCAAGCAGCACAAGATTCTGGGTGATGTGGTCCTGGATGAACTTTAGGATGAACGGCGCGATGCCGGCCGATGATGCGCTGGTGAGCGCCACGATCGCCATCAGCACGTAAAGCTGTCGGTCAATCTTGTTGGCTTCGTGGCTGACCGGCTCATCGGTTTCAGGCGCGCGCACATAGGTCTCACTAAGCCCAAACACCGCAATGGCAAGGCCGATCAACGCGCCAAGCGCGAAGATAATGAAGAGGATGAACCAGGCATCGGGCGTGATGCGCAAATTGCCAGCCTGGTCGAAGCCGGTAAAGAATAGCACCGGCACCGCCAGCAATCCGCCATACAGGCCCCCGCGATACTGCGACTGCTCCGTGCTGCCGAAGCTGCCTCCCCGCCCACTGCGCATGGTCAGGTCTGCCGTCATGGCGTAGGCCGACAAGAGCATGGTGCCGGTACCCAGACCCTGGGCTGTGCTGGCCACAAACAACGTGCCGATGTCGCGCGCCAGTCCGTACAACACCATCGACACGGCCACGATGATGATGCCGGCTATGAGGAAGCGCTTGCGGCCATGCAGATCGAGCGCGCGCCCGATGAGTGGCCGGGGTAAAGCCGTCGTCAGCGCGCCCACGGCAAACACGCCACCCAACTCAAAGCCAGTCGCGCCAATCTCCGAGAGGTACACCGGCAGCCCGGCGGTGATGACGACGATCCCCAGCGATGACAACAGAATGGACAATTGAAGCCTTCTCAGAGTATCCTGAGGCAACAACGACCGCCACCTTGACCGGCCCGACAATGGCATAGCCTTCCGATTCTACATGAGGCGTCTGCCTCAGGAACAGGCAATAGCCACTTGAGCCAGGCAGACGCTTATAATCGCCGCGTGCGCCGCCGTTTGTTGATTGCGCTGATGATGTGCTCGCTGGCATGTTGCTTCGGGGCCGGGTGCGTTTCGTCCGACTCACTGCCCAGGCCGGTTGTAGCCATCGTGTCGCCGCCCAACGGCGCGCAGTTCGAAACAGGCCGGCCTATCGATGTGCATGTCGCGGCAGCCGCGACCCAGGGCGTGGCGCTGTTGGAATTGCGCGCTGGGGATCTGTCCACCAACGCGCTCGCATCTCAGGCCAATACCTCGCTTTCAACAACCTTTTCCGCGCGCCTGCCGTTTACACCGACGCAGACCGGCCAGGTCGTTCTGCTCGCCACGGCCCAGGACGCATCCGGCGCAATCAGCGCCCCAGCCAGCGTGAGTGTGAACATCGTGGAACGGGTGGCATTGCTCACCGTTCAGAACCAGCCGGTTGACGCGGGCGGCAGCGCCGACTCGCCGGCCAGCGCCTGTCAGCCCGACGCCGACTTTGTCGCCGATATCACGATTCCCGACAACACGCCAATCGAGCGCAAAACACCTTTCGTCAAAACATGGCGCGTGCGCAACTCCGGTTCATGCACCTGGCAGGGCGATGTGGCCCTGGTGTTCCTGCGCGGCGAACGCATGAGCGCCCCAGGACAAGCGCCGGTCGCAGCCACCGCGCCGGGGGCCACTGTCGATATCAGCGTGGCGTTCGTGTCGCCAGACAAGCCCGGCACATATACCAGCACCTGGCAGCTTCGCAACCCACAGGGTATCCTGTTCGGCAAGCCGATCTTCGCCGTGATTCAGGTACCATAGGCTATCGGATTTTGGATTTTCGTTTTTGGGTTTGAGATTATGGCTGAGCAACGAGCAACGACTATGACACCCGAGCAGTTCGGCGATATCGCCACGCGACTGGAGCAGCAGGTGTCTCGCGCGATTGTCGGCCAGCATGACATCATCCGGCACACGCTGATCGCAATCATTGCCGGTGGCCACGTCCTGCTGGAGGGCCTGCCGGGACTTGGCAAAACGTCGCTCGTGCGCGCATTTGCGGATGCGCTCGATCTGCGCTTTTCCCGCATTCAGTTCACACCAGACCTGATGCCGGCAGACATCGTGGGCACCGATATCCTGGAGGAACAGGAGAGCGGCAAACGCGCGTTTCGCTTTCAGGCCGGCCCCATCTTCTCCAACCTGATCCTGGCTGACGAGATCAACCGCGCCACACCCAAGACACAGTCGGCGCTGCTCGAAGCTATGCAGGAACGCACCGTGACCGTGCTGGGGCGCACCTACCGAGTTGAGCCGCCGTTTTTCGTCCTGGCAACTCAGAACCCGATCGAAATGGAGGGCACCTACCCATTGCCCGAAGCCCAGCTCGACCGGTTTCTGTTCAAGCTCAACGTCACCTTCCCCACCACGGATGAGTTGACGACCATCATCGAGCAAACGACTGGCGACAAGGCTGCGCGCGCCCAGCGCGTGACCGATGGCCGGACACTGGCAGCCATGGGGTCATACATCCGGCAAGTGCCGGCTGCCTCACAGGTAACACGCTATGCGGCAACACTGATCGCCGCAACGCACCCCGACAACCCCGGCGCCACTGAGATGGTGAAACGGTACGTGCGGTTTGGCAGCAGTCCACGTGGCGCTCAGGCGCTCTTGTTGGGTGGCCGTGTTCTGGCCCTGCTCAACGGGCGCTTCAATGTGGCCATCGACGATCTGCGCGCGCTGGCGCCGGCAGCGATTCGCCACCGCGTCCTGCTCAACTTCGAGGGCCAGGCCGAGTCGATTCGGACAGACGACATCATTCAGTCTGTCATCGAATCCGTCAAGACGCCATGAGCGGGCCGGCATTGCTATCACACCGTGGGGTGCGCATCGGTCAGGAGTCTGAGGGGAGTCGGCCAGCATTGGGGCCGTCCACTATGATTTCGGGTTTGAATGCGTAAGCTCACTCGCCGGAACCTGCTTCGGCTGGCGCTCGCCTCTGGTGGCGCGGGCGTCGCTGCCACAGCCGCCCTTCTGTACGGCCGCAGGGTCGAGCCGTATCGGTTGGTCGTCGAGCACATCGAGACGCGCCCGCCGGAGTTGCCGCGCGAACTGGATGGGCTGACACTGGGCCTGATGAGCGACTTGCATCGCGGCTCGTATGCCAGCGAAGCATTTATCGAGCGCGCTGCCGAGGCGCTGATGAGCCTGGCACCCGATCTGATCGCCCTCACCGGCGACTTTGTGCACGGCTACAACTTCCAGGGGCCATCGGTCGCGCGGGCGCTGCGCGCGCTCCACGCGCCGCTGGGCATCTATGCCGTCATGGGCAACCACGACCACTGGCTCGACCACGAAGCCATCGAACGCGCGCTGCGCCGCCAGTTCGCCGATCAGCCATTCGAGGTGTTGCGCAACACGCGCGTCCGGCTGGAAGTTCGCGGCGCGCCGCTGCATATTGTCGGAGTGGATGACGTGATGGTGGGCCAAGATGATCTCGAAGAGGCGCTGGCCGGTATGCCGGATCGCCAGCCCGCCATTCTGCTGGCGCACGAACCGGATTTTGCCGACGCGGCCTCGCAACGCTACCCGTTTCTGTTGCAGGTGTCCGGGCATAGCCACGGCGGGCAGGTGCGCCTGCCTGTCATCGGCGCGCCGATTCTGCCGCCACTGGGCGAAAAGTATCCGATCGGCCTGCAACGGGCCGGCGACATGCTCGTCTACACCTCACGCGGCCTGGGCATGATCTACCCGCCGGTGCGCTTCATGTGCCCGCCCGAGGTGACGCTCATCACCTTGCGCGTTTGAGCGCGCGGCAGACCTTTATAATCGTGCCAGTGTCTCACGGCAACTACAACGACCCCGCTTCGCCAGATGAGCAGATGAAATCCGCAGTGACTCGGCTCAATTCGGCATCTGTGTCGCCTCCCTCCCGAACCCGACGCCGCCTGGTATCGGCATTGGTTTTTTTGGTCTTTCTGTGTGGCATGGCCGGCATGATCGGACTGGCAACCTACACCGGCATGCAGGCCGGCGAAGGCGAGCGCAGTGTCCGCAGCACCGCAACTGCAAACGCCTATTTGCTCACACTGTTTCAACGCGGACTGGATGAACTCAACAGAGGAAATCCTGTGCTCGCTCAGGCATATCTCGAAGAGGCATACCGTATGCAGCCGGGCAATGCCGGCGTGCGCGATCTGATCCTGACAGCCCAATTTGCGCAAACGCCAACCCCCACGCCCGTTACCCCTACCCCGACTCCGATCATCACCGACAAGGGCGAACTGCTGCGGCGGATGCAGACTGCATACGCGGAACAGGACTGGAATACCGTCATCAGCCTGGGAGACCAGTTGCGCGCCCTGGACAGCGCCTATCAACAAGCCACCGTCAACGACCTGAGATACAAGGCGCTGGTGGCCCGCGGGCTGGCGCGCATCACCGGCAACGAGATCGAAGCTGGGCTATACGACCTCGACATTGCTGCAACGATACAACCGTTGGACAGCACGACCGAAGAGACTCGTCAGATCGCGTCACTGTACCAGGATGCCATCACGTATGTTGGGGCGGACTGGTCACGGGCCATCAAACTGCTCAAGCAGGTCTACGCATTGTCGCCCGGATATCGAGACGTGGCGACTCGACTGTTCGAGGCATACCTGGGCGCCGGCGACGCCTATGCTGCGATACAGGAATGGTGCCCCGCCGAGGAGCAATATGCCGGCGCGTTGAGTGTCCGCAACAGCCCGGCCATCGAAGCCAAACGCACCGACGCTCAACAACGCTGCCTGCTGGCAACACCGGTCGTCATCACCGGCGGCGCCATTCAGGGAGTGGCGGGCATGACAGGCCGGCTGGCTTACGCCACATTCGATCCGAATCAGGGTTTCTACACACTCTATCTCTA
>DAOUDB010000369.1:0-23993 GCA_034431495.1 Thermoflexales bacterium
GCGGTCTGGATCGTCCTGTCAGCGATCACGGTCTGGCTGGGCCAGCAGGTGCGGGTGAACCTGATCCAGCACCCGATGCCGTTCTCTGGCATCAATTACTGGGTGGTGGGCGCCATGAATCAGATCAGCTTCTTCGTCAGCGGCCTGCTCACTCTGATCGCCATTCTGGTCATGGAGTATTACCTGCGCCGGGGCGTGGAGAAGCAGAACTTCTGGCCGCGCGTGCTGCGCGTCGTCATCATTCTGGCCGTGGTTCTGGGCGCGTCATACCTGGCAAATCGGATCATGTTCGCCATCTTCCTGGGCTGACACAGACGCAACCGGCCCCGGCAGCGCAATTGCGCTGGCGCACTCGCCAGACCAGCCAACTCATCCACCCCGACCCGACGCCATGACGAGCGAGGCTCTCTCCAACACGCCAGACCCCTCGGTGCCGGGCGCCATCTCGCACCCCTCTTCGGTGACCCCCGTCCTGTCGGCCGAGCCGGCTGCGTTGCGCCGGCAGGTGCTGGGCCTGGCCTGGCCCGTGATCGGCGAGAACCTGCTCGAAACCCTGCTCGGCATCGTCGACACCCTGCTGGTCGCCGGGCTGGGCACGGTTGCGCTGGCCGGTGTGGGCAGCGGCTTGCAGATCATGTTCTTCGTGATGTCGGCCCTGTCGGCGCTATCCATCGGCAGTTCAATCCTGGTGGCACAGGCCGTGGGAGCGCGCAACTTTCAGCGCGCCGGCCAGTTGGCCCGCCAGTCGTTGATGTGGAGCGTGGTGTTCTCCGTGCCGCTGGCGCTGGCCGGCGTCGCGCTGGCCGACCCCGTCATGGCCCTGTTCGGACTGGCGCCCGATGTGGCGCACATCGGCGCGGAGTTCATGCGCGTGACGATGGGCACTGTGGTGGTGCTGGTTGCCCTGTTCATCGGCGGCGGTGTATTGCGCGGCGCCGGCGACTCGCGCACGCCCATGATCGTGACGAGTATCGCCAATCTCGTCAATGTGGGCCTCGCCTACGGGCTGATCTACGGCCACTTCGGGCTGCCCGCGCTTGGCGCAGTGGGCAGCGCATGGGCCACTTTCCTGGCGCGCGCGCTGGCGCTGGTGTTGCTCGTGATCGTGTTGTGAAAAGGTCGCAACGGCGTCACGATCTCGGGACACATCGGCGGCGGTTGGCGGCCCAAGTTCGCAGTCGCGCGGCAGGTGCTCGGCCTGGGCCTGCCAGCCAGCATCGAACAGGTGCTGTCATCGACCGGCTTTCTGGTGCTGACAGCCATCGTCGCCCACCTCGGCACCGATGCGCTGGCAGCCCAGCGCATTTCGATGACGGCGCTCTCGTTCTCGTTTCTGCCCGGCTTCGGCTTCGCCACAGCCGGCACGGCCCTGGTGGGCCAGAGCATCGGAGCGCGTCGCCCTGACATCGGCGGGCGCGTCGCCCGCATCGCCACCACCTGGGCCGTGATGTGGATGGGCACGATCGGCGCGCTCATCTTCGTCTTTGCTGCGCCGATCATGGGCTTGTTCACCACCGACCCTGCTGTGGCCGAGATCGGAGCCGCCGGCCTGCGGGTTGTGGCGCTTTCCCAACCGCTGTGGGCGATCGGCATGGTGCAGGCCGGCGCGTTGCGCGGCACCGGCGACACGCGCTTCCCATCCATCATCGGCGCGGCCGGCACGTGGAGCGCCGTGCTGCTGGCCTGGCTGTCAACGGGCATCCCCGGTCTGGGGCTGCCCGGCGTGTGGACAGCGTTCCTGTTCACCACCCCTGTGACTTCTTTTTTGACGTGGCGCAGGCTGCGCAGCCGCATCAGCCAGCTCGTGGCCGGGGATTGAGCCACAACTCGTGGCAGTTCAAGTCGTCACACGCCGTCAACGTCTTTTGCAGCATAGGCAGCCAGACCGAAGTCCATTCCTCGTTCACCCCGCCCCTGCACCACTCCACCGCCACGCACACGCACATGGCAACCGACAACCGATAGTCGTCGAATAGTCGATCCCACGAGTAATCGCGCACCCCGTTGCGGACAAGCTGGTCGTAGTAATGGGCGAGCACCGGCATTTCGAAACGCCGGCGGGTCTCGACCTGCCACTCAAGCGCAATGGCATACGCGAGGTCATACACCCCCAACCACGTCGTGAGGCTCCAGTCGAAGGGCTGGCGGTCGATGATGTAGATCGGCCGCTCGCCCTGGCGCGGAACCAGCACATTGTTGTGATTCACATCGCCATGAATAAGCGCAAAGCCATTGCCATCGCGCGCCCGCTCGATCATCGCCCGAGGATGCCGGTCGAACAACTCGCGCATCATGGCCGGCCAGTGAGTTGCCAGGCGATCGGCGCAAAAACCCACGATGTGCCCCACGCCGGGGCGCGCCACATCGACAAAGCGCATGATCTGCGCTGCGCCGGGCGCAGGCGCGCCGCGTTCCGCCAACCGCTCCGTCCCCCACCAGTGCGCATGCAATACAGCCAGCCCTTCGGCCAGCGCCAGACCGTGCTCCAGAGTCGGCGGACGGCTGGAACGCTCGACGTGAGTGAGAGACACGTCGTCCATCAGGATGTGGTAACGCCGGCGCTGCGCGGAGTATGCAGCATCGTAGCACCGCACCAGGGGCGCGTCAGATACGCCCACGTAGTCCAGGGTGTAGTACTCCACTTCCGAAGGGCCGAAGAACTCGTCGCCTTGATCGGCATCGACCATCTTCAGAAACAGGCGGGCCGGCATGTCGCCGCGCGCGTCGGCCGAGTAACGCAACGCGAGCCGGGCATTGGTGGAAAGGATTCGCTCGCCCGTGGCCCTCGTATAGGACTCGACCCTCCCCTGCGTCAGGGCACTGCTGCGGGTGAGCGCCTCAGTCAGCCACGCTGGCGTGACCTGATCGAGGCTGACGATCACGTGATCGGTTATCGGCATGTATCACACATCCCAGACTCCAACTCCACGGCACATTACTCAAAACGTCGGTTCACTTGCGCAACACTACCACGCGCGAACCCGGCCCGATTCAGCCGACAACACGCGCCGTGCGTCCAACCTACCGGGCGCGCAGACGGGTCAACACAGCATGCGCGCCGGCGTGGTCGGGCTGAATCGAGAGCGCGCGCGAGGCGCATTCTTCCGCCTGCCCTGTCTCGTCGTAGCGCAAATGGATGCCGGCCAGATACGCCCACGACTCGGCGCTGCCGGGGAACGCGCGCAGGTTCAGCCTCACCACATCCTTGGCCAAACCCGGCTTGCGCGCCATCAGCAGTTGTGAAGCCAGACCGAGCAGGTCATCGTCATCGAAGGCATAGTCTTGCAGACCGTCTTCCTTCAGCTCGGCATAGCGCGCATGGGCCGCCGCAATCCCGCCGGCGCTCAGCGCCTGACTGATCGGCGCCATCCACGAGACCGACCCGGCCTGCGGTCTTCGGCCCAGCATCGCATCGATCACGGCCTGCACGATGCGTTCGCGGGCCGGCGACTCTGCATTGCACAGGATCACTGCGCCACAGCCTTTCTCTGGCAACAGCACCAGAAAGTCGCTCCATCCAAAGCCCATGCCACCGTGGCTGACCGTTTTCACGCCCTCGATGTAGCCCAGGTTCCATCCCAGGCCCATGTGCTCGTACAACGGCGGATATCCACGCCGGGCGACGGGCGACCACATCTGCTCGAAGCCGGCCGGCGAGAGGATGCTGTGCGCGCCCGAACGCCCCTTGTTCAAACAGGTGATGGCCCATTGGCACATATCACGGACCGGCGCGTGCAGAAAACTGGCCGGCGCATCCGCGCGGTGGTAGGGATAGATTGGGGTGACTGTCATGCCAGGGGCCTGCAAGTGAGGCACGGCCAATCGCTCGCGCGGAACCTCGGCCAGCAGAAAGGTGCTGTCTGGCATGCCGGCCGGGATCAGCACCTGCTCTCTCATGTGCGTCTCGAAGGGCCGGCCTGTAACTTTGGCAATCAGATCGCCGAGCACGTCGTAGCCGATGTTGCTGTACAGGAACCGCGCGCCCGGCTCCGACACCAGCGCGCGGTGGCTCAGGCTGCGCACGTATCGCTCGCCAGCGCCGTCGTCATATTCGGGGTGGTCGAGCATGTCGTAATATTCGAACTCGTCCAGGTCTGGCATCCCGGCAGTGTGGCTGAGCAACTGCCGGGTCGTGATGCGCGCAGAGCGGGAGTCGGCCAGGCGGAAATAAGGGAGGTATTGCGCAACGGGCGCATCCAGGTCGATCGTCCCGCGCTCGGCCAGTTGCATGACCGCCGTGGCTACAAACACCTTCGACACGGACGCGACACAGAAGATCGAATCGAGCGTCACCGGCGCGCAGGTAGTCAAGCTCTGCACGCCGAAGGCTCTGGCATAGACGATCTGGCCATCCTGGACGATGCCGACGACCAGGCCAGGGATGCCCCAGCGCGCAACGATCTTCTCTAGCGCGGTGTTCAGGCTGTTCAGATATGCCACGGGTTTGGGAGTGTGATCGAGGCCGGTCATGCCCTGCGCGGTGCCGTTGCCCCGCGCTGTTGGCGCACCAGCCAGGCCAGCACGATGCCGGGCACAATGGCGCCGGCCCCGCCCAGAATCGCGCCGGCCACAACCAGTTCGACGAAGGCGCCGGCGGGGTGCGCGACCAACCACACAAAGCCCATGAATCCGGCGGCGCACGCCGCGATCCATAGCGCTGCGCGTCGAAATCGCCCACGCAGCACCCACCACTGAGCACAGCCGACGGCAAATCCCAGAAGCGCGAACAAGACAGGGTCAGGCAGGCGCGAAGCACCAGCCAGTACGACAACCAGGAGCGCAAGGGCGTGGCCGAGTGCCGTGGCAACGACCCAGCGCCAGGCGCCAGGCACATATGGCAACAGGACGCGACTCTGCGCCATACCTGCCACGACACCCACACCCAGCAGGCCGGCGCCGGCAAGCAAACGATCGGGGTTCGCGCTGGCCATCGCGGCCACCAGCGCAACACCCCATCCAACAGCCACCCCGCCGCCAAAACCAACGGCAGTGGCCACTATCCAACGCACCACAACAGATCCAGACCAGGCCGCCGATCGAGCAAGCACCATCTTTCCCACCTCTCCGGCGATGGCCTCGGAAGCCAGCGTCATCCGGCAATATACCACCCGGCCATGATGAGCAACTTTTTCGCGGCCCTGCCGACAAGATCGATTTCCGTATACTTGCCTTAGCGCGCCGGCGAGGCGCGACACACAAAGGAGGACTGACCATGCCGTCAACCGCATCCGCCCCTCATGCGCCCATCGTGCTGCCGCTCTGGCCCGATGGCGCTCCCGGATCCGCCGACTGGATGTGGGATGAACAGGAGTCGCTCATCCCGCCGAGCCTCAAAGTGATCCGCAACGTGTCACAGCCGACGCTCACGGCCTATCTGCCCGACCCGGCCATCGTCACTGGCGCGGCAGTCGTCGTATGTCCCGGCGGCGGTTTTCACTTCCTCTCCATCGACATGGAAGGAACGGATGTCGCGCGCTGGCTGACCGCGCGCGGCATCGCCGCTTTCGTGCTCAGGTACCGGCTGATCCACACCGGCGACGACTTTCCAGAGGCAGTCTGGCGCAACCTCAGCAACCGCGAGACGATGGCGCGCCTGATGGAACCGCTGGCGCCGCTGGTGATCGCCGACGGCCAGCAGGCGATGCGACTGGTGCGCCGGCACGCAGATGAATGGGGCATCGCGCCGAATCGCATCGGCATCATGGGCTTCTCGGCCGGCGGCATGGTAACCATGAGCGTCGCCCTGCAACACGACGCCGAAAGCCGGCCCGATTTTGCCGCGCCCATCTACGCTGCCGGCTGGCCCCCTGCTCCCGTGCCGGATGACGCCCCGCCACTCTTCATCGCCCTCGCACACGACGACGACATGGCCACCGAGAGCAGCATTCCCCTGTACCTGGACTGGAAAGCCGCCGGCAAGCCGGCTGAATTGCACATCTACGCCCAGGGCGGCCACGGCTTCGGTATGCAACAACGCGGCCTGCCCTGCGACACCTGGATCGAACGATTCAGCGACTGGCTGCGCGGGTTGGGTTTTCTCAACCGAGGCTGGCCGCCCGCAGACCAGGACTGAACCTGCGGGAGGGTGAACAACGACTATGAACACCAACACACCGCTTGCCAACAACGGCATCGCCTTTCGTGACCTGAACAAGAACGGCCGGCTCGACCCCTACGAAGACCCGCGCCAGCCCATCGAAGCGCGCGTCGACGATCTGCTCTCGCAGATGACGCTGGAAGAGAAAGCCGGCCTGATGTTCCACACCATCCTCGAAGTGGACGCCGGCGACGAAACCTTCAGCCGGCCGGGGCGCATCAGCCCGTTCAGCGCGTCGGACATGGTGCGCAGCCGGCGCATCACCCACTTCAACATCCACCAGACCCCCCCGGCGCGCGAGACGGCTGTGTGGCACAACCGACTGCAAAAGCTGGCCGAGGAAACGCGCCTCGGCATCCCGATCACCCTATCGTCCGACCCGCGCCACGCCTTCACGCGCAATGTGGCGGTCGGCATGACCACGTCTTCCTTTTCACAATGGCCAGAGCCGATCGGTCTGGCTGCCACGCGCGATGTAGCCCTGGTGCGGCAGTTTGCCGACATCGCCCGGCAGGAATACCTGGCGATCGGCATCCGCGTGGCGCTGCACCCGATGGCCGACCTTGCCACCGAGCCGCGCTGGTGCCGCGTCAATGGCACGTTTGGCGAGGATGCCGAACTGGCCGCCGCCATGACCGAGGCTTACGTGCGCGGTTTTCAGGGGCCTGCGCTGGGCAAAGACAGCGTGGCCTGCATGACCAAGCACTTCCCCGGCGGCGGCCCGCAGAAAGACGGCGAGGATCCGCACTTCGAGGAAGGCAAAGAGCAGGTGTATCCGGGCGGCGCGTTCCATTACCACCTCGCCCCTTTCGAGGCCGCCTTCCGCGCCGGCACGGCCCAGATCATGCCGTACTACGGCCAACCGATCGGCTTGCCCGGCATCGAGCCGGTGGGCTTCGGTTTCAACAAGGCCGTCATCACCGGCATGTTGCGCGAGCGGTACGGCTTCGATGGCGTGGTCTGCACCGACTGGGGGCTGCTTACCTCGGTGGAGCACAACGGGCAGGTGATCTTCCCCGCCCGCGCGTGGGGGGTCGAACACCTGAGCGTGGCCGAGCGAGCGTTGAAGGCGCTCGAGGCCGGCGTGGATCAATTCGGCGGCGAAGCCTGCCCCGATGTGATTGTTGAGCTGGTGCGCAGCGGGCGCGTGAGCGAGGCGCGCATCGACCAGTCTGCGCGGCGCATCCTGCGCGACAAGTTCCGGCTGGGCCTGTTCGACACTCCCTACCTCGACCCCGACGCCGCCGAGCGCATCGCCGGCAACCCGGCTTTCCGCGCCGCCGGCGATCTGGCACAGCGCAAATCCATCGTGTTGCTGAAGAATGGCGCGACCGGGGGGCGCATCCGCTTGCCGCTGCATCCCGGACTGCGGGTATGGGTGGATAATGTCGATCCCGGCGTGGCCGGCGAGTACGCCCAGATCACGCCGGACATCGAACAGGCCGGCGCGGCCATTATCCGCATCAGCACGCCCTACGAGCCGCGCGAGGGATTCCTGCGCAGCTTCTTCCACCAGGGCGATCTGGACTTCAAGGGCGCGGAGAAAGTGCGCATTCTGGGCATTCTCGAGCGCATCCCGACCATCGTGGTAATTCACCTCGACCGGCCGGCGGTGATCCCGGAGATCGCCGACAGGTGTGCGGCATTATTGGGCGAGTTTGGCGCGAGCGACGCGGCCGTGCTGGACGTGATCTTTGGCCGCTTTGCGCCGGCAGGTCGGCTGCCCTTCGAGTTACCCTCGTCGATGGAGGCGGTGCGCAACCAGAAGCCGGACCTGCCGCATGATTCGGAAAACCCGCTGTACCCGTTTGGGCACGGGCTGACGTATTGAGCAATCAGTCAGGTATCGGACATCTCAGAAATGTCCGACACCTGCCCACTAAAGGAGGCACGATGAACGCATGGCAATCTGACTTTATCGAGACGAATGGACTGAAGCTGCACTACACCCGCACTGGCGCACGCACCGGCGCACGCACCGGCGCGCGCAGTGGGAAGCCGCCCGTTGTGCTGGCGCACGGCTTCTCGGATGACGGGTTGTGCTGGACACCGGTGGCCGAAGCGCTGCAAGCCGACTACGACGTGATCATGGTCGATGCGCGCGGTCACGGCAAATCGGACGGGCCGGAGCAGGGCTACGGCTCGGCCGAACACGCCGCCGATTACGCCGGCGTCATCACGGGCCTGCAACTGAAACAGCCGGCCGTGCTGGGCCACTCCATGGGCGCGATGACGGCCCTGGCACTGGCCGGCCTGTATCCTGATTTGCCCGGCATGATCCTGTTGGAAGACCCGCCGCCGTTCTGGTTCCCGATGCCCGAACGCACCCTGCCAGGCCGCAGATCGGGCATGGGGCAGTGGATCATCGACACCAAGCGCAAGACGCGCGAAGAACTGATTGCGCTGTGCCGCGCTCAGTCACCCAACTGGTCAGAAGCAGAACTGGGGCCATGGGCCGACTCGAAGCTGCGCTTCAGCTTCAACGTGCTCAATCAGGAAGGCTCGGCGCCGGTGGATTGGGAGGCATTGATCCGCAACATCCGTTGCCCTGCCCTGCTGATCACCGCCGATCCAGAGCGCGGCGCAATCGTGACGCCGGAGAGCGCAGCAGCACTGAAGCCCCTGCTGCCCAACGTGCGCATCGAGCATATCGCCGGGGCCGGCCACAGCATCCGCCGCGATCAGTTTGCCCGTTACATGGAAGTCGTCAAGGCGTTTCTGGCACAGCAAACGGCTTGATTCATCCCTGCGCAAGGTGATGCGCCCTGCGCAGGGATGATCTAAAAAGGAGACAAGATGACTGCGATCCAACATCTGACATGCGAGTACCAGATCAATCCGATCGGGATTGGTGTGACAGCGCCCCGACTGAGCTGGCGAATGGTCAGTGAACAGCGCGGCGCGCGGCAGACCGCCTATCAAATTCGCGCTGCCGCCGAGCCCGACATGCAGGACGTGCTGTGGGACACCGGCAAAGTGGTGTCCGACCAGTCAGCCCACATCCCCTACGCCGGCCCGGCCCTCACCTCTGGCGAGCGGGTGTACTGGCAGGCCCGCCTGTGGGACGAGACTGATACCGAGTCTGCCTGGAGCGAGCCGGCCTTCTTCGAGATGGGCCTCTTGCACGAAAGCGACTGGCAGGCCGAGTGGATCACACCAGACTGGGACGAGGACACCTCACAGTCACAACCACAGCCGGTGTTGCGTCGCGCGTTCCAGCTCAAGGGCGCGGTGAAGTCGGCCCGCGTTTACGCCACTGCGCTGGGCCTGTATGAACTGCGTCTGAACGGTCAGCGCGTGGGCGATGCGGCGCTCACCCCCGGCTGGACGGCCTACGAGAAGCGCTTGCAGGTTCAGACATACGACGTGACCGGCCTGTTGCATGAAGGGGATAACGCCATCGGCGCGCTGCTCGGCGATGGCTGGTATCGCGGCTGGCTGGGCTTCGAGGGCAACCGCAACACCTACGGCGACCGGCTGGCGCTGCTCTTGCAACTGGTCGTCACCTATGCCGACGGAAGCACCGAAGTGGTGAGCACCGATACACACTGGCGCGCCACCACCGGCCCCATTCGCATGTCGGACATCTACATGGGCGAGACGTACAACGCCCAGATGGAACTACCCGGCTGGGATGCGCCGGGCTATGACGACAGCGCGTGGAAAGGCGTACGGCTCTACGCGCATGGCAAACAGATACTCATCCCGCAAGTCGGGCCATACGTCAAGCGCCACGAGGAACTGAAGCCGGCGCAAATCATCCTCACCCCCGCCGGCGAGACCGTGCTCGACTTCGGACAGAACATGGTGGGCTGGGTGCGCATCACAGCGCAGGGGCCGGCAGGCGCCACGCTCACCCTGCGTCACGCCGAAGTGCTGGACCAGCAGGGCAACCTGTATGTGGCCAACCTGCGCACGGCCAAACAGACCATTCAATACACGTTCAAAGGCGATGGCGTGGAAACGTATGAACCGCGCTTCACTTTTATGGGCTTCCGCTATGTGGGCGTGGAGGGGTGGCCCGGCAGCATGACGCTCGACGTCGCCCGCGACGCCTTCACCGGCGTTGTCGTGCACTCCGACATTCCGCCCACCGGCACGTTTGAGTGCTCCAATCCGCTCATCAACCAGTTGCAGCACAACATCGTGTGGGGACAAAAGGGCAACTTCGTCGATGTGCCGACCGACTGCCCGCAGCGCGACGAACGGCTGGGCTGGACCGGCGACGCGCAGGTGTTCATTCGCACGGCCTGCTTCAACCGCGATGTGGCGTTGTTCTTCACCAAGTGGTTGGCCGATCTGGCCGCCGAGCAGCATCCCAACGGCGGCGTGCCGATGGTCATCCCCGACCCGATGAAGCGCAGCCAGATGGGACGCATGGCCGGCGGCTCGGCGGCCTGGGCCGACGCAGCCACCATCTGCCCCTGGACAATCTATCTGTGCTATGGCGACCGGCGCATTCTGGAGCAGCAATACGCCAGCATGAAGGCGTGGGTGGAATACATGCGCGGGCAGGCCGGCGACCGTTATTTGTGGACAACCGGTTTCCACTTCGGCGACTGGCTCGACTATCGCGGTCGGGGCGCATTCGATGCCGCGCCGATCACGGACAAGGAACTCATTGCCACAGCCTTCTTCGCCTACTCCACCAGCCTGGTACAACAGGCCGCAGAAGTGCTCGGCAAAACAGAAGACGCCGCCGAGTACGCCGATCTGCTGAGCAAGATCAGGGCCGCATTCAACGCCGAGTTCGTGTCAGCCAACGGGCGCGTCGGTTCCAACAGCCAGTCGTCCTACGTGTTGGCGCTGCACTTCGATCTATTGCCGGAGAAGTTGCGCCAGAAGGCCGCCGACCGGCTGGCCGAGGAAGTGCGCAAGTTCGGTTATCACCTGACCACCGGCTTCGTCGGCACACCGTACCTGTGCCATGTGCTGAGCCGCTTCGGCCACACCGATCTGGCCTACGAATTGTTGAACCAGGAAACCTTCCCCTCGTGGCTATACCCGGTGAAGATGGGCGCGACCACCATCTGGGAGCGCTGGGACGGCATCAAGCCAGACGGCACATTCCAGGATGTGGGCATGAACTCCTTCAACCACTATGCCTACGGCGCGATCGGCGACTGGATGTATCGGGTCGTCGTCGGCATCGATGCCGGCGAGGCGGGCTATCGGCACACGGTGATTGCCCCGCAGCCCGGCGGTGGCTTAACGTACGCGCGCGCCGCGCTGAACACGATCTATGGCGAGGTGCGCTCGGCATGGGAGTTGAGCGAGGCCGGCCTGCGCCTGCGCGTGAGTGTGCCGGCCAATGCGCGCGCCACGGTGCGCATCCCGGCCACCAAACTGGCGCAGGTGACCGAGAGCAGCCAACCGCTCAAGAAAGCGCCGGGCATTCTGGCGTCGCGCGTCAGGGGCGGTGTGGCAGAAATCGAGATCGGCGCGGGTGAGTATGACTTCGCCAGCGCCGGCCTGACGCTGTCGCAGACAATGGCGAACGTGCGGCATGTGGCCGGCCGGCTCGACATGGGCAGCAACTTGCGCGATTTGCTGGCCGACGAGCGGGCCAAAGCCATTCTGGTCAAACATGTCGGTGAGCAGGCGCTACAGGCCAACATCCCATCGTGGGTGGGAGACCAGTCGCTCGACGCGCTGGCGCGCATGATGCCGCATCTGCTCACGCCGGACACACTGAAGGCCATCCAGGCCGATCTGGCGGCGCTGTAGAGCATGTCGCGTAGATAAACTCTGGAACACCTCGCGGGTTTTGCAAGCCGCGAGGTGTTCTAGCAATAGATGGAGTGAGACGCAATGGAATATCGACAAGTGGGCAAATCCGGCCTGATGGTTCCCGCGCTCAGCCTGGGCACCGGCACGTTTGGGGGCCGGGGCGAGTTCTTCAAAGCGTGGGGCGCCACCGACGTGGCCGGCGCGACGCGCCTGGTGGACATCTGCCTCGAGGCCGGCCTTAACCTGTTCGACTCGGCCGACGGCTACTCCGGCGGCGCGGCCGAAGAGATTCTGGGCCAGGCGATCAAAGGCCGGCGCGACAAAGTGCTGATTTCGACCAAAGCCACCTTCCGCGCCGGCAAAGGCCCCAACGATGTCGGCGCGTCGCGCATTCATCTCATGCGCGCGGTCGAAGGCAGCCTGCGCCGGCTGGGCACCGATTACATCGACCTCTTCCAGTTGCACACCTTCGACGCGCTGACGCCGCTGGAAGAGACACTGCACACCCTCGACACATTGGTGCGCGCCGGCAAGATTCTCTATGTCGGCTGCTCGAACTTCTCCGGCTGGCACCTCATGAAGTCGCTGGCCATCGCCGACCGCTATAGCTGGCCGCGTTTCGTGGCTCATCAAGCCTACTACTCCCTGATCGGACGCGAGTATGAATGGGAGTTGATGCCGCTGGCGCTGGATCAGGGCGTGGGCACAGTGGTGTGGAGTCCACTGGGCTGGGGCCGGCTGACGGGCAAAGTGCGCCGTGGTCAGCCGCTGCCAGAGGGCAGCCGGCTAAATAGCCCGATCGCGATGGGCGGCGGCCCGCGCGTCTCGGATGAATATGTCTATCGGGTTGTGGATGCGCTGGATGACATCGCGGCAGAAACCGGCAAGACGGTGGCGCAGATCGCGCTAAACTGGCTGTTACAACGCCCAAGCGTCTCGACGGTGATTTTTGGCGCGCGCGATGAAGCGCAACTGCGCGAAAACCTGGGCGCGGTGGGGTGGCAGCTCACCGCCGAGCAGATGGCCCGCCTGGACGCTGCCAGCGCGCAGCCCAAAATTTATCCCTACTGGCATCAGCAGGGCTTCGAGCGCAACCCGCCGGTGGCCGGCTTGCAGGCTTGATGAGTGACTCTCACCAGCCTGAACCGGCTACGGCCAGAGAGCGAATCCAGATGCCTTGTTGTGATAAAGCGCCTAGAGCTTGCTGCCCGCGCTGGCCCAAAGCGCAATTGTGATGGTCAGAAACATGCCCATCAGCGCAAGCGCCAGCGCAAAGCGATCAAGCAGTTTTCTGAAGTCGATCATCTGTGCTCCGTGCAAAGTGCGCCAACCCGAGCGCGACAACCGCCATCGCCAGCAACGGCAGGTGCATGACACCCAGCCAGGCGCGATCTGGGGTGGTCCAATGATTCAGGTTGAACAGAGCATACAACAGGGCGTTGAAAGCCGTCACGCAAAACGCGAAACGATCCACCCGCGGCCAGGCCAAAATGAGCAAAAACAAAAACACCGGCGTCAGGAAACAGTAGGCCAGGCCGTAATCGGGCGCGGTCAGCAACAAGAGCGGATTGAAGTCCGGCACGACGCGCGCGCCTTCAATACGCATGGGAGACCAGAACACCAGCAGCGCCAGCGGCAGCAGCACCCAGCGCCAGCGCTGGACGGCGTCGAACGACAGATGCAGCCGGCCTCGCCAGGCCACCCACAGCCAGAGCAGCCCTAACCCCACTTCGGCCACGAGCGCGCCCGTGTGCAGCGCATATCCATAAGCCGGCGTTTCGGCGTGAGTCTGCGTGGCGGCCACCACAAGATAATTCAAGCCAAACCAGGCCGGCACTGCCCGGCTGCCTACCGCCGGCCTCCAGATCGTCAAACCCACCACAGCCAGTGTCGCAACATGAAAGACCCAACCCCAGGCAGCATAGGGCGCTGTCGCGCGGCTCAGAATCTCGAAGATAACCAGCGGGGTGTCTTGCGGCGCATAGGGACGCTGGGTGATCAAGGGCAGGAAAGCGATGAACAGCAGCGCAAAATAAACCAGCGGGTAGAACCACCTGCGCTGAGTCAGGGGAAGCGGAGCAGCTTTCATGGCATATCGCCGGTTATAGCCCGGCGCTGTTAAAGTCAGGTTAAACAGACGCAGTCGCACACGCGCCATGTCTCTCCAGCGCCAGCATCCCCAAACCGGCTACAATCCCCTTGCTGCGATGAAAAGCAAATTCAGCCTGCGCCGGCTGCGTGAATTACCGGGAGATGCACAACAGTCCTCTGTGCGAACCGGCCAGCTCAAAGCCGCCCTGTCGCTTGGTGTCTTGCTGGTCGCCATGCTGGCGCTGGCGGTTGGCGTGTCCAGCGTGCAATTAGCGCCAGCCGGCCGCTTCCCGATCGAACTGTTCAGCGTGTCCAGGCCGCCCGCCGGCCAGACCCTTGAAGGTGGCCAGTTTCTACTCGACCTGGCCCGCATTGGTCTGATAGTGATGCTGATCCTGATGCCGGTGTATATCCTGTACGCGGTCGTCAACCGCAAACGCCGGCGCGAGCTGATCTTGCAGATGATCGGCATCGGGATCGTCGTGCTGCTGCTGAGCAACGTGTCTCAATGCGCGAGAAACGCGCGCGAGGCGGAAGAGATCGCCCCATCCATGACGATGCAGGAAGCGCCCGAAGAGTTGCCCGGCGAGATGGAATTGCCGCCGTTCGATCCGAACGCGCCGGACTGGCTGGTGCTCATCTCGAGCGCCGTTCTTTCTGTCGCGCTGGTGATCACCGTCTCGCTGGTGGTGGCCTTTGGGATTGCGCGCCGGCGTCGCAGAGCAACAGCGCTGGATCAGGTGGCGCAACAGGCCGAGCAGGCCGCCGCAGACCTGGAAGCCGGCGGCGAATTCAGAGACATCATCATCCGGTGCTACCGCGAGATGAGCAACGTGCTGCAACAAGAGCGCGGCATCCGACGCGACGCCGCCATGACGCCGCGCGAATTCATGGATGTGCTGCGCAACAAAGGGTTGCCGACGGAACCCGTGCGCCAGCTCACCCTGGCATTCGAGGCAGCCCGCTATGGGCATGTGGACGCCAGCGCGCAGCAAGAGCGCGCAGCCATAGATAGTCTGCGCGCCATTGTGGACGCCTGCCGGGCTATGGGAGGCGCACAATGAGAGCGCGCCCCCTCACCCTTGTGCTGGGCGTTGCGATAGCGATCGCCGCGCTCGCGGCAACAATCGCGCTGGCGGTATATCTGCGCGATATCGTGCGTGACGTGTTCGCCGGCCCGCTTGGATACGCGCTGTATCTGGCCGGCCTGCTGTTGGGCAGCGTGCCACAGGCGCTGTTCCTCGGCCTGTTAATCGTGTTGGGCGTTGTCATCGCATTGAACAGCTTCGCCACGCGCCGGTATGATCCCGGCTTGCCGCTCGGGCGCGCCCGGCCCGACCAGCGCCATTCACGCATGCGCGTGTGGACATACTATCTCAGCCAGTTTGGGCGCAGCGCCTACGCGCAGGAAAAGATGACGCTCGAAATGCGCGCGTTGATCCTGTCGTCGCTGGCAGTGCTCGAGCGTTCGACGCCGGTGGAGATCGAGCGCCGGATCATCAACGGCTCGCTGGACGTGCCGGCGGAAGTGGCCGAGCTTGTGCTTGCCAGCCGGTCGCGCGCCGGCAACGCACCGCGCAGCCGGCTGCCCCGGGTCGTCGAGGAACTGCGCGAGCGCATATCGGGACGCATTCTGTCGGACTCGGCTGCGGCGCAACAATCGCCGGTATGGGTCAAACTACAAGCCGCGCTGGCCTGGATCGAGGCGCAGCAATACACAGACGAAAAAGGCAAGGATTCATGAACTGTCAGGAAGTCGCCGCGCTCACCGAGCGCATCGTCGGCCAGGTCACCCGCGCCGTGGTCGGCAAACAGGACGTGCTCGAAAAGATCATGGCCGCGTTTCTGGCCGGCGGCCACGTGCTGCTCGAAGACTACCCCGGCCTGGCCAAGACGCTGATCGCCAACAGCTTCGCCACCGCCCTCGGTGTGAGCTTCAAGCGCATTCAGTTCACCCCCGACCTGCTGCCCGGCGACATCACCGGCGGCTATTACTTCGACCGGTCCGAGAATCGCTTCATTCTGCGCAAAGGGCCGATCTTCGCCAACATCATTCTGGCCGACGAGATCAACCGCGCCTCGCCGCGCACCCAATCGGCCCTGCTCGAAGCGATGCAGGAATATCAGGTCACGCTGGAAGGCGAGACGATGAAGCTGCCTCAACCCTTCATGGTCATCGCCACGCAGAACCCGATCGAATACGAGGGCACATATCCGCTGCCCGAGGCGCAGCTCGACCGCTTCATCATGCGCCTGTCGGTGGGCTACCCAAGCGCAGCCGAGGAGCAGGAAGTGTTGAAGCGCCGGCGCGACAGGCGCCAGGATGCCTTCGACCTCGAAGGCGTCACCGATGCCGCCGGCCTGCTGGCCATGCGCGAGGCGGTCGAGACGGTGCACGTGGACGCGGATATCGAACGCTACATGGTGGAACTGACGCGTGGCACCCGCTCACACCGGCAGGTGTCGGTCGGGGCCAGCCCGCGCGGGGCGCTGGCCCTGCTCAAACTGTCGCGGGCCTGGGCAGCCATGCAGGGCCGCGAGTACGTCATCCCCGACGACGTGAAGCTGTTCATCAAGCCGGCGCTCAGTCATCGCCTGATTCTGGAACCGGATTTGTGGACAGTGCCACAAGCCGCAGAGCGCGTGTTGAGCGAAGTCAGCCAGATTGTGCCGGTGCCCGTCATCGGCGCCACACAACGATGACCACGCTGCTTGGGCTGATCTTCGCCCTACTGCTATTTGGGCTGGCTGCGTTGAACGGCAACGTGATCGCCCTGGCCGTGCCATTCGTGGCCTACCTGGGCTGGGCAACGTTGCGCCGGCCAGAGCGCATCCGCCTGACAGCCACGCGTTCACTGAGCCTGGATCGTGTGTCGAACGGCCGGCCGGTTGACGTGACCGTGACCGTCAAAAACGAGGGGGAAAGCGTGGTCGAGGCGCGCATCGATGACCCCATCGCGCCCGGCCTGGAACTGGTGGAAGGCATCACCAGCGCCATCGCCATTCTGGGGCCGGGTGGGCAGGTGGAGTTTCGCTACACGGTGCGCGGGCAGCGCGGCGAGCACCGCTTTCGAGACATCCTGGTTGATGTCACCGACAGCGCCGGCCTGTTCCACACCTGGCTGGCTCTGGAGGCGCGGGCGACGCTGGTCGTCGTGCCCACAGCGCAACGGCTGCGCCGCATCACCATCCGCCCGCCGCGCACGCGCGGGTTTGCCGGCCCCATCCCGGCGCGCCAGGGCGGAACGGGCATCGACTTTTTTGGCCTGCGCGAATATCAGGTTGGCGACCGGCTGCGGCGCATCAACTGGCGCGCCTCTGCCCGCCACGAACAAGAGTTGTTCACCAACGATCTGGAGCAGGAGCGGTTGGCCGATGTGGGCATCATCGTCGATGCGCGCGACGAGACCAACACGCGCACCCCCAACGGCTCGCTGTTCGAGCATTCGATCGCGGCTGCCGCCACGCTGGCCGACACATTTCTGAGCGAGGGCAACCGGGTGGGCATGGTGATCTACGGCAGCGCCATCGTCAACGTTTTTCCCGGCTATGGGCGCGTGCAGAAAATGCGCATCCTGCGCGCGCTGGGACGCGCGTCCACCGGCCACAATGAGGCGCTGCGCCATCTGGACCGGCTGCCCACGCGCGCGTTTCCGGCCCAGTCGCAGATCGTCTTCGTCAGCCCGCTCAGCCGCGACGACGCGTCGGTGCTGACGCGCATGCGCGCGCGCGGTTATGCCGTCATGGTGATATCGCCCGACCCCGTGTCGTTCGAGGCATTGTGGCTCAAATCAGCATCCTCAGGCCTGGACCCGGCCTTTCAACATACTGCCGTGCGCATGTTGCAGGTGGAACGCCGTCTGGTTCTGCGCCGGTTGCGTCAGGTGGGCATTCAGGTAGTCAACTGGGATGTCACCCAACCCTTCGACGAGGTCATCCGCCAACAATTGACGATTGAGCAATTGAAGGTTGAGCGACTGAATCGTTGAGCATGAGGGATTGACAATTGACCGCATCGCCCTATCGACCTTATCAATCAAGCTGACCCACCCTGCCATGAACCACCTATCGATTCTCACCCGCGCGAGTCTGGCCGGCGCGCTGATTCTGTTGGCCGGCGCCTATGCGCTGATGGGCGGCTGGGCGTTCGCCGGCGCGGTGATCGCCGTCGGCGCGCTGTGGGCATTTGGCATACAGCGCAAGGCGATGGGGCTGCGGGCTCCGTCGGCAGTGTCTGTGGGACTGGCCGGGCTGATCGTGCTGGCAGCTTTTGGGCTGGCGCAGGGGCTACCTGCGGCGCCGATTCTGCTGGCCGGTGTGCTGGCGCTGGCGGCATGGGACATGGCGCGCCTGCTGCACCGGCTGGGAAGCGTCGAGCACATCGAGAACCGCGATCTGCTCATCCGCCAGCATCTGACGCAGTTGGCCGGCGTGTGCGGGTCTGGATTGCTAATCGCGCTGGCGGCATCGATCATCCGACTCGATCTCAGCTTTGCGGCCGTGTTTGCGCTGGGGCTGGTGGCGTTCTGGGCGCTCGGCCGGCTCAGCCGCAACAAACTTCCGGAGTCTTAAAAACGCTTCAACGGCCTGTCACACACCGCAACCAGAAGTCGCCGAAACGTGTCCCGTCGATGCGCGTGACCACCGGCGTGGGTTTGCCTTGCGGATCGACGACTTCGTGCATCAGCCCGTCGCGCACTTCGAACCGCAACGGCACGTCGGACACCTCCACGCCATCGCGCCACCCCAGCGCAATCGCGCAGGCCAGTGGATCGTGTTGAAAGTTGATGGTGTCGTCGGGCAGGCCGGGGCTGGCCAGTGCCAGGCGCGTCTCGTTCTCCCAGTCTTCTGCGAATGCCTCGGCCTGCCGGGCAATGAGCGCGCCGAGCGGGCCAGATGCACTCAAGGCCGGCAGGTAGGCGCGACGCAACGATGTCTCCACCGTCACTGTCAGGGGCACGAGTGATGGCCGGCCGTGCGCGAACACATGCTGCGCCGAACGCACATCCACCTGGACATTGAAATCCATGGCGTTGCCCCACTGCGGGAAGCCGGCGCGGACCGGGTACACATAGCCGCCCATCAGCCATAGATTGGTCCGCGCCAGGATGCCCGGATAGCGCTCGTCGAGCAGGCGCAGGTTGGTGTACGGACCAATGCCGATCACGAGCGCGCCGTCCTCGATACTGCGCTTCAGCAAGTCCAGTGCCGCGTCCACCGGCCCCGGCGCAGGGAGCACAGGTCGCGGCCAGTAGCGCGCCTCATCGGGCAGGCCGAGGGGATAGGGATAGTAGCCATCGGCCATGTCTGCGCCGGCGGCAACAGGGATGTCGTCCCGGCCTGCGATGCGCAACGCCTCGCGCGTGTAGCCGGCGCGGCGGCCTTTGTCATCGCCAACGGTGGTGATGCCGGTCAGCTCGATGCCGGGCCAGCGCAACAGCAACGCCAGCGCGCACAGGTCGTCGATATCTCCGGCCAGATCGGTGTCGAGATGCACTTTCATCATTTCTGCTCTAGGCACAGACCACAGAACTCACTGCGCACGCAGAGCCAGACGGCGCGCGCCTCAGGCACGCACGATCCGAATACAGGCTACCTCAAGATCAGCCTCGCCGCGCCAGTGAATGCGGAAATCCAGCGGCGCGTCGGCGCTCGTCACTTCAAACGAGAGCGCGATGCGCCCCCAGGCATCTGCGGTGCTGAAGTCTGCTGCGGTCACCTCCCGGCTTGCCAGCGCGCGTTGAGCGCGTCGATCGTAGATCTCGACAGTGGCAAGCCGGCCGCGCAACGCCGGCGCGCGCAGCACGAACTCGACGCGATAGCGGCCGGGCGGAAAGGCCAATGACGGGCCATCGGTCAGCAGACCGGGTCGGGCCGTGCCAACAACCGCCGAAAGCACATGCGATGCGCCACGGCTGTAGCCGTTGGCGTCCAGGGTCAACGGCGTCTCGCCGGCCTCGAATGTGTCGAGCGCGCCGGCGCCCAGCGCCAGCACGTTGGCCGCAGTCGTCTCGGTGTTGATGAGGGATGCCGGATCGTTGATGCCGGTGCGCCAGCCTAGCAGCACATCCCCGCGCCGCTCCTGATGATCCAGAATCGCCGAGCGCAAAGACACCCAGTGCTGCACGATCTCGTTGCGCCTATCGGCGGGAAGCGTCGGCGCGTCCATCAGAAAGCCGGTCAGGATTTGAAACAGGCCGTAGTAGTAGTTCTCCGGGATGGCCGGGTAACGATAGCGGCGCTGTGTTCGATCATAGCGATACAGGCTTTTCGCCAGTATGCGCTCCCATTGCTGCAACGCCCGCGTCACATCGTTGCGCGCCAGGTAATACAAACCATCGAGCGCCAGTGTGTCGAAGTAATCCGCGCCATATGTGTCCCAGTGCGTTGTGTCGCCTCCGACGACACGCCAGCGCACAAAGCCGGCCGGCTCGCTTAACCCATCCGGTTCGGGGCGTCCATAAGCGCGACTGACGTAACGCGCCAGCCAGTTGTCGTCGAACCAGAAGTTGGTGAAGGGCGTGGCGCGTCGTTCGCCACCCAAACCGATGCCATTGTGCTCGTGAAAGGCAAATCCGCCGTGCGTCGTGTCGAGTTCACCGTCGTGGTCGGCGTCGAGCAGCAAATGGCCGTTTGCATCACGAGCCGTGGTGAAGCGCGTCCCATCGGCATAGGCAATCAGCGCCTGCTTGTTCGCCGGGTGGTCTGGCGGATTGTCCGGTCGGTCGTAGAAGTTGACCGTGTACTCGACGGGGTCCATGCGCTTCCACATACCCTCGGCGCTGTACAGGTATTCCACCGCCGCTGTGCCATTCGGATAATGCCGGCCATATACGCCAACCCGGACGCCGGTCGGGGGCGCAGCGGAAACACAACCCAACAACAATGCGCCCAGTATCACAAGAGTCACGGCGCGGCAAGCCCGGTCAGTCTTGCCGGCCCTCACAATCGGGCAACAGGCTTTCTCCAACATGGTCACCTCAAGCCAAAGCCGGCAACGGCGCAAACAGATCAACCAGATTACCATCGGGATCGACAACGACCGCATAGCGCTGCCCCCAGAACGCATCCCAGGGCGCTTTGCGGCCTTCGTAGCCATGCTGCACCATGCGCGCGTAGACGGCATCCACTTCGGCCGGGCTGTCGCACTTGAAAGCCAGCGCCATGCGATGACCCACTGGCGAGTCTTCCCAGTCGGGATAGATGCTCTTCATCATCTCAATGGTGTTCCACGAAATGCGATAACCGTTGGGCGTGATGACATCGACATAGGGGTCGCCGTCCGCGCCGGGCGGGATATCGAGTCCGAGCAGACGATAGAACCGCAGCGAGGCGGCCATATCGCGCACGTTGATGCCGATCATGTCGGGCAGAACTGCCATTGCTGTCCTCCTGTACGTTCCAACTCGCGCGACGCTATGCCGGCGCGCCAAAGCGAAGCAGATAGCCGTTGCAGTCGCGGATATGGAATTCGCGCATCCCCCACGGATATGTGGCCGGCTCGGTCGCGATGTGAACACCGCGCGCCCGATACTCCTCGCACAAGCCATCGACATCCGGGCCGGCGAAGATGTACAACACGACGCCCGGCACAGGCGGCGCGTTCTCCGGCGCGCGCGAAAACTGGATGCGCGCGCCTTCGGTCGTCCACTCGCCACGCGACACCGCAGCATGGGTGGGAGGATCGCCATATAGAAAATCGATGCTGAAGCCCAGCCGGTCGCGGTAATACTCGGCGGCAGCCTGCACATCGGGCACGGGCAAGACAGGCTCCAGACGATAGAAACGGTGGGCCGGCGCTCTGTCCGTCTGTGCAGATAAGGCGCGCGCCCATTCACTCACGTGCAGCCCATACACCAGCGTGTCATGGGGGCCGGCGCGATGCGGATATTTCTGGCTGAACCGGCCCCGGCACGTAAAGCCAAGCCGCGCGGCCAGCCGACGCGAGGGGGCATTATCCGCATCGATCCACAACTCCACCCGATCAAGCGCGAGCGTTGCGAAGCCATAGTCCACCGCTGCGCGAACAGCCTCGGTCATGTAGCCCTGCCCCCAGTATGCCGGATGCAGAATGTAACCCAGGCCGGGCGGGCCGGGGTTGCCGAGGTAATACACCAGCCCGATCGCGTCCGGCGCGCCACGCCGAGCGACCGACCACGCGCAACCATCGCCGGCCAGCTCGCGCACAATCACCGCCTGCGTCTCGGACAGATCGGCATGGGGCGGGGTATGCCAGAAGCGCATCGCCTCAGGATGGACGAACACGCTGTGCAGACTGGCCGCGTCGTCCATCGCAAGCGGGCGCAACACCAGCCGTTCAGTCTCGATCAACTCACGCCGGTATGCCATGACGCTTACAGACTCCGGGAATCCGTGGCTGAAACCGGCAGGTTCGAGAAAGTGATGAAGGGAAACACCTCCGGCACATGCGAGTCCCACACGCCGTGTGCGCTCCACGTCCAGCCGCCCGAATCCTCCGCCGGCGGCGCCTCCTTGTAGGCGTTGAAGCGCGAGAAGTCCATCCGCCACACGTCGCCGTCGCGCGGGGGCAGCGCGCGTCCATCGGCTTTGGCCAGCCAGCGCAACCCCTCCCACGGAAAGGCCAGCTCGACCGTCCAGCCCCGGTCGCGGTCGTTGTTGTCGTTCAGCGTGCCGTCCACATGCACGGCGCTCTTCAGGCCCGGCAGATCCCACTGCCAGAACCCCTCGCGCGGCCCGCGCGGATGCTTGAAGCCGACACCGTCCCAGGGGCGATGGCCGGGCGCATCGGGCGCGAACTCCGGCGCAGAGGAATACCCATCACGCTCATACGCATCCGACCAGATGAAGAACACCTCGTAGATCGTGCCCAGCGCGTTGATCTCGAACTCATAGTAGGCATCGCGGCCGGCGATGAACACCTCCACGTCGTTCTCAGTCCAGATCAGCGCGTCGCGCTCGGTGAAGGATGCCGTGACGAACGGCTCCTCGACCCAGAAGCCGACGTATAGATACGTGTCGTCCCACAACACGGCGGCGCGCGTGTCGTGGATGGGCCGGCGGCCGCTGATGAGATCGGCAAAGCGCGGCGAGCGCGGCGCGTGCTGCCAGCTCGGCTCATCCAGCCGGCCATCGATGGTGAGCGGTTCGAGCGCGCGATAGGCGGTGTAACGGGCAATCCGATCCGGCGCAACCGGAAACTGATGGGGGGACAGTGTCATGGTGGGGCCATTGTAGACGACGGCAGATAGACGAAAAACATGTCGCCCCGCCACTCGTAAGCGCCCATGTCGTAGCCCTGCCCAAACGGTCGCGCCGCGCCGTCGCGGTCGAACGCAATCCCCAGATCGTCGCCGGCGTCGATGGCCGGCGATGCGCCGGTCAGCCGCACGTCGTCCATGAATGGATTGACGAAGCCGGCTGCGCCGGTGATGGACTGCGCGCCACGGATCACATCACCCAGCGTGTCCTGCGCATTGCCGGCAAACAGGTTGTAGTCTTCCGTCACACTGGCCGCGACATTGCGGATACCGACAGCGTGCGAGGCGATGATGGTGTTGGTGATGGCCGCGCCGCCGGATGCGATATAGATGGCCGCGCTTGTCGCCTCGGTCGGGCTGGCGATGGTGGTATGCATGATCGTCAGCCGGTCGTCTCCGCCGAGGCCGGCGGCGTAGAGCGCCGCGCCCTCGCCACCGACACTGGCGTTGCGCGCGAAGACAGCATTCACCAGCGTAACCGTGACTGCGCCCGCGCCGCGCGCGTGCAGTCCTCCCCCCTGGCCGCTTTGGTTAGCGATGAAAGTGGTGTTGGTGAGCCGGGCGTCGCCAGCCAGATATGCGCCGCCACCGAAGCCGAACGTGCCCGGCCCGCGATTCGATTCGAATGTGACGTTGGCAAGCTGCGCCGGCCCGGTCACATATAGCCCGCCCCCATCGGCGCTGGTGACGGCGTTGCCGGCAAACAGACTCTCGGCAAGAGTCGCGCCGCCGGGGCTGACGTACAACGCGCCGCCGCTGCTGGCGGCGTCATTCCCCGCCATCGTCCCGCCGGTGACATCGGCGCTGTTCGCGCAGACCGCGCCGCCGGTGCCACC
>DAOUDB010000370.1:0-6162 GCA_034431495.1 Thermoflexales bacterium
CCCGGCCCCCGCATCAGCAATGCGGTGTCAGATCGGCTGGCGCGCCGGCTCAATACCCCTCGCCGGCGGCAGCCAACTGACGGCTATTTGAAGTACATCTGCTCCAGGCTGGCGTTAGCTGCGATCGCCTGACCGGAAATCGGCACGTTGGCCAGCTTGTTCGACGTGATCAGGGCGTACTGCACTTTCTCGACGATCGGGATGATCCACACGTTCTCCCGATAAGAGGCATACAGATCGTTGGTGCATTGTATGTCCTGGTCAGAGAACGGCACAGCAGCCGCGCGACACTCCAGAATGTCGTACAGCTTCTTGATTGCATCGGGCGGCTCTTGGCCCTCTTTGCCCTTGGTGTTGTACCAGCGTGCCCATTCCGGCGCCCACTGATTCTGGGGGGTATAGTCGGTCCAGGTATTATCGCGCCACATCGGCTGCACAGACCAGATCATAGTCGCCAGCATGTCGTTGACGCCCAGGCGCTGACCCCACAACTGCGAGTCGATCTTCTTCAGCGTGGTCTTCAGACCAACGGCGTTCAGGTTCTCGACGATGATCTCGGCAGCCGGCTCGATGTCTGGCGCGTGCGCCGCGTGCTCGAGCGGGATCAGGAAGGTCTTGCCGTCCGGGCCGAGGCGGAACCCTTCGGCATCGCGCTTGTCGAGACCCATTTCATCGAGCAACCGGTTGGCCTCATCCACGTTGTACTCACTGGGCGTCAGCTCCGGGAAGGAAGCAAACTGATAGTACACCGTGTCGATGATGTCCTGGCGGTTGATTGCGAAGCTGACAGCCTTGCGGAAGCGCACATCGTTGACGACCTGGGTCCAGTTGGTGTCGCTGTAGGTCAGGTTGAAGTACAGCGCAGTCGGGTCGACGTGCATGTCCATCAAGGTCACTTTGATGCCGGCCTTCTCTTCATTCTCTTTGTACAGCGGCAGTTTGACCAGGGCCGTGCTCTCGCGCAGCAAATCCACTTCTCCGGCCACCACTTTCACGTTGACCATTTCGACGTCCTGCACCTGGGCCGAGATGATCTTGTCTACGTACGGCAGTTGCTTGCCCTCGGTGTCTACCTTGAAGTAGTACGGATTGCGCTCAAAAGCCAGCACGCCGTCCGGGGCCTTGACGCTGACCCACGCCCACAACGCGGGGAAGCCCACACAGATTGGGTTGGTCAGTTCCCAGTTGGTGCAGTCTTTAGTGTTGAAGAGGTTCCACCACTCATCGGTCAGCTTCATCTCGTCCATGAGCGGTTTCAGTTCTTCTTCAGGGGTGTACTTGGGGTGGAACTTCATCAGGTAATGCTTGGGCTTCATCAGATCGGTGTAGCCATTCCAACCCTTGATCGCCATGTCGCGCAGCAGACCGCCATACGACTCGGAGAAGCTGATCTTGAAGGTGAAGTCGTCAATGATTTCGAGCTTCATCGGCTCGCCATCGCTGTTGCCGGCAGCGCGCCACTTGGCCGGGAACACCGGGGTGAGCTTCTCGTTCAGCATCACATCTTCATAGGTGAAGCGAATGTCCTCGGTCGTCACCGGCACGCCGTCGGACCACTTCAGTCCCTTGCGTAGGGTGAAGGTGAAATCCTTGTTGTCATTCTCGACCTTGTAGCTCTCCAGGATGTTGGGGCGGATGCCCTCGATCCCGATGCCGGGCGCCATGAAGAAATTCTCGATCGAGGCCATGAAGATGTCGGGGGCCCAGTTCGCCACAGCATGCGCCGCACGCACCGTGCCGCCATACTGGCCGGGGGTCCAGTCGGGCAGATCCTTTTCCGAAATGATCACGCCCGGCCCAACGACGAACGGATTGTCGGGCAAGCGCTCTTCGACGGGCGGAAGCTTTCCGGCCTGCACCAGCTCGGCCAGCATGGGCGCTTCCTGATACTTGCTGGGCGCGGCCGGCGCTTCGGCGGCGGGGGCTTCAGCAGCCGGGGCTTCGGCAGCGGGAGCTGCTGGCTCAGCCGGGGCTGCAGTGGGGGCCGGCGGCGTGGAACACGCGGCCAGCATCGAGACAGCGATCACACACAGTGTCGCCTTGAAAAGGCGTCCTGGCTTTTCCATCTTGGTCTACTCCTCCTGAGTATTCAAAGGAAATCGGGGGGACTCATCTCACACTTCGGGATTTGGGGCATGCGCAATCGCACCTCCCGTCGGATCGTTATGATCGGTCGATATCCAACCTCCTTTTCAGCCACCTTCAAACGTTCCGCTCAGGGCGTCGTCAGTGGCGTGAATACAAACGCATGGCTATTCTAGCGACGACGCGCTATCGCTGTCAACGTGCCGGCGGCTGCCGTATCGGTGAGTGCGTCGCGCATTTCTGGCCTACGCTCCCTATGGCACGCGCGGGAACATCTCGCCATCCAACCGCGCGCCGTCTTCCAGACCCAACGGATCGGTCACCACATGGGGCTGCTTCTTGTAGATCGTTTCAGCATCCATGTAAATGATGATGTGCGCCACGCGCGGATCGTCGGTGAAATTCGGCGTCGCCATGTGCGCGCAATAACCATGATGGAAAGTACAGTCTCCGGCCCGCAGCGGCAACGTCACCCGCTCCTCATACACCAGCTCCGGCCAGATCGTGAACAAATCGTCCTCGTCGGCCAGATTCTGCGGCCGCAAATCCGTGCGCTTGAACGTGCCGGGGATGAACGTCATGCAACCTTTCTCCACCGGCACATCGCACAGGGCAATCCACGCCGACAACGTGTGCCGCGACCGGGCAAACGGCCAGTATGGCCGGTCCTGGTGAAACTCGGTTGCCGCGTTGTTGTGCGGCTGCTTGATCAGCAAATGGTCGTGCCACAACCGCAGAGGCATGCCGGCCAGTCGCTCGGCGATGCCGGCCACGTTTGGGTGCAGGGTCAGCCGCTTCATCACCTCGCTATCGCGCCAAACATTCACCAGTTGGGTGAAGATCGGGCCCTGATGGAGCGATTGCTTGTGACCCATCAGCCGCACCGCCTCATCATGGCACGCTGCCACCTCTTCTTGCGAAATCACCCCCGGCACACGCACAAAGCCGCGCCGGCGATACGTCTCAATCACTTCGTCCGATAGGCTTTCAGGGGTCGACACATAGGGCAAGGTCGCTACAGACATCTCCATCCTCCTTCACAGGCCATAGCCATTGGCGCGCAGAACGCCATCTAATAGCATCATCCAGGCTCTGGCGCATGGCCGCTAGGCTATAATGCGCACGTCCTGAGTTGGTCAGTCCGCAACCGTGTTCGAGTCGATGCCTGCTGCCCCACCCGCCTCGCGCCTGCCCGACCCTCTGAACATCCGCCAATATGGGCGCGATATGGTATTCGCCCCCAACGCCGACTGCCTGCACAGCCCAGTCGTTGCCGCCAGCCGATATGTTCTCGACGGCAGCCACGAACCACACAGACACGACTTCTTCGAGATCGCCGTCGTCGCCGGCGGTCGGGGCCGGCACGCTTGCCGGTTGGGCGAGCGCGACCTGCGCGCCGGTGATGTCATTGTCATCCACCTTGGCGCATGGCACGCCTATATCGATTGCCACAAGCTCGTCGTCTACAACTGTCTATTTGGACCGGAGTTGCTGGGCGCTGACCTGCTGTGCTGCAAAGAAGACGCCCGTCTCGATGGACTGCTCGGCAAAGACGCCGTGGCGGCCGGCGTGATATCGATCCACCTCCTGCAAGCCGGCCTGCGCGCCAGCATCCGTCAGCTGGAAACCCTCATCCGCCTGAGCCAGGCCAATCCCGCGGCGCTGCGCCTCGAGATCATGGCTAACCTGCTGCTCTTTCTCAGCCAACTGGCGCACGCCTGCCCTGCGCCCACTGCCCGGCCCAGACGGCCAGTCGCACCACACCCGGCGGTTCTGAGCGCCATTCAGCTCCTGAACGAAGACCTTGCTCGCGACTGGACGCTCTCCGATCTGGCCTACACACTGCACATAGACCGCTCATACCTGGTCCGGCTGTTCAGAGCGCACACGGGATTGCCCCCCATGGCCTACCTGCACGAGCGCCGGCTCGAACGCGCAGCCCAGGCATTGATCCACACCCCCGCCAGCATTACCGCGATTGGCCGAGCAGTCGGCTGGCGCGACCCCAACGTCTTTGCCCGACGCTTCCGCGCGCGCTTTGGCATCAGCGCCAGCCAGTACCGCGCCTCGGGCAGCCCGGCTGAGCGCGTCACCGGCAATCCGCCGCCCCCCACTTGACAAACTTCTCATCGAAAACTACAATTCAACACCAGTCAAACTAATAGTTTGACCATATAAAGCAGCCATACGAAGGGCGGATGATGGAGACGGAAATTCAGTCACTGAACGACGCGACGTTGCACTACCTGGACGCCATCTACCGGTTGTCGGAAGACGGCGAGCCGGCCACCACCAACACCATCGCCGAGAAGCTGGGCGTGACGCCTTCCGGCGCAAGCATCATGCTCAAACGCCTGGCCGATCGCAAGCTCGTCCAGCTCAAACCATACAAAGGCGCCACCCTCACGCCGCAGGGCGTGAAGATTGCGTTGCGCACGATTCGCCGGCATCGCCTACTGGAGGTCTTTCTGATTCAGGTCATGGGCTTCAAGTGGCACGAGGTGGACAAACACGCTCATGCGCTCGAGACGGTCATCGACCAGGAGTTCGAGGACCGCATTGCAGCCATCACCGGCAACCCATCGCGCTGTCCGCACGGGCACGTCATTCCCACGCGCGATGGTGTGCTGCCGCCGGTGCCAGATATGAAGCTGATTGCCTGCCCGGCCGGCACGTCGGGCGTGATCCGCTGCATCGACACCGACAAGGTCGAATGGCTCGAATACTTCGGCCAGCTCGGTCTGATGCCCGGCGCGCGCGTGACGCTGAAATCCATCGCCCCCTATGGCGGGGCCGTCACCGTGTCAACGCCCCGCGAGACCATGACGCTCGGCTTGCAGTTGGCCGAGTTGATTTTGATCGAGCCGGACAAGCCGGCAGGCGCATCGCGCAAGTAGCTCCTCCTCTCGCCGAACCCATCGCCACAAAAGATGACTGGCAGGCCGGCTGGCCTGTCAGCAGGATTCACGCGCGTTGCGCCAGGCCGTCACCGGCATGTGTCAAGAAGAGAAGGACAAAGGACGATGAACGAACAACTCACCCTGGCCGGCGACGGGCAACCCCGCGCCAAAGAGAACAGCCGCGATGCCTGTGCCGGCATCCTGGCGGCGGCGCTCGAACAACCGGGCATCCTGCGTGTCAGTCTGGAGCCATCTCAACAGACCGTCACGCTAGACTATGACCCATCGCAGCTAACCGAGCGCAACGTGGGCGGGTTGCTGCGCCGCGTGGCGCCCGTCATCCAGCAGACCATGAACGAATGCGGATCCAAATCCGATCGCGGCATTGCGCGCGCCTGCGCTGCCTGCGCTTCAATGATCGACGATTACGCGCAGCGCACGCGCGCAGTCCGGCGGGCCACCATCGCCATCGATGGCGCAACATGCGATATCCCCTTCGAGCAGTCAGGCATGCCTGCCACAACCAGCGAGACCGCGCCACGGTCGGGCTGGGTCGAGAGCGTGCGACTGGGCGTGCGGGCCTGGCTTACTGAACAAAGGATCGAGGCGCTCTTTGTTCCCATCACACTGATTGCCATGTTGCTTGGCCTGATTGCCGAGCGCGCGCTGTTGGCGCCGCAACTGGCCGGCCCGCTCTACCTGCTGGCCTACATCACCGGCGGCGCATTCGGCTTGAAGGGCGGTATCGAGGCGCTGCGCGAGCGCATCATCGACGTTGACCTGCTCATGGTGCTGGCCGCCATCGGCGCTGCCATCGTTGGCGCGCCGTTCGAGGGCGCCATGCTGCTCTTCCTGTTCTCGCTATCGAATGTGTTGCAGGCATTTGCGATCGGCCGCTCGCGCGACGCAATCCGCTCGCTGGTGAAGCTGCGCCCCACCCGCGCGCTGGCGCGTCGGGGAAGCCGGCTGGAGCTGATGCCCATCGACCGCATCGTGGTCGGCGACCGCATTTTCGTGCGCCCCGGCGAACGCATCGCGCTGGATGGCATCGTGATCGAAGGAGAAAGCACGGTTGACCAGGCTTCCATCACCGGCGAATCCATGCCGGTGCTGAAACGGCAGGGCGATCGCGTCTTCGCCGGCACGATCAACCAGCGCGGCAGTCTCGAAGTGCGCG
>DAOUDB010000371.1:0-29169 GCA_034431495.1 Thermoflexales bacterium
TGTCCGGTAGATATTTTTAAGGTAGCCGATGGCCGGTTAGTTGTTGATCCCGATCAGGTGGATGAGTGCACCCTGTGCGAGGTGTGCCTGCGCATGGCGCCGGCCGGCGCGCTGGTGATTCGCAAGCTGTACAAGAACGAGCAATTGGTGTCATGGGGAGGCGACACAAAATCATGAGCCGGCTTGAATGGCGCACGGCGCTGTCGCAGGTGCAGCCTGGCAGTATCCACGTGCGCGGCTACAACATCGCCGATCTGATTGGCCGCGCGTCGTTCGGCGACATGGTGTATGTGCTGCTCAAGGGTGAATGGCCGGCCCGGCGCGAAGGCGCGTTGATCGAGGCCATTCTGGTGTCGAGCGTCGATCACAGCCTGGCCGCGCCCTCGACCGATGCCACGCGCCTGGTGGCATCGAGCGGCGTGCCGTTGCCGGCGGCGGTGGCAGCCGGCCTGCTGGCTGTGGGCGAACATCACGGCGGCGCGATCGAACGCTGCGCGCAGTTGATGCAGGAAGCATGGGGCGACCCCGCTCGCGCGCCTGACGATGAGAATTACACGGCAGCGGTGGCTCAATCGCTGGTTGCGGCGTTGCGCTCACGCCGCGAGCGTATGCCCGGTTATGGCCACCCGGTGCATCCGACTGACCCACGTGTCGCGCCATTGTTTGCGCGGGCTGCTGAACTGGGATTGGCCGGGCGCTGGGTGGCGCTGGCGCAGGCCATCGAACGGGCGCTGCTCGATGCGACGGGCCGGCCCCTGCCGATCAACGTCGATGGCGCGATCGCGGCCCTCTTGCTGGAGATGGCGCTTGACTGGCGGGCCGGCAAAGCGTTCTTCCTCATCTCGCGCGCCCTGGGCTTGTCGGCGCATTATCTGGAGCAGGTGACGCGCGAGAAACCATTCAAGGCTGCCGACTATACCGAGGTGGTATACGACGGGCCGCCGCCGCGCGAGTTGCCCGATGCGTGACGCCATTGTGCTGCGCCCGCCGCTGACCGATGACGATGTCATGCGTCTGCGCGTCGGCGACGCGGTGACATTGTCCGGCTGCGTCTACACGGCGCGCGATGCGGCGCATCAGCGGTTGGTTGAGGCGTTGCAGGCCGGTCAGCCGCTGCCGATCCCCCTGCAAGGTCAGATCATCTACTACGTTGGGCCGGCGCCGGCGCGGCCGGGTCAGATCATCGGGCCGGCCGGGCCAACCACAGCGGGCCGGGTCGATGCCTACACGCCTCAGTTACTGGCGCGCGGGTTGAAAGGCATGATCGGCAAAGGCAAACGCAGCGCAGCGGTGCGCGCGGCCATGACCGCGCAGCGGGCCGTCTATTTCGTGCTGGTGGGCGGCGCGGCGGCGTTGATTGCCGATCGCATCAAACAGGTCGAGGTTGTGGCCTGGCCCGATCTGGGCACGGAGGCGATTCATCGCTTCACGGTTGCAGATCTGAGCCTGGTCGTGGCTAACGATGCGCGCGGAGGCGATCTCTTCGAGCAGGGCAGGGCGGCTTATGCGCGACGTTGATGTGAACGAGATTGCCGCGCAGGTGCGGCAGGCGGTGCAGGACTTGAACTTTCACACGCCGCAGCCGGCGCTGGTGCAGTTGCGCGAGATCATGGCGCGCGAGCCGTCGCCGGCCGGCCGGTTGGCCATGCGCGACATCGTGGACAACCGGCATATTGCCAGCGCGCGGCGCGTGCCGATGTGCCAGGACACGGGCATGGTGATTGTGTTCGCCGAGATCGGCCAGGAGGTTCATCTTGTCGGCGGGGATTTGCGCGCGGCGATCGATCGGGGCGTGCGCGAGGGGTATCGGGAGGGCTATCTTCGCAAGTCGGTGGTGGCCGAGCCGCTGTTCGAGCGGCGCAACACCGGCGACAACACGCCGGCGGTGGTGCATGTGGACATCGCGCCGGGCGACGCGGTGCGCCTGATTGTGGCGTGTAAAGGTTTCGGCGCAGAGAATATGAGCTGGGCGCGCGTGTTGACGCCGGCCGAGGGAATCGTGGGCGTGCAGCGCGAAGTCGTGCGCTGCGTGGAGGAGGCCGGGCCGAACGCCTGCCCCCCGCTGGTGGTGGGTGTGGGGCTGGGCGGCACGCTGGAACTGGCAACCCTGCTGGCGAAGAAGGCGCTCATGCGCGAGATCGGATCGCGCAACCCTGACCCCCGCTATGCGGCGCTGGAGCGCGAACTGCTCGATCTGGTCAACGCGACCGGCATCGGGCCGCAGGGGTGGGGTGGTGTGAACACAGCGCTGGATGTGCGCGTTGAGTGTTACCCGACCCACATCGCGGCGATTCCCATCGCCATCAACCTCGATTGCCACTTGCAGCGGCATGTGGAGAGTGTGATCTAAGCGGAGGTATCCATGCAAATTCTGCGAGGTGTCTTTCTGGTCAACGGCTCGCCCTATGGCCGGCGCCAGAACGGCTACTTGATTCATCGTGACGGCGCAACGTTGCTCATCGACTCCGGTGATCTGGAAGATGCGGACACCTTGCCTGAAGTCGAACGCAACGCATCGCGCTGGGGCATTGGCCTGGACACGGTGTCGCACCTGTTGATCACGCACGCGCACTTCGACCATGCAAGCCACGCAGCCCGACTTCAGCGACGCGGGGTGAAAGTGGTTGCCTCGCCCGAAACGGCCGAGGCGATGGCTGCCGGTGATGAGCGCTGCATTGGATATGCAGTTCAAAAGGTTTTCGAGCCATGCCGGCCCGATGTTGTGATGGAGGACGGGCAGGTGTTGGCGGTGGGCGGACTTGAAGTGCGTTGCATTGCCGCGCCAGGCCATACCGAGGGGCTGGTCATTCTCGAAATGATGTTGGACGGCGAGCGCGTCTGGTTCACCGGTGATCTGTTCGAGGCAACCGAATCTCATCGCTGGGCGAAACTGCCATGGACCGGCGCGCCGGACTTCGACCGGACGAAGTACATTCGCTCGTTGGCGCGCCTGTTGAAGCTTGCGCCGCCCGATCATGTGCTGCCGGGGCATGGGCCGGCAGCAATCGCTTGTGGCCGGCGGGTGTTGGAAATGGTCTATACCGAGGCCTTGACCAAATGGCGATAAGCTGAGCTGTGCTCCGGCGGCGAAGACGCGATTGGGCTGATATAGGTTGGGGCGAAGTGATGGGGATTATGCGTGAAGGAGGGTTGTATGCGCCGATTGATCGATTTTGCTGTTGGAATGGGTCTTGTGGCGGTTCTGCTTCTTGTTCTGGTTGCGACTGCCGCGCCAGCGCGCTCGCTTACCTTTCGCCAGTTGAAGTGCTCTGCTCTGGGGGGAGCGGGCACGTTCTCTGATCCGATCGTCATCGGATCGATCACAACACCCACCCAGGTGACGAATTGCGAGAGGCTCTCGTCAGGCGTCAGCTACAACCATCGCTACTATCAATTCACCCTTGAGTCGGATGCCAGCGCCGAGGCGGCCGCCGGCGCTGTGGTTCGAACGACTCGAGACGCGCGATCGGCTGTGCATCCCCGGCTGGCGACGCCGCGCGGCCGCATTCTGCTTACATCGCGTCGCAATGGCTATTGGGAAGGCAACCCCAACGTCCTGGGGCGCGTTGGTCGATTCATACCGTTGAGCGGACTGAGTGCCGGCGTTTATATCCTCGGCGTGGAAAAACTGGATAGCCCACTGCGATCAACGCGAACCAATCGCTTTACGATCGTGGTCGTGCCCTAGCGCAGGATGGTTTTGGAAGAGGCGCGATATTAACGGGTCGGCGGTGTGTGGATTGCGAGAATCTCCAGCGGCGCATCGCCCACATTGCGCACGCTGTGATAGAGACCCGGCGGCACCGAGACACCCACACCGGGCGTGAACGCCACGACCCGGCCGGCATGGCCGGCTTCGTCCACATCCAGACACAACTCGCCCTGCCCGGCCACGACCAGGGCTGTTTCGGTCGCCACGTCGTGCGCGTGGCGCGGGATGACGCCGCCGACCTCGACGCGCACCAGCATCAGGCTCAGGTGCGGGTGGGTGGCCCGGCCTTCCAGCCCTTTGACTTGCAGGCCGGGCAGCGTCGGATGATCGGTCCACGCGATCGTGTTGATGTCGAACAGGTGCGCCTCATTCATGGCTATTCGTGCAGATATTTGTGGACGACGGCTTCATCGACTTCGACGCCCAGGCCGGGTTTATCCGGCACATCCAGCCAGCCGTTGCGCGGCTCGAACGGCTCTTTCACCAGCTCGTGCTGCATCGGGTTGCGGTATGGCTTGATCTCCATCACGATGTGGTTGGGCGTGGCAGCAGTGAGGTGTATGCTGGCGGCGGTGATGATGGCGCTGCTCCAGGCGTGCGCATTGATGTAGCGGTGCGCGTGGGTCGTCATCTCCTGCACCTTCCAGTAGCCGGTGATGCCCTCAGCCCGCCCGGGGTCGATCATGATGATGTCGGCCACGCCGGATTGGATGAGGCGGTAGTAGTCGTGGATCGTCCACAGGTCTTCGCCGGTGCAAAGTTGCAGGCGGGCTGCTGCGCGCAACTGAGCATAGCCGGCCCAGTCCCAGGTGCGCAGGGGGTCTTCCAGCCAGCGCAGACCCAAATCGGCGTAGGCGTGCGCCATGCGAATGGCCTGCATGACTTCCATGCGCACCGGGTGGCCGTAATCCACCATGAAGTCCACGTCCGGCCCAACGGCCTCCTTGACTGCTTTGGCGAACGCAATGTCCCGTTTCGGGTCGAAGCCGAGATGCGCCTCGCCTTTCTTGCCGAAGCCGCACTTGATGGCGGTGAAACCCTGCCGGGCGTAGCTGGCCAGTTCGTCGGCCATGTCGTCGATCGATGACTTGGACGGATGGGTGCTGACGCAGGCGCGCAGCCGGGGCACGACTTTGCCGCCGAACAACTGGTGCAGTGGCGCGCCCAACGCTTTGCCTTTCAGGTCCCACATGGCGATGTCGAGCGCGCTGACGGCGAATGAGGCGATGCCGCCATTGCCGTACCACCAGGCATGTTCCTTCATCGCCAGCCAGATGGCGTAGGTGTCGCGCGGGTCGCGGCCAAGCAGCACAGGCTGAAGGCCGTCTTCGACGATGATCTTTGCGGCGCGCGATGCTTCGGGCCACATGGTGATGGCCTCGCCCCAACCAACCAGGCCGGCGTCGGTCTCGACGCGCGCCAGCATGATGTAGCGCGTGTTGTTGTGATCGTTCGGTTCGGGATAGCGCAACGGAAAAGCCTGAATCTTTGTGATCTGCATGGGAGACACCCCTTGTCGTGTTCCTGCGGCGCGCACGCGCACCCACGCGCCAAACCTGATGAAACTGAGCAACCCTACCAACCTGCTACGGCATGAGCGCCCCGCCGTTCACATCGACAATGGCGCCGGTCATGTACGACGATGCCTCGGACGCAAGAAAGGCAATCACGCGCGCAATCTCGACCGGCTCGGCGAGGCGTTTGAGCGGGACACCCTCGATGGTGGCTCTCAGCGATTCGGGCGACAGGTTGGCCATCAGGCGGGTGTCCACGCTGCCCGGCGCGACGCAATTCACGGTGATGTTGAAGGGCGCGAAGTGCCGGGCGAACGCTTTGGTCATCGACATCACGCCGGCCTTGGTGGCGCTGTAGACGGTGGCTGCGTAGAGGCCGCCCGTGCGCCCACCCACCGAACTGACGTTGACGATGCGCCCCCACCGGCGCGCCTTCATCGCGTTGCCGGCGGCGCGCGACAGGAAGAACACCGGCTTGAGATTGATGTTCACGATCTGATCGAACGCAGCTTCGGTCATGTCGTCGATGGGGATGCGCGGGCAGATGGCGGCGTTGTTGACCAGAATATCCAGCCGGCCAAAATGGTCCAGTGTCTTCGTAACCAGATCATCCAGTTCGGGGAGGCGCGACACATCCACGCGCAGGCCAATGGCGGTTCCGCCGGCGTCGCAGATAGCGCCGGCGGCTTGCTCAACCAGCGCAGACTCGATATCGCACAACACGACCCTGGCGCCCTGCCGGCTGAGTTCCCGGGCGGTTGCTTCGCCCACGCCGCGCCCCGCGCCGGTGACGATGGCGACGCGATCTTGTAGTTGCATGCTCCCCGACTCCTCCAACCCGATTGACCTCTCACACGCTGTACCCAATGTACCATGTTCATCCGAGAGGTTGAGGAGCAGGATAAACAGTCTCCCGCAGGTTTGAGAACCTGCGGGAGACTGTGGCGATGTCGTTTCTCTCACCTGCGCACAATCGGAACGAACACGACCACCTGGTCGCTGGCCTGCCAGAACCCGCCGTCCAAATCGTAGATGCCGTCACTGTGCCTGCCTGCGTCGGCCTGGCCGGCTGTGCTGCCCAGCGTATATGACCCGCCTGCCGCGAACATCACCCCGCCGGCGTCAAACGTGCTACATGTCAGATCGTAGCTGCCGCCGCTCTGCGCTTGCGCCGGCAACCCCGGCCTGCCAGCCGTCACCAGCGCCATCAACCCCAGCGCTGCCGGCAGTGCCAGCCCATAGATCGCCTGTCGCATGGCTCACCTCCCGCCGAGCGCCTGTTCCAGCGCCGCCAGACGCGCTTCCAGAGTCTCCAGTCGGGCGCGCAGCGTCATGTTCTCCTGCGGCAATTCCTGATGTTGCGCATACAGCCCCTGGATTGCCGCCAGCGCCAGCCCGTCCAGGTCGATCATGGCGATCGAGATGTCGCTGTCACCCAGTCCAAACACAGCATAGAAATCCTGCGCCATCGGCCCAAGATGCTTCACCGAAGGATCAGTGCCCTTGGCGTTCCAGGTGTAGAGCGGCAGGCGGTTGAGCGCCTCCAGTGTCGCGCGGCCGTCCACTGGCAGCAGGTTCTCTTTCAGATTGCGGTCGCTCAAACATGACCACGAACTGCTGTTGGAGACTGAGCATGTCCAGGTGGGATTGCCGGATCCGTCGATGCCCAGCACAAATTGCGCGCCGCCGGTGGCGCGTACGCGGAACTGGTTGGCGGCGGTGGAGGGGAAATTGAAGGCATTCGAATCGGCGAAGAGGAACACGCCGTTGTGATTTACGTCACTGTTTCTGGCCCGCCGTCCGGCGACGAACGCGTGCTCACGCTGGCGCATTTTGACCCGGGTTGGTTGGCCGGTGAACGGTGAACGGTGCGATGCTCGACGCTGATCTGTGCGCCCACGCATAGCGCGCTATCAGCGCGCTGTCTCGAACTCACAACGCCACCCGGCAAAACTGCCCTCCCAGCAGCAGGGCGTAGGCGCTTCGATCGACGGCAAACGCCGGCGACAGGCCAATGCCGATGATCGGATCAGGGGCCGGTTCGCCGATAACACACCAGTCACTGCCGTTCCGCGTATGCCACAACCGCCGGCCGGCACAAGCAAACATCGCGCAGCCAGAGCCATCGACAGCGCCGGTGAGCGCAACGATGTTATCCCTCGCGCCCTCTGCAAGTGGGAGCGAATTAGCAACGGCAGTCTGCCCGGTGATCTTCCACACGGTGTTGCTCAGGCCGGCATACCAGAAATCCGACGCCGGCGGAATCCAAAAACACACGACAGGATTTGGCCCGGCGGAGCGACTCAACAGCCTGACTTGCTGGCCGGCGCGTCCCTGCCAGATGCTCACGGTGTTGTCTGCGCCATGCAGGATGGCTTCGCGAAAAACCGCGTCGTCCGAGACGGCCAGCGCCACGATTCTGCCACCGGCATCCCACGGCCCGGCCACAGAGTGCCAGCTCCGGCCCAGATCGTCGGAGGCGCGCACCTCGTTCTCTGCCAGTGCAACAGCCAGACGCCGGCCATTGGGTGACAAGGCGATGGAGCCGGCGGGCTCCTGTGCGACGCGCTGCCAATGGTCGCCGGCGTCTGCGCTGACGAAGACGCCTTCGGGCGAAGCTGCGACAACTACGCGCCCGCCGTGCGCCGGCGACAATGCGAGCGCGTGAATATCGAGACTGGGCAGCGCGTCATTCAAGCTCGACCAGGCGCTCCCGCCGTCAGTGGTACGCCACACACCCTCCTGCAGGCCGTATATGAAAGCAAGCCCGTCGCGGTCAAAGGCCGGCGACAGCGCCATGCCCAGAATGGACCGGCTGGGTGGAATGGGCGCCGGGCGCCAGTCGTGGCGGCCGGCGGCAATCCACGCGCCTTGATCGATCAGCCCGGCCATCGTGGTGTCGCCAGCGGCGGCCAGACTGATCGCATCGGCTACCTCCAGCGCGCAAGACCAGGTTTCGCCATTGTCCGCTGAGTGAAGCACGCCCTGTTCGGTTGCGGCCAGCAGCGCGTTGGATGGCGTGACCAGCAATGCGCTGACGCAGCGGGCCGGCAGGCTGAGCGGCGCCCAGGTCGTGCCGTGATCTGTCGAGCGGTATAAGCCGCTCTGTTCGGTGCCGGCGTACAGGGTTCCGTTGCTGGCGAAGCCGGGTGAGAGTGCCAGGCTGAGCACGGGCGCTGCTTCCTCCGGGAAGTCGAGCTGCTTCCAGGCCCGCCCGCCGTTGTAGCTCAGGTAGATGGCTGTGTCGGTGCCGGCGTACATCGTCTGGTCGCGTGCGAAAGCGGGGGAGAGGGCGACAGAGAAGACGGTGGCGTCGAGCAGGCCAAAGCTGCATGTGCGCCAGCTTTCTCCCCGATCCGTGGAGCACCAGATTCCGTCTTCCAGAGTGCCGGCCAGCAGCAAACCTTCTCCATGCTCGTCGAGCGCAATGCCGAGCGCCAGAACCATCGAGCGCAATGCCGGCATGCGCGCTACATGCCAGGTATTGCCGGCGTCGCGCGACACATGGATGCCGTCTGCGGCGCCGGCGATCACGGTCTGGTCGGTGGCGAAATCAGGCGACACAGCCAGCGCCATCACGCCCAGGGGGGCAGATGCCAGTCGCTCCCAGGCAAGGGGAGCATCTTCGCCGGCGTTGCGCCCGCGCAAATGCGCGCGCAGATGCGCGCGCAGCAGACCGGCCTTTGTGCCGGCGAAGACGACAGTCGCGCCGGTATCGCTGTTGGCGAGGGCCAGCGCAGACACTGTGCCGCCGGCCGGACCGCCCAAAGAGACCCAAGATGCAGGTGCGTGTGTCATGGGGTTGCATCACATCCACAGGGCGCGCTGCCCGGCGCGCCCTGTGGGTGTTCTTAAGGTTCGACGGATTCCACCGGCTTGCGGTGGTGAACGATGACATCGGTGGTCAGGGCGGTTGCCGCGCTGCTCACGGCGATGTCGAGCGCTTTTTCGACTACCAGCAGCGGATCGAGGATGCCGGCCTGGCGCATGTCCACGATGCGGCCGGTGGTGGCATCGAACCCGTGACCCTCCGGCGCGGCCCTGACTTTCTCCACGACGACATCCGGCATGTGGCCGGCGTTGTGGGCGATGGCGCGCATGGGTTCTTCGAGCGCGCGAGACAGGACTTGGAATGCCATGGCCTCGTCGTCGTTTTGCGCCGGCAACCTCTCCAGCGCCAGACGCGCATGCATCAGCGCCGCGCCGCCGCCGGGCACTACGCCGTCCATCAGCGCATGACGAATGCTGGCGACTGCCCGCTCGGCCACGATTTTGCGCGCTTCGCGCTCCACCTCGTGGATGGCGCCGAGGCGCAGGATGACGGTGCCGCCATGCAGCCGGCCCAGCCGCGCCCGCAGGTCGCCGCGCTCGTGGTCGCTCTCGGCGATCTTCAGCATGCCGCGGATTTCGGCGATGCGCCGGCGAATCTGGCGCGGGTCGCCCTTGCCGCCGTAGATGCCGAACAGGCTTTCGGTCGCCCAGGCCCGGCGGGCGTGGCCGAGGTCGCGCGTCTCGAAAGTGTCGAAGTTGGCGAAGGCCGCCGAGTAGAACGGCCGGCCGCCGGTCAGGATGGCGATGTCCTCGATGGCTGCGGCGCGGTCCGCTTCCAGCACTTTGGGCGCGCGCACGACCAGCGTCTGAATGGTTTTGGCGCGGTTGTTGTTCACCAGCAGCCCGATGGCGGCGTCGGAGATGGCGCGCGCCAGGATGACCAGTTGCTTGATCCCGGCCTTGACGCATCGTTCGAGCACCGGGATGAGCAGTTGGGCATCCTTGATGTCGAAGTCCGTGATCAACAGGGCGGCGTCTTCGAACACGGTGCGCTTGCCGGCCTGGTCGGTGACGAAGTGGCGCGACAGCCAGCCGGTTAGTTTCCAGTACGTGCCTTCGATGTACTCGCGTTCGAGGCCGAGCTTGTTCGAGCCTTCGACGACGATGAGGCCGTCGGGGCCGACCATGTCGAAGATCTCGCCAAGCACATCGGCCAGGGCGGCGTCGCCCTGGCACATGCCGCGCGCAATGGCGGTGATGTTCTCTCGGCCGGCCAGCGGCGTCGCCTGCTGGCGCAGGCAGGCGCGCACCGCGCGCAGCCCCTTCTCCAGTCCGGCCCGTAGCAGCATGGCGTTGCAATCGAACTGGATGACGCGCCGGATGCTTTCTCGCAGGATGGATTGGTACAGCACGGCTGTGGTCGCCGTGCCGTCGCCGGCCTGCTCGCGCATGTGCCACAGCGCGTGGCGGATCAGCATCGCGCCCACATCGTCGGCGCGCGGCTCGATCTCGATGATGCGCCGGGCAATGGTGGCGCCGTCGTCCAGAAACTCCGGCACATCGGTGCGGCGCAATCCTTCGAACACCACCAGGCGTGGGAGCGGACCGAGGGTGGGGCGTATGGCGTTGGCGATGCGATCGGTCCCCTGCAACAGGTGAGTGTAGGTGTGAGGTTGCAGCACGACGGCCGGCTTGCGCGGTCTCGGCGGCGGATGTTTTTTGCCGGGACGCGGCACACCGGGGATATCTCTTCGCAGCATCAATCGATCCTTGACTAGCCTTTCAGGCCGCTAGCGACCAGGCCCTGAACGAAGTAGCGTTGCAGAATGAAATAGACGGCAGCCGGCGGCCAGGTGGCCAGGAACGTGCGCACCATGATGGCGGGGTAGTCTGTGGTGCCGACCGGAGACCAGTCGGAGAGAACGACGTACTGGATGCGCAGCGCGATCGGGTACCACTGCGGCCGGCCGGAGATGGTCAGGCTGGGCCACAGGTAATCGTTCCAGACGCCCAGGAAGGTCACGATGGTCAGGGCGACGACCGGTGGTTTCAGCAGCGGCCCATACACGCGGAAGATGACCGTGAACAGGCCGGCGCCGTCCATCTTGGCCGCGTCTTCATACTCGGTGGGCAGCATGTCGAAGCTCTGTTTCAGCAGAAAGATGGCGAACGGCGGTACCCAGCCATAAATGAAGAGCACCGGCCACTCACCGATGAAGCCATGCCCGCCCTGGCCGAGGATATTGTTGCCGCCGGCCAGCGGGAACCAGGCCATCATCAGGTACATGGGAACCAGCATCAGGATGCCGGGCATGACCATGCCGGACAGGAACAACAAGAAGACCTTGTTCCGGCCGGGGAAGCGCAGCTTGGAGAAGATGTACCCGCCGATCAATCCCACGGTCAGGTTGACTGCCAGATAGAACAGGACGCGCTGCATGGTGAACACATAGGAGTCCCAGATGCCGGCGCCCAGGGCGCGGTTGAACAGCGGGATATTGAGCGTGTTGGGGATGGGCAGTATGGTGGCTTCGAGGAACCGATTGTTGGTTGTGAAAGATCCCAGCGCCATGAACAGCACCGGGTAGATCATCACGAAGCTGGTGATCGAGAGGAAGACGTAGCTGAAAGCCCTAAGGAAAATGAGGCGTCTTTTCATGGGGATCTCCGGCTACACGTGATATTGCTTGCGGTACTGGTTGAGCTGCCACCCGATGAATACCAGCAGCATCAGGAACAGCACCAGCGATTGAGCCGTGCCCATGCCCATCTCCAAAGCGGCGAAGGAGTCGTTCTGGATGCTGTAGACCAGGGTGTAGGTCATGTTGCTGGGGCCGCCGGCGGTGATGATCTTGGGCACTTCCCACATCTGCATGGAGCCGATCATGCCGGTGACGGAGATGAAGAGCAGCACCGGCACCATCTGCGGAATGGTGATGTAGCGCAGAAGCTGGACATCGTTGGCGCCATCGATCTTGGCGGCGTCGTACAGGTTCTCGTCGATGCCTTGCAGGCCGGCCAGGAAGAAAATGACCGTGAAGCCGATGCCTTGCCACACCACAAACAGCACGGCGATGATGGGCATCCAGAAGGTGCTGTTGATCCAGTCCACCGGCTGAATCCCGAACTTGCCCAGCACCATGTTCAACACGCCAACCGAGGAGCCGGCCAGATAGATGCGCAGCAGCAGGGCCACGACCGCTCCGGAAAAAACCGCCGGCAGGTACCACATGGTGCGGAACAGCCCCTTGGCCTTGATCTGCTGGTTCAGCAGCAGGGCCACGAAGAATCCTCCACCGATGTTCAGGGTGAGGATGGCGACGGCGTACAGGATCGTGCGGCCGATCACCTTCAGGTAGAAGTAGTTGTCAAAATCGGACAATACTTTGGCGATGTTGGCCAGACCGACCCAGCGAGGCGGCGTGATGATGTTCCACTCTGTGAAACTGATGCCGATCAGGAACCCCAGCGGCACGAAGGTCATAAACATGAAGTAGATGACCATTGGCGTGAGGAACGACCAGGCGATGATGGTTTCGCGGCGCCGGCGATACCAGCGTCCCAGTCGCTGCGACCAGGTCGCTGGCGGCTGCGCGGAGGGGGACGTTGAAGAAACGGTATTCAAGCTCATGTCACCGATTTGTCCATGGATGGAAAGACCCTAAAGGCCATCGTGTGCATCGCGCGAACAACGACCTTTAGGGTCTACTGGGCAAGACCAGTCAGCGTCTCGATTGGGGCGTCGCGGGTGCCCTCACGGCGCGTTGCCTTGCATGGGTTAGCCGGACCGTCTGACCAGCCCCTCAATCGTCGTTTGCAGGGCGTCCAGTTCTTTCTGGATGTCATCTGCGCCGAGATTGCCTTTCCAGATGCGCCCGTACATGTCGTTCCAGGCGGCCCAGATGCGCGAGCCGTTCTTGGGCCAGCCTGGCAGCGGGCCGGCGCCGCCGGTCAGAAGGGTGTCCATGGTGATGCGGACGATCTTCTTGGCCGTTTCGGTCTTGTAGCCACCCAGCCGGTCGTAGGTGGCCGACTGCTCGAGCAGCGACTTCAACGCGGGGATCCAGATGCCGCAGTTGTCTGCCAGCCACGCCTGGTTGTCCTCGACAGTGAGGGTTTCCTCGATCAACGTGATTGCCAGGTCGGGGTTCTTGCCGCCCTTGAGCGGGGAGTGCATATCGTTGCCGATGACGATCGTGGCCGGCTTGCCGCCCGGCGGCAAGGGGAACTGGATTGCCGTCGCGTCGATGTTGCCTTCGCCCACGGAGGTGGCGTCGTTGTTCCAGCCCGGCTTGACGGCGATGACGCCGTCGTTGAACAGCTTGCCGGAGCCGGCTTCGCTCTCCGCCTGCAGGATCAGGTTCTCGGTCGAGGTCCACATCAACTGGTTGTGGAAGAGCCAGGTCTCGACTGCCTTGGGCGTGTTGGCCGAGGGCACGCCCACGTTGTTGCCGAGCGGCGCGCCGTTCTGGTTGAACCAGTGCAGGATGCGCATGGCCTGGCCGTAGCTGTCGCCGCCGGGGCCGTAGGTGTAGTAGCAGGTGTTGCCCCACGTGTCGCTCTGATTCACTTTGGAGATGGCCTGGCAGGCCGTAACGAGTTCCTCCCAGGTGGTGGGCAGCTTGTTGCGGTCAAGTCCGGCTTTATCCCACAGTTCGAGATTGATGAACAGCACGTCGGCGCCCGATGACTTGGGCAGGCCATAGGTCTTGCCGTCAACCCGCGCGCCCTCGGTGGTGCCCTCGGGGAACTGCGCCACAGCGGCGTCGCTCAGCGGGTTGAACACGCCCAGTTGCACAAACTCATTGACATACGCTTCGCCATAGGTGGTGTCCGGGAAGATGCCGGCAGCGAGCGCCATCAACTGGTTCTGGCGCAGGTCCCAGTCCCAACTGTGCGAGGTGATCTTCATCGACACGCCGGGGTGCTTTTCGAGCCATGGCTTGAACAACTGACGCCCGAGGCCGCCAAAGTACCACTGCTTCTTGAACTCTTCGTTGTTGGGGTCGGGCGCCCATTCGGCGTTCAGATCGGGGATGTCGGTGTTGAACCACACATCCAGGACAACTGGCTCTGGGGGGGCTTCAGGCAGGGGGGTGGCCGTCACGACTTGAGTCTCGACGACCGTGCGGGTCTGCGGGGCGCAGGCTGTGATCACGGATGCGCCAATGGCAAAGCCGGCTCCCTTGATGAATCCACGTCTAGATATCGGTTTCCTACTCATGTTTACTGTACTCCTCCAGGATACGAGCACATTCGAAACGACGAGTCAACCGTGCCGGACCGACGTTGGGCTTCAATGAGATAGGCGGATATGTTTTGCTTTCAGCTCACCTCCTGTCTCCTTACTTCCACTCAAGCTGTGGCCAAATTGGCAACCGGCTAGCGCGCCTGATGTTCTGGCCTCGATGCAATCAGGCCGATGAAGGGTTGCCGCCGGCCCAATATTCTCACATGCTGGCATATGGTGTCAACCACACGCGCGACCCGTTGTGTTTTATCTGGCATCGACTGCACGGTCGCGCCGGCGATCACGGTTGCTTTTCCGATTTTGGTCTTCCTGTGAAATCAGCGTACAATAGGCAAGTTTGAATGCAACCCAAGTGATGGCTGCTGATCGTGGAACCGTGCCAGCCCCTCACGATATTCAATACCAATCAGGAGTGATTGCACAAATGGCAGTTAAGACCGCAACCAAGAAACCGACCTCCAAACCAGCCTCCAAGTCCCCGAGCGTAAAGGCCTCGAAGGCGACCGTAAAACCCAGCGCAAATGGAAAAAAGACCTGGGTCTATTTGTTCGATGACACCAAAGCTGTCGCCAAAGTCGCCCCGACCTGGAACGACGTGCGCAACCTGCTCGGCGGCAAGGGCGCCGGCCTGTGGGACATGACCAGCGCCGGCCTGCCGGTGCCGCCCGGCTTCACCATCACCACCGAGGTCTGCGATGCCTTCGTCAAGGCCGGCAACAAGATTCCCAAAGAAGCCTGGGATCAGGCGCTTTCCGCGATGAAAGTCGTCGAGAAGCAGACCGGCAAGATCTTCGGCGGCGGCAAGAAGGGCGTGCGCCCCCTGCTCGTGTCCGTTCGTTCCGGCGCCCGCGAATCCATGCCCGGCATGATGGAGACCGTCCTCAACGTCGGCCTGAACGACAAGACTGTCGAAGAAATGGCCCAGGTCACCGGCAACGAGCGCTTTGCCTATGACTCCTATCGCCGCCTGCTGATGATGTTCGGCAGCACCGTGCTCGATATCCCCGACGAGAAGTTCGACGAGCCGATGGAGCGCATGAAGGAGCACAAGGGCTACAAGGCCGATACCGATCTCACCACAGACGACCTGAAGGAACTGGTCGCTATTTTCAAGCAGGTCATCAAGGACGAGACCGGCCGAGATTTCCCCCAGGATGTGTACGAGCAGCTCCGCGAATGCGCGATGGCCGTGTTCCGCAGCGCCACCGGCCACAAGGCCAAGACCTACGCCAAGCAGATGGGTTGGAAGACTACCCTGCCCACGGCGGTTAACGTGGTGACGATGGTCTTCGGCAACATGGGTGAAGACAGCGGCACCGGCGTCGCTTTCACCCGCGACCCCTCAACCGGCGAAAAGAAGATGCTCGGCGAGTACCTGCTCAACGCCCAGGGCGAAGACGTGGTGGCCGGCATCCGCACCCCCAAGCCCATCGCCGAGATGGAGCAGGAGATGCCCAAGACCTACAAGCAGTTCATGAAGATCACTGCGCTGCTTGAGAAGCACTACAAGAATATGCAGGACGTGGAGTTCACCATCGAGCAGGGCAAACTCTACATGCTGCAGACCCGCAATGGCAAGCGCACCGCCAAAGCGGCCATCAAGATCGCCGTTGACCAGGCCAATGAGAAGCTCATCACCAAGGAAGAAGCGCTGCGCCGCGTCTCCCCGGCCGATGTGGACTTTCTGCTGCACCCTCAGTTCGATGAGGCTGCGGTCAAGGCTGCCAAGAAGGAAGGCCGGCTGCTCGCCAAGGGCGTGAATGCCTCGCCGGGCGCCGCCGTCGGTATGCTCGCCTTCGACGCTGATCTGGCCGAGAAGTGGGGCAAGGAAGAAGGCAAAGCCGTCATCCTCATCCGCCCGGAGACCAAGCCCGATGATGTGCATGGCATGGTGGCAGCCAAAGGCATCCTCACCGCGCGCGGTGGCGCAACATCGCACGCTGCTGTGGTGGCCCGGCAGTTCGGCATCCCGGCCGTCTGCGGCGCCGATGCGCTGAAGATCGATCTGGCTGCCCGCACTGTCACCGCCGATGGTCAGGTGCTCAAGGAAGGCGACTGGGTCTCTCTCGATGGCGCCAAGGGCGAAGCCTACGTGGGCAAATTGCCGACCGTCAGCCCCTCGTTCGAGGAGCAGGCCGACCTGGTCACGTTGCTCAAGTGGGCCGATGAAATCAGCGCCCGCAAGACCCGTGTCGTCAACGGCAAGCCCTTCCCTGGCTTGCAAGTGTGGGCCAATGCAGACTATCCGCGCGACGCCGAGCGCGCTCGCCAGTATGGCGCCCAGGGCATTGGTCTGTGCCGCACCGAGCACATGTTCTTCGAGGAAGAGCGCCTGCCCATCGTGCAGCGCATGATCCTGGCCAAAGATGACGCGACACGCCAGCAGGCTCTGGATGAACTGCTGCCGTTCCAGCGTGGCGACTTCGAGGGCTTGTTCCGCGCGATGACCGGTCTGCCCGTCATCATCCGCCTGATCGACCCGCCCATGCACGAATTCCTGCCCAGTCAGGAGGACCTGCTCAAGGAAACCAGCCACTTGCAGGCCAAGCGCAAATATGTCGGCCTGAGCGAAGCTGAGGAGGCCGAACTCAAGGCCAAGGAAGAGATGTTGCAGGCCGTGACTGCCATGCACGAGCAGAACCCGATGATGGGTCTGCGCGGCATCCGCCTGGGTATCATGCTGACCGGCCTGATCAAGATGCAGGTGCGCGCCATCTTCGAAGCTGCCTGCAACGTCAAGCAGGAAGGCTATGAGCCGCACGCTGAGGTCATGATCCCGCTCACCGGCCATGTCAACGAGCTGAAGAAAGTGCAGCCAGAACTGGAAGCTGTGGCGAAGGAAGTCATGGCGGAGAAGGGCGTCACCGTCAAGTACAAGTTCGGCACCATGATCGAGATCCCGCGCGCCGCTGTCACGGCCGCCGAGATTGCGACGCTGGCGCAGTTCTTCTCCTTCGGCACCAACGACCTGACCCAGATGACCTATGGCTACTCGCGCGACGACGCCGAGCGCGGCTTCCTGCTCAAGTATGTCGAGGATGGCATCCTGCCGGCCAACCCCTTCCAGACCATCGACCAGGAAGGTGTGGGTGTGCTCATGCGCACGGCTGTCGAAGAAGGCCGCAAGACCCGCCCCGATCTCGAAGTGGGTATCTGCGGCGAGCATGGCGGCGATCCCGACTCAGTGGATTTCTGCTATCGCATCGGCAACAACTACGTGAGCTGCTCGCCGTTCCGCGTGCCGATTGCGCGCCTGGCGGCAGCGCATGCGGCGCTGAAGCACGGCGTGAAGAAGTAATCTAATCTGTCTGCCAGATGTCAAACCTCACAGGTCTACACAGACCTGTGAGGTTTCTTGTTTATCATTCCGTCATGCGCTCCGCATCGCGCCATGTCTGGCTTGCGCTTGCCCTGCTGCTCGTCGCATTTGCTGTGCGCGTTCTCGGCCTGGACATGCAGAGCCTGTGGTACGACGAAGGGTACTCGGTCATGTTTGTCCGGCATGACCTTGGCCATGTCATCACCCAGGCCGGCCCGCTCGAGCTGAACACGCCGCTGTACTACGTCCTTTTGTTCGTCTGGACCCGGCTGGCCGGCGACACAGAGTTCAGCGCGCGTCTGGTGTCGGTCTTTGCCGGCGTCCTGACCGTGGCTTTGGCCATGCCGCTCGCCCGGCGGCTTGCAGGCCGCGCAGCCGGCCAGTGGGCGTTGGCATTGCTGGCGTTGTGGCCGGCCCACGTAGCCGTTTCGCAGGAAGCGCGCATGTACGCGCTGGTCACACTGCTGGCATTTGCCTCGGTCGTCGTATTGGTGACGCGCTGTTTGCGCGCCGGCCGCGCGGTGGATTGGGCCATCTGGGCCGGCCTGTGCCTGGCCGCCTTCAGTGCGCATGTGCTGGCTGCCTTCATCATTGCTGCGCAGGCCATCGTCATCCTGGGCGGCCTGTTGATGGCGCTATGGCGCGCGCGGCGAATGCGCGTCGCCGGTGTTTGGGACAGGTTCAGGGGCGCGGTGCTTGCAATCGTCGCGCTTGCGCTTGTCACCGGCGCGTGGACGCTGTGGCTGCTCTCGTTCCGCGCCGCGTATGGCACCAGTTTCAGCGACCCCCTCGATGGCTTCGACACACTGGCGCGCAGCCTGGCCGCGCTGATCTTGCCGCGCAATCTGCCAGAGGGCCTGATTCTGCCGATGGCAGGGTTGGCCGGCGCGCTGATCGTGAGCCTGGCGATGATGACATCCCCGCCGGCCCGTGCTGTGAGCGCGATTGCCCTGCTCGCTGTGGTCGGCATTGCTGCCTTTTGCGCGCTCACGGGCAAGTTTGCTGCGCGCTACCCGGCTATTGTTGCGCCGCTGCTGACTGTGGCCGTAAGTGCGCCCCTGGGGAGCGCAACACGAAAACGGACACACCTGGCGAGGCCGGCCTGGCCGGCTCTGGCCGGCGCGGTGTGTCTGATCGTGGCCGCGCTGGGTGTGTGGGCCTGGCGCACCGACCCGCTGTATGCCAACGAGGATTTTCGCGGCGCAGCCGCTTTTCTACGTCAGCAGGTTGCCCCGACCGAACGGGTGGCGCTGGTCTCCGGTCACTTTGCCCCCGTGTTTGCCTATTATTACGGCGACACAGGCTGGATTGCCATCCCCCCCGACCCGGTGCTCGATATCAATCATGTGCTCGATTACGATCGGGCCGCGCCGGCGCTCAACCGCGATCTGGCCGGCGCAAGTGGGGCCTGGCTGCTCGAGTGGCAACAAGACATCATCGATCCCACGCACATCGTGCCCGAGTTGTTGCGGCGGCAGGCGCAAGGGCGCGCCTATGACGAACACGCGCCGGCTTTTCACAACCTGCGCCTGCGTCATTTCCGCTTTGCGCAGCCCTATCAGCCGATGCCCGTCCCTATTGCGTGGCAGTCACGCCTCGATGCCAGCGGCGAGGCGCGTGGACTGGGCGCGTTGGGCTGCCACATCTTCACCCCCCCGCGCGCCGGTGACGCCGAACTTGAAGTGGCCTGCTTCTGGACGTTGGCGCGCTTCTCCGGCCTGCCGCTCGATACTCGCGTCTCATTGCGCCTGGTAGCGGGCGGCGGTGCATGGGTCGCGCAGTCCGATCAGTACCTGGCCGCGCCCTATGGCTTGCCGAATGTGACACTCGACAAATCACTGACGGCGTTCTATGTGATGGAGATCCCGCCCGATCTGCCGGTCGGCCAGTACGAGCTTCAGGCGGTGCCCTATCTGCGCCTGAGCGACGATCGCACGCTGGAAATTGCCCCCCGTGTGCATACGCCAGCGCCGGTGATCGCCGGGCGATAATCCACGCCATCAAACTCAGTCGTATGTCGAAGTCACACGCCCACCCTCGCCTGCTGGCGCATCTGCTTGCGCTGGCCGGCGTGTTGCTGCTGGCGCTGGCGATCCGTGTCGCAGGGCTGGACACGCGCAGCCTGTGGTACGACGAGGGCTACTCCGTAATGCTGGCCCAACACGATCCCGGCCGCATCATCGCGCAGACGGCCAGTCTCGATTTCAACACACCTCTGCACTATCTGATCCTGCACGTGTGGACGCGGCTGGCCGGGATGAGTGAGTTCTCGGCCCGGCTGGTATCGGTCTTTGCCGGCGTGATCACTGTTGCGCTGGCGGTGCCCCTTGCGGCCCTGCCGGCGCGCCGCCGTTCCCGGCAGCCCTCAGCGCGTCTGGCTGCCGCGCTGCTGATGGCGCTCTCGCCCATGCTGGTCAGCCTGGCGCAAGAGGCGCGGATGTATGCCCTGTTGGCCTGCCTGTCTACGCTGTGCGTTGCGCAGCTCATTCACAGTCTGCAAACACACGCCCCGCGTAGCTGGATGCTGTGGGCGATTTGGAATCTGGCCGCCTTCCTTACTCATGTCATCGGGGGGGTGATCTTTGCCGCGCAGGCATTGCTGGTGACGGTGTGGTGGTTGGGACAGCGACGCGCGCGTCGCTCACAGTCATTGGCCCCGCTGGCTGCTGTGGCGCTGGCCGGTACGGGGATGGCGCTGTTCGTCCTCTACATTCTTTCGTTTGGTCGGTCGTATGGCGTGACCTATGCAGCGCGACTCGATTTCTTCTCTGTGCTGGCCCAAAGTCTGGCGGCGATAGCATTGCCGCATCTCGAGCCTCGCGCACTCTTTCCGCTTGCAGCCGTGGGGGTGGGTGGAATGCTGGTGGCGCAGGGGATGGTTGCCCGGCACAGTCGAGGCCGCGTGGTGCGCTGGGTGGTCGCTGTGTGTTTGACTGCGATTGTCGCCGTTGGCGCTTTTTGCGCGTATACCGGCAAATTCGGCCAGCGTTACCCGGCTGTGATTGCGCCGCTCTGGCTGGCCGGCGCAGGGGTGGCTCTGGCGCTATGGCCCCGCCGCGCAGCGTTGCCCGGCGGGGTGGCACTGACGGCTCTCTCTGTCGTCGGTCTGTTCGCCTGGCAAACAGACCCCGCCTATCTCAATGAGGATTTCCGTGGGGCAGCGGCGCGTGTCCGGCAGACGATTGCCCCAGATGAGACGATCGTGCTGGTAGCCGGCCATTACTGGCCGGTATTCGCCTATTACTATGGCAACGAAGGCTGGCATGCCCTGCCGAACGACGACGTGCTCGATGTGACCCACGCGCTGGATTACGCCGGCGCAGTGCCCGTCCTCAATCGCGCCCTGGCCGGCAAGGGTGGCGCATGGTTGCTGTTGTGGCAAGACGATGTGATCGACCCGACCCGCTTGACGCAATCGCTGCTGGCAAGCCAGTCTATCGCGTTGGGGCCGCAGCTGGATACCACCGAGTATCACGGCCTGCGCCTCAAACATTACCGTTTCTTTCACCCTTACCAGCCGCTGCCAGAACCCCTGCCGGCCATGCAATCATCCATCGAACCAACCGATCGCGTGCGTGGCCTGAGCGCGCTCGGCTGCGCCCAGTTCAACACCACGCGGGCTGGCGATGGCTTCCTTGAGATCGTGTGCTTCTGGCAACTGGAACCAGATCATGTCGTCCCTGTTTCCGCCCAGGTGTCGCTGCGCCTGACCAACCGTGCCGGCGAGCAGGTGCTTCAATCGGATCAGCCGATTGTCCCTGGCGGCCTGCCGCACATTCCATATCCCAAACCCATCACTGCGATTTACACGATCCCGCTGCCGCCCGATTTGCCCGCCGGCGACTACAGCCTGCGCGCCATTCCCTATACCGAGGTGGAGCAAATCTCGCCTCAGGTGGTCATGCCAGTGCAGGTGCTGCCATGAGGCCGATTACTGCCCGATCTGCCCCGCACCTGGACTGGATCGTTGTGGGCATCCTGCTGGCCGGCTTTGCCGTCCGCATTGCCGGCCTCGACGCGCAAGGTCTGTTCAACGAAGAGGGCTATAGCCTGTGGCTATCTCAACTTGGCCCTGGGCGTGTGCTGACACAGACAGCAGCCCTCGACTCGAACACGCCGTTGCATTACCTGTTGTTGGGCGGGTGGGTAAGCCTGGCCGGCGCCAGCGAATTCAGCGCGCGGCTGCTATCGGTGTTCGCCGGCGTTCTGACCATCGCCGTTGCCGCTGCCCTGGCGCGCGAGGTTGCCGCCGGCGCGCCGGCCGCGGCGGCATGGAGCGCGGCGTTGGCCGCTGCCTTGCCGGTCGGCGTCGATGTCTCGCAGGAAGCGCGCATGTATGCCCTGGTGATGCTCTTCACCGCGCTGTCTGCGTGGTGGTTGGGGCGCAGCCTGGCGCGCAATCGTTGGCGCGACTGGGTCGTATGGGGCTGTTTTGCTGGGGCCGGCTTTGCCACGCATGTGCTCGGCGCGTTTGTGGTGATGGCGCAGGCTGGTGTGGCCGGCTTGGTCTGGCTCAATCAGGGCCGGCGCAATCGCCGTGCTCTGCTTGCCATTGCGATGACAGGCGCAGTGATTGCCGTGTGGATCGCCCTCATTCTGTCGGTGTCTGTGCCAACCATGACGGCCTATGCCGACCGGCTGAATTATTTCGCGTTGCTGTCGCAGGCGCTGGCAGCCAATCTCATGCCGCGCCTGCGCGCCGAACCGGCGATCCATGCGGCCGCGTTGGCGTGCGTTGTCTTGTTGATCGTTGTGGCGTGGCGGTCTGCGCCGGCTGCGCGGCGTCTGGCGCTGATGGCCGGCCTGTATATCCTCGCCGCTGCCGCATTGGGCGCATGGACGGGCAAGTATGGTTGGCTTTATGCCGCGGCTCCTGCGCCGGTGCTGGCTGCGCTGGTCGGCGCGGCGCTGGCAAGACTGCCCCAGACGCGCTTTCAACTCGCGCCGGGATTGATCTTGTTGCTTGCTGCCGGCCTATCGTGGTTTGCCTGGCGCGCAGACCCCGCACACGCCAACGAAGATTTTCGCGGCGCAGCCCGCTATGTGCGCGAGCATGTGGCCGCCGATGAAGTTGTTTTGATCGTTCCCGATTACTCGTGGACGTTCGCGTATTACTTTGGGCCGGGGCGCTGGTTTGCCATTCCCGAAATGCCGATGCTGAATGTGGCGCACACGCTGGATTACGAGAGCGCGATGCCGGCGATCAATCGCGCGCTGGCTGGCGCGCAGGGGGCGTGGGTGTTGTTCTACGATGAGACATTGCTCGATCCCAGCCGGCTGGTTCAATCTCTGTTGCGGCGACAGGCGCAGGCATTCGGCCCTGTGCTCGACACCACCGACTTTCACGGCTTGCGCCTGATGCACTTCCGGTTTTTTCGTCCCTATCAACCCTTGCCCGAGCACCTGCCGCACATGATCTCGCGTCTGGAGCAGATCGGGGCGCAGCGCGGGCTGATGGCGCTGGGGTGCCATCAGTTCGAGTTGCCTCATGCCGGCGACGCCTGGATGGAGGTGGCGTGTTTCTGGCAGCTTGTGCCCGGCGCTGATGTGCCGTGGGATACGCAGGTGTCGCTGCGCCTTTTCGACGCCACCGGCGCGCAGGTGTTGCAGTCTGACCAGATGCTTGCGGCGCACGGCCTGCCTTATCTGGCTTTCAACAAACCAATCACAGCGTTCTATGTGCTTCACGCCACCGATGCGCTTGCGCCCGGCGACTACACGCTGACAGCCCTCCCATACACCCCTGACGGTCAGCTTGCGCCGCAAGTGACAACTCCCTTCCACGTGCAAGCGCCGCGTTCGTCTAACCCGGCTCCTTGAGATGACTCACACTTCGCCCCCCCGTCTTTTGCGCGCATCACGGCTTGCATACCTGAGCCTGCCCGGCGCGGTGATCATCGGGCTGCTTGCGGCCCAGCCGTTGTTGGCCGGCCCTGTGCCGCGCGGCTACGACACGCTGCTGCATGTGTATCGGCTTGTTCAGCTCGATCATCTGATCTCGAACGGCATCCTGTTCTCGCGCTGGGCGCCCGATCTCGCCTTTGGCTATGGCGCGCCCTTGTTCAACTATTACGCCCCGCTGGTGTACTACCTGGCAGAAATACCGCGCCTCTTGGGCATCGAACCGGCCCGCGCGCTCACGCTCACGCTTGCAGCGACGCTGGTTGTGGGCGCGCTGGGGATGTGGGGATGGGCGCGCGAGTGGCTGGGGACGCGGGCCGGCCTGGTGTCTGCAATGGCGTATGTGGCCGCCCCCTACACGGCCTTCAACGTGTTGCATCGTGGCGCATTTGCCGAGAGTCTTGCGCTCGGCCTCGCGCCGCTGGCGTTCTGGATGCTGCATCGCCGGATGACCACACGCGCGTTGCGCTATGGCGCTGCATTCACCGTGTGCTACGCGGCCCTGCTGCTCAGCCACAACATCAGTGCGCTGGTGTTTACGCCTCTGCTGGCGCTGTATCCGTTGTTTGCGCGCGTTGCCCTGGGCCGTGCTGAAAACGCCCCGCCTATGCCCCGCGCGATCATCGCGCAAGCCTGGCTGATGCTGGGGCTGGGATTGGGACTGACGGCGTTTTTCTGGCTGCCGGCCTTTGTCGAGCGTGATCTGGTGCAAATTGAGAAGACGTTCCTGCCGGCAGTGTTCGACTATCGCTTCAACTTCATCCAGATCGCCGAGTTGTTCGCGCCACCCACGCCGGTGGAGAGTGGCCTGGTCAGTTCCCCGGTATCGCGCAGTCTGGGTCTGGCGGCGCTTGCGCTCGGTGTCTTGGGCGTGGCTGATGTGTGGATGAAGCGCATCACTGCGCAGCACAAGCAACTGGTGGTTGTTGCGCTTGCCGGCCTGGCATTGAGTGCCCTCATGACGCTGGAGGTGTCGCGCCCGATCTGGGATGCCGTGCCGTTGTTGCGCTTCATTCAGTTCCCCTGGCGGTTTCTGGGACTGGCCGGCCTCTTTGCCGCGCTCCTGGCCGGCGCGGGCTTCGTCGTGTTGGATGCGGCGTTGCAGCGAGTTGCCCGCGCGCGGTCTGTGGTGTTGCCGGCCACGCTCGTGGCGCTTGCCGTGTATGGCTTCGCCTGGCAGTTCCCGCCCTATCACCCGCCCACCTTGAGCGCCACGCGCGCAGACATTGCGACCTTCGAGCGGCAGTGGTCTGCCCCGGCATTGTCGGCCGGCGAGTACCTGCCGGTGACGGTGCAGGAATGGCCGCCTGACAATGCCCTTGCCCCATTCGACCCGGCAGCTTTGCCCGCAGGCGCGCGCATTCAACAGGCTGCATGCAGCGCGCTGATCTGTGATCTGACGCTTGAGGTCGCCGATCCGCTGACAGTGCCATTCAACATTTTCAATTTCCCCGGCTGGCAGGCGACCCTGAATGGGCAAGCGCATCCGCTTGTTACGCGCGCCCCGCATGGCCTGATCGGTGTTGTGCTGCCGGCCGGCCGGCAGCACCTGCGTCTGTTGTTTGGTTCCAGGCCGGTGCGTGATCTTGCCGTCGCGCTCTCGGCGTGTGCGGCATTGGTGGCAGTGGTGGGTTTGATCTGGAAGGCAGGCCGGCGCCCGCGCGTGGCTGCCTGGCATGTCAACGCAGCAGGGCAGGGGATTGGGCTTGGCGAAGCCGTTGTTGTGGTTGTCGCATTGGGTCTGGTGCTGGCTGCCAAGTTCGCGCTCGATAACGTTGACTCGCCGCTGCGACGCGCGCGATTCGACGGCCAACGGGTGGCCGGGGTGGCTTTCCCCATGAAGGTCAACTTCGGCAATCAGCTTGAGCTGATGGGCATCGACGCATTGCCGGCCGCCGAATCGGCCGGCGCCTGGGAGAGCACGCTGTACTGGCGCGCGTTGCAGCCGCTCGATAAAAACTATCACGTGGCGGTTCAGATCATGGATCCCGCCGGCGTGTTGATCGGCCAGTCCAACGCCGAGTATCCGGGCGGGATTGCTACGGCTTTGTGGCCGGCCGGCGCGTATGCGCGTGATCGTCACACCACGCCTGTGCAGGCTGGCACGCTGCCGGGCGCGTATCAAGTGCAGGTGGTGGTGTATGAACAAGGGCGGCCCGACGCCCGCTTGTTTGTCATGAACGAGCGTGGCGAGCCGGTGGGGTGGACTTTCGATGCTACCTCGGCCAAAGTCATGCAGATTGCGGTCACGCGGCCGCGCGACCCCGTGCCAGAGGACGCCGTGCAACCCGAAGTCCGATTGCCGCCTGTCGCCGGCGCGTTGCGCTTGATAGGCTATGACCGGCTGCCCGCACAACTCAACGTTGGCGACTCGTTCCGTTTCACCCTGTACTGGCGGGCCGCTGAGCCGATCACAACAACGCCAACGGTCTGGTTCCGCCTGATTCAGCCCGGCGTAACACCGATCGGCTTCGAGATTGAGCCGGCGCCGGGATACCCCCTTGCCGAATGGCAGCCGGGTGATATCTGGCGGGCCGGGCATGTGGCGCGCATTCCGCCGGCAGCAGCCGGCGGCCTGTGGCAGGCCGAGATCGAGATCCGCGACGCTGACGGGATGCCGCGGCGTGCCACATTGGGCGAGATCGAGGTGCATGCGCCAACGCGCACATTCACAGCGCCGGCGCTGACGACGCCGCAGGATGCGCAGTTTGGCGCTGTAGCGCGTCTGATGGGCTACGACGCGCCTGACCGGCTGACGCCGGGGCAGGCCTTCACGCTGACGCTGTATTGGCAGGCCGTCGGCGAGACAGCTGCGCGCTACAAAGTGTTCGTCCACCTGGTGGACGCGGATGGCGATCGTCGGGCGGGAGACGACGCAACGCCGGCCGTCGGCCAGAGGCCGACAACAGGCTGGACGCCCGGTGAGTACGTCGTGGATGCGCATCGCGTGCAGTTGCCGGATAATCTGCCAGAGGGCGAGTATCGCGTGCTGGTTGGGTTGTATGACGAAGCCAGTCTGGGCCGGCTTAACACGCGCGATGGAAAAGATGCCGTGCTGCTATCACGCACCATGCGAGTAGAATCGCTCCACCCGTGACCCGTTTTGCTGAGGATCACATGGATACTGTTGTGACACCTGACAGCCTTTCTGTCACATCGATCAGCGCGTCTGCCGGGCTGGCGTTGCCTGGCCTTACCGACGCCGAAGTGCAACAGCGCATTGCGAACGGCCAGACCAATGCGTATGCTCCCAGAACGGCGCGCAGCGCCTGGGACATCATCCGCGACAACGTTTTCACCGTCTTCAACATGGTGCTGTTGATTGCAGTGGCAGCGACGCTGGCCGTAGGTCTGGCGACCACCGGCGCGCGCATGCTGGTTATCGGTGACACGTTGTTCTCTGGCGCCAGCGTGTGGGTCAATATGATCGTCGGCATCGTGCAAGAGCTGCTCGCCAAACGCAAACTGGATCGGCTGGCGGCGCTCTCTGTGCGCAAGGCGCGCGTGCGCCGCAACGGTCAAATCATTGAGATCCCTGTCGAACAGATTGTGCTGGATGATCTGGTGCTGCTGGAGCCGGGCGACCGCGCGCCGGTGGATGGGCCGGTGGTGGAGAGTCGCGCGCTGGAGATGGATGAATCGCTGTTGACCGGTGAATCTGATTCGGTCTCCAAAGCGGTTGGCGATGAAGTGATGAGTGGCACGTTCTGTCTGGCTGGCGCCGGGGTCGTGCGCGCGGCAAAGATCGGCGCCGACAGCTATGCCAACCGCCTGACCGCCACCGCCAAAGGGCTGAAGAGTGCGCTCACCCCCCTGCAGCAAAAGCTCAACTTCGTTGTGCAAGCGCTGGTAGTGCTGATGGTCGTGGTGGTGGTGTTGCAGTTGCTGGCGGCCTGGCGCACCGATGTGCCGATGGTGGACGCGCTGCGCTATACCCTGACCATCGTCACCAGTTTTGTGCCGGCCGGCCTGATCCTCGCCAACACCGTCTCGCTCAGTGTCGGCGCGGTGCAGATTGCCCGCTTCGAGACGCTGGTGCAGCGCATCAACGCCATCGAGAGCATGGGCAATGTCACGGTGCTGTGCACCGACAAAACCGGCACGCTCACCCAAAACAAACTGACTGTGCAGGAGGTTGTGCCGCTGGGCGACTATGCGCTGGCCGGCGCGCAGGAGCGCCTGGCGCACTATGCCGTGAGTGTGGCTGCGCAGAACAAGACCGCCGGCGCGATTGCGGAGTTCGTCGGCCAGCCGCGCCACAGGCCGATGGTCGTGGGGGAAATCCCGTTCAGTTCGGCGCGCAAATGGGGCGCTGTCACCTTGCGCGATGCCGATCCTGCCCGCGACGATCCGCGCACCCTGGTGCTGGGGTCGCCTGAGTTGGCGCTCGACCCGCAGCATCCGCGCACCGATGCCATTCAGGCCCAGGTGCGCGCGTTCACTGCGCAAAGCCTGCGCGTGGTGGCGCTGGTTGAGGCGATGGGCGCTATTCAACCTGGTGACTCGCGTCTTCCACAGGGGCGCGAGCCGGTGGCGTTGGTCGTGTTGCGCGACGAAATCCGCCCCGATATTGCCGATACCATGAGCCAGTTCGAGCAGTTGGGCGTGCGCATCAAGGTTATCTCCGGCGACAGCGCCGACACCGTCAGGGCGATTGCCGAACGGTCGGGGGTGAAGAACCTGACCGCCATCACCGAGCAAGAATTGTCTAAACTGACCGGCGCGGCCTTCGACACGGCCGCGCGCACACATGGCCTGTTTGCGCGCATTACACCAGAGACCAAGCAACGCATCGTGGCCTCGCTGATCAAGCAAGGCGAGTATGTTGCCATGGTGGGTGACGGGGTGAATGACGTGCCGGCCATTAAGCAGGCGCGCATGGGCGTGGCGATGAACGATGGCGCGCAGATCACCAAGGATGTGTCGGAACTGGTGCTGTTGAACAACAGCATGTCTACGTTGCCGCGCGCCCTGCAAGAGGGTCAGCGCATCACGCAGAAGATTTACGCTTCATCGCGCCTGTATTTATCCAAGAACGTCATCACCATTCTGGCGTTTCTGTTTATTGGCTACGTCACGCTGCCGTTTCCTGCCGAGCCGCGTCAGATCAGTTGGATTGCCACGATGACGGTGTCACTGCCGTGCACATTGCTGGCGTTTGGGTTGCTGAAGCCCGGCTATACCTTCCGCTTTACACGCGAAGTGCTGGCCTACAGCGTTCTGGTCGGCTTTGTAGGCGCGGTGGTGTTTACGGCGGCCTATGTCTGTGAGTATGCGCTGGCCGGCGAAGCCGCTGCGCGCGCGGCGTTCACCATGACCAACCTGCACTTCAGCATGCATGTGTTCTGGGATGTGCACGACGTGTCCATTTTCAATCTCGACACGATTCGCAAGCGCCCCCGCGAGTTTCTGGTTGGACTGGGGTTGCTGGGGGTGGGTGTGGCTGTTCCGCAGATCGTCCCACAGGTGTTCAACGCCGTGCCGCTGACGCCCAGTGGTTGGCTGATTGCGCTGGTCCTGCCGCTGGCCGGCGCGCTGGTCATGCGCGCGGCGGTATATGGGCCATTCACGCGCGCCATGCTGCGCACGCTGCGCAAATAGCGCTGGCTTAAGCCATCAGTCACAAGTTAAGGTCCGCATGTATCTGTCAAGGGCATCTTCGGGCGGTTCAGGGCGCTTGGGTTTGGGCTTGCGCTGGCGC
>DAOUDB010000372.1:0-14277 GCA_034431495.1 Thermoflexales bacterium
CACACACCAATTGCGCGTGCACTTCGCCGCGATGGGGTTTCCAATCGCCGGCGACCCGCTGTATGGCGCCGCGCGGCGCGACCCCCTCAGCCGGGCACTGGCACCGCGCCACCTGCTTCACGCGAGCGAGCTGGTATTCGAATTGCCGGCCACAGGGGAAACCAGGAAGCTATACGCGCCCATGCCGGCCGACATGCGGCGCGTGATCGATCAATTGTCGTAAGCGTCTGTCGCGGCAGGCGCTCATACGGATCAGGCGGCAACCGGCGCAATATCCTTTTGTCGGTCGATGATCTCCTGAGCGATCGTGCTCATGGTTGTCCGGCGCGAGCGCGCCCGGATCTGTATCGTGTGATACGCCTCTTCTTCGGTCATGCCCGATTGCATCAGGAAGCCCTTAGCCCGGTCGATGAGCTTGCGCGCGGTCAGCTTCTCTTGAAGTTCGTCCACTTTTTCGGTCAGGTGCGCGCGATCGGCGAAGCTCGCCATGGCCACGCGCATGGTGGCGATAAGATCGTCGCGCTTGACAGGCTTGATCAGATACCCCTGCACAGGAATGGATGTGGCCCGCTCCAGTAGGGCACTGTCGTTATAAGCTGTCAGGATCAGAATCGGAATGGGGCGCTGCTTGACGATCTCTTCCGCGGCTTCAAGCCCGTCGCGGAATGGCATGCGCACGTCGAGCAGGGCGATATCGGGTTGCTCACGATAGGCCAGCGTGACAGCTTCGACACCGTCCGACGCGCTGTAGACCGTGTGGCCCAGTTCAGTCAAAATCGCGCGCAGACCCATTCGGATGATGGACTCATCATCCGCAATCAGCACGCGCAGGTTCTTGTTCACGTCAATACTCCTCAAAAATCAATGGCATTGGTTCCGGCGCGCCATCGGCGCACAGCGCCGGCTGGGCATGGCAACATGAAACACGCGACATCGCCGGGCAGTGAGAATTCACCGCGAAATAATAGCCAAAAATTATACTCGCGCCCGATGGCAACGCTCATCGCTATCGTTACGCTGATCGTTTTGCTCATCGGCCAAGACACACGCCGGCTGCGGCACTGGCTGGGACATCGGTTGCGATGCCAGCCAGATGAAGCGCCGGGATCACAGACAGACTGCTCGCAACCCAGCGGCCCCTCCGGGGCTGCAAGGCTGTCACCGCAGATATCGGTGATTGTGCCGGCGCGCAACGAAGCAGACAACATTGCCCGCTGCCTGGACGGCCTGGTATCTCAGACCTTGCAACCGCGCGAGATCATCGTGGTTGATGATGGCTCGACGGATGCGACGCCTGACATCCTGGCCGGCTATGCCGCGCGCTATCCGGGTCTTGTGCGCATCGCGCAGGCGCGCCCGTTGCCGCCGGGCTGGGTGGGCAAATGCAATGCCTGCCAGCACGGCGCCGGTCTGGCCAGCGGAGACTGGTTGCTGTTTGTGGATGCAGACACGGCAGGCCGACCCGGCCTGACACAGGCCATGGTCGAGGATGCCCGGCAGCGCCAGCTCGACGCATTGAGCGTGTTTCCCTTCAACGAACTGGGAACCCCGGCAGAACGCCTGATCCTGCCTGTTTTCTTTCAGTTCGCCTGGACGGTCTTTCCAGGCGGCTGGGATGATGATTCAACGCCGCCGTGGCAGCAGGCAATTGCCAACGGCCAGTGCTTCATGTTCCGAGCCGATGTTTATCGCGCCCTAGGCGGACATGCGTGCGTCAAAGACAAAGTGCTGGAGGATGTGGAATTCGCCCAGGCGCTGCGGCGAGCCGGCTATCGGCTTGGGGTGGCGTGGGGCGGCGAACTCGTTCGGGTGCGGATGTACCACAACGCCGGCGAGGTGGCGCAGGGACTTGCCAAACACGCCTGGGCCGGGCGCAAGGCCGGCGGCTGGCGATCTTATTGGGGCATCGCGCGTCTGTTGCTGACCACCCTGGCGCCGCTGGTGATCGCCGTCGCGGCGCTGGGCAGATTCCTGGTCAAGCCCGGCGCTTCAGAGGCCATTTCAGCTGCTGTGGCCTCAGCCGGCTATGGCGCGTCCTGGCTGTTCTGGCGCGCTGCGCTCACGCGCCTGTATGCGCTGCCGGCAAGGCTGGCGTGGGCCATGCCGGCAGGGCTGCTGGCCTATCTGGTGATCGTGCTGAAGGGAACCGCCGCGATCGTGACCCGACGCGGCGTGCAGTGGAAAGGGCGTTCCTACTCGTAGGGCGCGGCGGCTTCAGGCAAAGTTGTCTTCATCCAACAATCTCAGAAATTGCTTGACGACAACGGGGTCGAATGAGCGGCCGGCTTCGGCGAGCAGATATTGCTTTACCTGATCGACCGGCCAGGCTTGATGATAGGGCCGGTCAGAACACAGCGCATCCCATACATCCACCACCGCAAAGATTCTGGCCGGCAGAGGAATCTGCTCGCCCTTCAGTCCGCGCGGGTAGCCTGTGCCATCCCACCGTTCATGGTGGCAATAGGGAATGTCGAGCGCCGGGCGGAGATAGAGGATCGGGGCGAGCAAGTCGTACGCGTGCACGGGATGCCGCCACATGATCTCCCACTCTTCGTCGGTCAACGGGCCGGGTTTCTTAAGAATCGAATCGGGGATGACCATCTTGCCGATATCGTGCAAAATGGCGCCGCGCCGCAGATGCACCAGCCCATCCTCATCCATACCCATGGCGCGAGCCAGTCGCTCGGCCATGCGCGTGACGCGCTGGGTATGCCCCTGCGTTTCGTTGTCGCGCAATTCCAGCGCCCGCGCCCACCCTTCCAGTGTCGTGTCATAGGCCAGCGTCAGCTCAATGTTGAGCCGCCTGAGGCTATCCACCAGTTCGGCGTGATCGATGGCGATAGCGGCCTGCACAGCCAGCGCGTCGAGGAATGACTGCCATTCATCATCCGGATTCAGCAGGCTGCGATGGTACAACTCGAGCACGCCCTTGATCTGGCCTTTGGCAACCAGTGGAACCGAGTAACACACACACAAGTCCTCGGCAGCCACAAATTCGTGGCGTTCGCGCGCGTGCCGGCTGAATGGAAATTCTTGCGCAACTGCCCAGGGCGTTGCGCTCGTGCCATCTCCTTCAGATGCCTCAATGTGCAGAGAATCATCATGAGGAACGCCAGGAGTGTCTGCTACACGAGGCGTGTCGCGGCAAAACAGCGTCACAACCTGGCGGCGTTCGAGCGCAGCAGTGCCGGTTGCGCCTTCGCCAAGCCGAATACGAGCGCGAGTCAGAAGGTCGGTGCGCAAGCCGCGGCCGGCAACGTAATCGAGCGCCTGTGAACGCTGGCTGAGGCGAAAGATGGCCGCCGCATCCACATTCAGTTGCGACAGTGTGTGCCCGAGCAGAACGCCAAGTGTGACACTGAGATCAAGCGTGCCGGTGATTGCGAGATCGATATTGTGGATGGCAGACAGGCGACGCACTGCTTTTTCGTTGCGATCGTGGAGCGTGGCGCGCAGAATGGCGCCGGCGACCATGTCAGCGATGGCCGTCAGGAGTTTGACCTCTTCGTCGTGAATCTGCCCAACCTGCGAGACGAGCAGCGTGCCCACAGTCTGGCCGTTCACGATCAATGGCGCGATGGCAATCGCGGTCGCCCTGCCAATGATGTCGAGCCGCACCGCCTCCGGGTGGTAGAGCACATCGTTGTTGAGATAGACCTCCCCGGTTGCCAACACCTGGCCGGTGGCGCCCTCGCCGGCCGCAAGACGCGTCCCGGTCAAAGGCGCCAGGTCTCCCCGGCCCAACTCGAAAACGGCTTCGTTCGTCTCGGGGTGGCGGGTTGCCAGCGCGGCGCCGGAGGCCTGCACAAAATCAAGCACCTGGTCCAGAATCACCGCCACCACGCTGGAGAGCAACACTTCGGCGCGACCGGTCACATCGCGAAGAGCCTTTGCGACAGTGGCAACTGCCTCGTGTTCGCGCCCGCGCTGTTTGCGCTCGGTAATATCGCGCAGAAGAACTAGATAGGCCGGGTGGCTCACGGCGCCATTTGCAGAGTCATTCCGCCATTCCGTGTCCACTACGCGCATTTCGACAAACACGCGCTTGCCGTCCTGGCGCCGGCGGAAAACGTCCAGCTCAACACCTGCGGCGGTCTGCGCGCCATCGATCGGATACCCAAACTGGCTGCTGACCAGATCATCTGAGGCATAGCCAAGCAACGCCTCGGCAGCCGGGTTCACATACTCGATAATGCCGTCCATATCGACGATCAAGATACCATCGGCGCTGCGCGTGATGATGTTGCGAAAGCGCGCCTCGCTGGCATCCAGATCAGCCTTGCATTGCCGAAGCCTGTCTGCGCTTGCCGTGTGTGACTCTGTCATAGGATGCTCAGTCCTTGAACAACTCGGACAGGCGCTCCAGTTCCTCTGGAGCGACATGCACTGGCGCGCCGCTGAGGATGCCGCTGATATCGCGAAACGGCCGGCCGATATGCATGCCGGCGCTGTCAATGGTGAACTCGCGGATGTCTTTGTCGTGCATCGACCCGCGCATTTTCAAGACCGTCAAGCCCCGCCGCATTTCGCCATACACTTCGACGTAGCGCAGCAGGATGATCAGATCGGTGATTGTAGAGATGTGGGCTTCGGTGATGGATGTTCCACCCAGCAGGTTGGGCGTTGTAGACGTGTACAGGCCGGCGACCTCCTGCTGCTTGATGAACGAGGTCAGGCCGATGACAAACTCGCGGAACCCTTTGACCGAAGAGACACGCTCCAGGGCAGACAGGCTGTCGACCGCCACGCGATTGGGTCTGAACTTCTGGATGAGCGAGCGCATACGGATAAGATGATCCTCCAGGCCGGCTGTTTCAGGATACACGCACTCGACCTTCAGCAGGCCATCGCGCTGCATGGCCTCGAAATCCATGCCCCAGCCACTGGCGTTACGAAAGAGCTGTTCGTGGCTCTCTTCGAAAGCAAAGTAGAGGCAGCGCTCGCCATTCCGAATGCCGCCGGCGATGAACTCGCAGGTGATGAGCGTTTTGCCGGTGCCGGTCGCGCCAGACACCAGGATGATGGAATCGCGGAAGAATCCGCCGCCACACATGCGGTCGAGCGTGTCGTTGCCAGAGCTGATTCGCAATTCGGATGATCTCTGACCCAGCTCGATCGCAGACAGGGGTATGACCACAATGCCTTCGCCGGGCAAGATGCTGAACGGGAATTCGCCCTTCTGATGAGACGTGCCTCGAAACTTGAGGATCTCCAGCGTGCGACGTCGCTTTTCGTCTTCGAGCACGTTGCGCAGAATGATGACATTGTCAGCCACAAATTCCTCGATGCCGTAACGCCCGATGTCGCCGTATTCCATCGAACGCTCCGCAGTCATCATGGCTGTGACACCCAGCTTCTTCAGTCCCCAGGCGATGCGGAACATCTCGCTGCGCAAGTCGCTCGCATCACCGAACTGGGTGAAGATGGCGCCCAGCGAGTCCATGGACACACGCTGCGCGCCGATCCGGTTGACGGCGCTCTCGATGCGCGCCATCAGCGCCCCGAGGTCGAAACTGCCGGCCAGCGTCGGCAATTCGCCCATTTGCGGCGAGGCATCGACAAAGGCCCAGCGGCCTTCGGCCTCCCAGCGTGCAATATCCCAGCCCATCGAGGCGATGTTGCGACGTATGTCGTCCGGCGATTCCTCGAAGGTGACAAACACGCCATGCTCGGGCTTGTCTGCCATTCGCCGCTCTGGAAGCATGATGCCTTCCGCCAGAAATTGCGCGGCAAAGACGGTCTTGCCGCTGCCGGCCGTGCCCGATACCAGCGTGGTGCGCCCTTTGGGCAGCCCCCCGCCGGCGATAAAGTCGAACCCCGTGATGCCTGTTGCGAGCTTGTCGATATAGCCTTGTGTAGCGATCACTTTCCCTCCAGACTCCATCACCCATCACCCATAGCCCATCACCCATAGCCCATCACGCGCCTGACCGCCCATCCCATTGCACCCCCAGCGCCTGCAACACCCGTCGCGTGTCGGACAGATCGCCGATAATGCGGCGCGCCGGCTCAGGCCACTCTTTCACCAGCGTCGGGGTTGCAATGATGCGGTCCTGCTCGGCCAACGCTGGCTGCTCCAAAACATCTACGATGAGCACCTCGGTTTGATCACCCAGGTGCCGTTGGCAGATGCGCCTGAGATTCACGATGGCATCCTCTGACCTTAGTGAGCGCCCTGTGATGAACAGCTTCAGCCTGTAGTGCGTCATGCCACCCTCCTGCCAACATTGGGGAGGGACGAACGTCCAACTACTACGAGCCGCAACGTTGCGCCGGGCAAGCCGCAACACGGGACGCCGTCAGACTGCCATCTCATGCTTGATTTCTTTGTCATAGCTGCGGTATCGGTAGTAGGCGACAAGATATCCCATCAACTCCAAAGACAGGAGGTGCCCTTCCTGCATGTACAGCTGCTGGGCCGAAGCGCCACCGGCAGCCTTGACGGATTGGGTGAGCACCTGGGTGTGGAGTTCGATGATATCGCGAGGACCGGCCCGATGCCGGCCGAGATGATTGGCAATGTCGCGCAGGCCGGCAGAGATGTCGCATTCCACCTTGTAAAGGCGGCGCTCGACCGCCTGGTCGAGCAACGTTGCATACCGGGTTTTGAGAAGCGCGTAGATGTCCGGCCGTGAAACGCGCAAGGGGACAAGCCCAAATGCCTGCCCGGTTACCGCAGCCGTCGGGCGATCTGACAAGCGCAACAGATCCTCCAATTCCTGCGCCTGTTGCGTAGACAGGACTTGAGCGGGGGATGGATCGGTGGCTTTATCCGCGGCCGGGTGCCCGTCGCCACATTCGGCGCGCAGCACAAGGAAGCAATGCTGACCGTCTGCCACAATCGGCATCATTCGAACCAGCCACCGCGATTGACGCAGAGGATCAAGAAATTCCGTCTCGTAGGGCAAGGCCGCGCCCGGCAGTAACACGCGCGCAGCATCGGCCAATGCCGCAGCCATACCCCCCCACGCAACGGCCCCGCCCTCCGCTTGACCTGGCGAATCAGGCGCGCTGTGGTCGCCCTGACGCCAGGCTTGATTGGCGAACAACAGCCGGCCACGCGCATCCATGATTGACATCTGCTGCGGCAGGAAATTGAGAACTTGTTCAGCATTGATATCCATGTGGAAATCCTACCGGAGGCTCAAATCCAATCAGCGTCAGTCTGGACAACTTGGAGCGGCAATACAGCAGACGTGGCGGCAGAGACAGTGAAGGGTCTCGACATCCGCAGTTCAACCCGCATCCAGACATCACACTCGCCATCAGGATGAGTGAAGCGAATATAACACAGCCTGATAGACAATGAAGGGCAGTTGATGAACAGAGTGAAGGCATCAGACGCACCGCGATCGAAAGCGACGGGAGCCCAGGGTACTCTGTTGGCGAGTTGGCTTCAGCCCATCCCGAAGTCTATGCGCGTCGGCCCGGCAGTTTATGTTGCAATCCGCGTCTGGAAAAGTAATTAAGGCGCGTGCAAAGTTTCTGATCGCATACGACTAATGTGATGAGTGATGCGAGAAATGGCATGAAGAAAGTGAGCATGCAAACCCACAAGGCGAAATGGCATAAAGCTGCGAAAGCTTCAATCGAGGCAGGAGGGTGATCACGGATGCAAATGCCGGTATCCAGTATTTTGCAGACAGCAACGGCGCCGGCCAGTGCCACGCCCTCTGCTGCCCAAGCGAAGATATGGCTGCGTTACGGGTCTTTTTGGACACTCGCGGACGACACGGCTTCTGGTAAAGTTTGGGCAGGACAGACTACCGTGAATGAAGGGTTAAAGGAAGCGCACACAGGCACACTGCACCAGTCCCTGTTTGAGCGGGCCGACATCGGCATGGCGCTCATAGATCAGCACGGCTGGATTCGGCTCGCCAATCGCGCACTGTGCGCCCTGCTTGGATACGGCGACGGCGATCTGGAGAGCAAGTCCCTTGACGAGTTGAGCCATCCCGATCATCGCGCAGCAGGCGAACCGCCATTCCGGGAAATCGCCCGTTGCCTTTGCGCCGATGAGATCCGCCGGCGCCAAGTAGAGCGGCAACTGGTGCGCAAGGACGGCCAAACCACCTGGGCGCGGCTGACCATGACGTCATTGTCGAACCCCCATGAGCCTCCCGGCGTTGTGTGTGTGGTGGAAGACATCACGCACCATCGACAAGTCGAACTAGCCCTGCAGCAAGAGGCAAGCTATCTGAGCTTGCTGATCGAAAGCTCGGGGCATGCCATCATCACTCTCAACACGAACGGCGACATCCAATCCTGGAACGCCGGCGCGGAGAAACTGTTTGGCTGGCGCCGCGAGGAAGTGATCGGCAGACCTTACAGCGCGGTGTGCAGCAGCGCTAATGAGTGCGCCAATGAAGCAATCGCGCAGGTGATCGAGACTGCGCAACCGGTGCACAACCATGAGTCGGAATGCCGGCGTCGCAACGGTGAGCCGGTGTCGCTCATGACCACATTCTCACCGATCCTCGATTCAAACGGAACAGTCACCGGTATCGTCAGCATCGCCACGGATGTCAGCGAACGCAACCATCTGGAGAACGAACAGATCGGCCGCCAGCGAGCCGAGGCGATCCTGCACGAGCGTGAAATGCTGGCGCGAGAGCTGCACGACAATCTGAGCCAGGATCTGTCCTACGTGCAAATGCAGGCGGCTACGATCCGCGAGCTGCTAGCGCAGAATCGCATGGCCGAAGCCGACACCATGCTCAGCCGGCTGGCTGATGTCGCCCAGGCCACCCAAAATGATGTGCGCGAGCAGATCCGCAATCTGTACACCCGCCCGGCCCCGCAAGGCTTCATGCCTGCGTTGCGCAAGTACCTGGCCGAATTCGAGGAACTCACTGATATCCAGGTGGAGTTTCGGGCACCCGAGCCTGTGTCCAGCTTCGACCTGGCCTCGGAGGTCGAGTTGCAGTTCATGCGCATCATTCAAGAGGCGCTGAATAATGTCCGCAAGCACGCTCGCGCGAACAAGGTGACCGTGGGCCTGACATCAGAGCCCAGCCAGTTGATCGCCGCAATCTCCGACGATGGCCAGGGTTTCACGCAGGATGCGCCCGAGGACACGGCTGCCGATGGCAAACACTTCGGCCTGCGAATCATGCAGGAGCGCGCCCAGGAAGTGGGCGGCAGCGTCGTAATCCAGTCGACGCCGGGGCGCGGCAGTCGTATCACCATCCGAATGCCCTATAATCGCCAGAGTAGCGCGCACCCGCCCAGGACGAATCGCTCGAACCTCTAGGCCGGGCACGCGATTTCGAATCCGCGCCACTTAGGCGTGATGGTTGCGCCATTTTCCGCGCATCCGGTCAGATAACCACATCCAACAAGTGCGATGGCCGATAAACTTAAAATCCTGTTGGTCGATGACCACCTTCTGTTCCTGGAAGCGCTGCGAAATCTGCTCACAGTCAAGGGGTTCGAGATTGTCGGCACAGCTCACGATGGAAGGGATGCTGTCGAGCGCGCCCGCGAACTGCGACCCGATGTTGTGTTGATGGACATCCGCATGCCGCACTGCGACGGCCTGGAGGCAACCCGGATTTTCCGCCGCGAGTTGCCCGACGTGAAAGTCGTCATCCTGACATCCTCAGAGGACGACGATACGTTGCTCGAAGCCATCAAGAGCGGCGCTTCCGGCTATCTGGTGAAGAGCCTGAAACCAGACTTGTTTATCGCGCTGCTCTCCGGCGTTCTGCGCGGCGAAGCCCCGATCTTGCGCGAAATGGCCTCCAAAGTCATGGAGGCTTTTGCCCGGCAATCCCAGGCAACCCGGCCGGCCGAGACGGAAGACATGCCAGCGACTGAGTCATCCAATGGCAAAGCAGCCTGGCACGGCATTCCGAGCTTGACCCAACGCCAATTGGAGATCGTCAAACGTGTCGCCCAGGGGCAAAGCTACAAAGAGATCGCCGTCGATCTCGGCATCACCAAGCGCACTGTCCAATACCATGTGCTGGAGATCATGCAAAAACTGCGCCTCGAGAATCGAACTCAGATGATTATGTACGCAGCCAAGGCTCAACTTATCGATGAGGAAAAGGGCTAGACGAGTATCATTTGCCCAACTAAGTGTCTTAATTACCACTCAGACACTACCTTTCCCCTAAGTACAGTCAAAGGACTGTACTTTTTCGTTGGGTATTCCTGTGCCTCACGCCATTGCAAGAATCGCCTGGAAAAGGCTATCCTGATTGTGCAAAGATCGCATGTCGGGCTCTCACAAGTCGAAAGGCAGATTCATGAAAGTGCTGTTGGTTGACGATCATCCGCTCTATCTGGAGGGTCTGCGCAACTGGCTCACCGTCCACAGGTATGACGTGATCGGCGTAGCTAGTGATGGTCTCACGGCATTGGCTCGCGTTCGCTCATGTCACCCCGACCTTGTGCTGATGGACCTTGACATGCCAGGGTACAGCGGACTCGAGGTAGCTCGGCTGCTCAAAGCCGAGTTCCCCCGTATAGCGATCGTGATTTTGGCAGTTTCTTTCGACCCCTCGGTCGTTCAAGCGGCACTGCGTTGTGGTGCCTTGGATTGTCTACCCAAAAATATCAAGCCAGAGGCTCTGTTGCGCCTTCTGTCACAAATAGACAATCAATCACATCCCGCGCAATCAACCAATTGCTCACCCCGCCAGTCCAAGCCACATAATATCTCGACGCCAACTCAGATGGCGCTCGGCATCCACCAACACCTGTTCGGAAAACTAGGCAGTGATGCCGTCTAAACTCTCATAGTGACGCCGAACGGCTTGTTTCCCGTCCCACTGCCTGCTGCTTATCACCAAATACGTGCCGCGCCGGCCTCCCAAGGGTCGAGTTTTCATGTATCTACAGTCTCCTGTCCGGCAGGCTGTAGCTTTTCACGTATGATGACTGTACGCAACCACATGGCAGCCCAAACTGTCATCAAGTAACCTATGTAAACATGGGTTGCTATGTTGTTGATTGTCCAGTTGGCCGAAGTGGCGTGGAGGAAACAATGGGTATAACATCAAGAATCCGAGTGAGGCTGCCAGCCAGTCATGGCTTGGCTGAAACTGATTCGCCGCGCGCAATCAGCGCCAGATCGACACCTTCTCACCTCCGTGCCCCGATGTGGGCGCGACTCATGGCTGCTTTCGCGTCAACGTTGGCAGCCATTCTCGTTTTCGCAGGTTTGTCACTGAGTTCAGCATCCGCCATCGGGCCTGATCCGCTGTCGGGCAGCCTGGCGCCATCTCTGAACCCGCCCGTGACACCGATTGGACCATCGTCTGCGCCACAGGCATCCATCGAGGCTGCCGCGAACGTGTGCGCCATTCACACCTGGCTCAACCCTGATGGTGGTGTCGTCCGCGTGCGCATGATTCAGGGATCGACCGTCATCACCAGCCCGACTTGGATCGGCGTGCTGGATTTCGGAGGCGGTGACATTGCCTACGCCTACTGCACCGACATTGCGCACCATGCAGCGGGCACCCGGCCTTATTGTCTCGATCCCGGCTTCTTTTCGGATTGGCGCGTTGAATGGTTCGTCACCACCTACCCACCCACTCCGGCTGATCGCGTTCAACAGGCTGCCCGGCAAGCCGCCCTGTGGCACTTGACCGACGGCGCCATGCTCGACGCCGCCAACGCCACGCTCGGCGATGCGGCGCTCGATGCGGCGGTGCTCAGCGCCTACAACGCGCTTCTTGCATCGTTCCCGGCGTCTCCTCCGCCGTCATTCCAGCCCGGCAACGTCGAGATCGTTGTCGATCCCGGGTCAGCCCTAAACCTGCTGCCCGGCGGTGAAACGCATCCCTTCACAGTGCGACTCACCAAAGGCGGGTTGCCGCTGGCCGGCTATCCCGTGCAGGTAACCGCCACACTCGGCTCACTGAGCGCCCTCAGCGGCGTCACCGATGGCAATGGCGAAGCGCAATTCACCCTCACCAATCCAACTTCCGGCACTGCCTTCATCACGGTGACCGCCGAAGTCACCTTGCCGGCCGGCTCGCGCTTCCTCGATCAGGCGGAGCCTTCCGACAAGCAGCGTCTGGTGCTCGCGCAGAACAAGACTGTCATCATCGAAGGCTATGGCAACAAGACCTGGCTCAGCGTGCCCAATGGCATTGTGGTGCGCAAGTTCAGCGATCGCAACGGCAATGGCGTTCAAGATAGCAACGAGCCTAATCTGGCCGGCTGGCGATTCGTGTTGACCATGCCCGACGGCGCCACGCACACCCGCGCCACCGGCGCAGACGGCAACGCCTATTTTGACAACCTCGTGCCGGCTGCTCTCTACGGCGTGTTCACCATCACGGAAATCTTGCAATCCAACTGGGTCAACACCACGCCGCTGGTCGTCACGCGCACCCGCAGCCTGCAAGACCCATGGACCCAATGGGCAATCAGCTATGGCAACGCCCAACTCTCACAACTCAAAGTCCTCAAGTACCTCGATCTCAATCTGAACGGTCAGCGCGATCCCGGCGAACCGGGACTGGCCGGCTGGCAATTCGAGATCCGCCGCTGGGACGGCAATGACTTCATCGCCTTCCTGGGCGGCACGACAGACGGCACTGGCCATCTGCGCTTCAACAACCTGGCGCCCGGTCTGTACAAGATCATCGAGTTTGGGCAGATCGGCTACACCAATACCACGCCCCTCGAGCGCATCGTCGAGATTCTGCCCGACTCCCCCGGCATCTACGAGGTCACCTTTGGCAACGCGCGCAACGGGAGCCTCGTCGTCGTCAAAGCAGTAGACTGGAGTGGCGTCACACCCTCTCCCACCCAAACGTTCACCCTCTGCATTGCCGGCCCGTCCTATCCCGCCGGCAACTGCCAGACCATCGGCCCCGACGGCGGCAGCCTGGTGTGGACAAGTTTGCTGCCCGGCACGTACACCATCACCGAGACCGAGCCTGGCCCCGCCTGGTCTGTCACCGGCAACGGTGTGACCGTTACTCTCACCGGCGGCGGCGGCCTATTCACCGGCACCATCACCAACACGCGCACTTCGCCGCAACTGGGCAGCCTACAAATCATCAAAGCAGTTGACTGGATCGGCGCCACACCTGATCCGAACCAGACCTTTGAGATCTGCATCACCGGCCCGTCCTATCCCGCTGGCAACTGCCAGACTGTCGGCGCAGCCGGTGGCTCCTTGACCTGGAACAACCTGATTCCGGGCGTCTACACCGCCACCGAGACCAGCCCCGGCAGCGCATGGTCCGTCACCGGCAGTGGCGTGACTGTGATTGCGCCGCCCAATGGCGCCGGCTCTGCCATCATCACCAACACGCTGCGCTTTGGCAGTCTCATCATCACCAAGACCGTCGACTGGAAAGGATTCACACCCGACCCGACAATGTCATTCGACCTGTGCATCAGCGGGCCGTCATACCCAATCACGCCAGATTGCCAGAACATCGGCGCCAACGGCGGTGTGCTGACCTGGAACAATCTGATTCCGGGCGACTACATAGTGACCGAGCCGAACGCCGGCGGCCAGTGGAGCGTCACGATCAGCGATTCGGTCATCACGGTTGGTGGCGGCAGCTCAGCCGGCGTCGCGGTGCTTAATACCTACGCCGCCGGGCGTCTGGTAGTCACCAAGACAGTGGATTGGAGCAGCACGCCGGTCGATCCCAATCAGACGTTCGAGATTTGCGTCACCGGCCCGTCCTATCCGTCGGGAGATTGCCAGACAGTAGGCCCCAACGGCGGCTCGCCGGTATGGGACAACCTGATTCCGGGCATCTACACCGTCACAGAATCCAATCCCGGCCCGGCCTGGGTCGCGACCGGTGACAACGTGACGGTCAACGTCCCTGACGGTGGCACAGGTTCAACCACCATTGTGAACACGCGCCTCGTGGGCAGCCTGCAAGTCGCCAAAGTGGTGGATTGGGGCAACGCAACACCCATCCTGACCCAGACCTTCACGCTATGCATCACCGGCCCCTCTTACCCTGCGCCGAACTGCCAGAGTGTGAACTACCTGGGCGGCTTGCTCACCTGGGACAACTTGATTCCGGGCGTCTACACTGTCACAGAGGTCAGCCCCGGCGTGTTCTGGTCCATCCTCGGCAACAACGTGACCGTCGTCGTGTCGCCTGACCAGCCGGCCACGGCCACCGTCACCAACACCTACATCTTCGGCAGTCTGCAAGTCACCAAAGCGGTGAACTGGAACGGCATCACCCCTGACCCGGGGCAGACCTTCACCATCTGCATCACCGGCCCGTCCTATCCGTCCGGCGACTGCCAGACCATCGGCGCCAACGGCGGCGTGCT
>DAOUDB010000373.1:0-27100 GCA_034431495.1 Thermoflexales bacterium
ATGGGCAACATTTGCCCTCAGCTCAACAGACGGCCATGATCTCGGATGGCGTGTGCTAACAGTTCAGCGGATGTCGTTCTGTGAAACCTCCTTGCCATAAGATGCGCGCCGGTTGCTCTGCCAGAATTTAGCGTTCTGGCCCGACCGCCCGTGAATCATAAGAGGATCACAGGGCTTTGTCAATGACGGCGATATTTCCGCAGGCCGGCTATCGATGCTGGGTTGTGCGCCAAATCAGTACAGATGGCAGGCCACCCAGTGCGATGGCTCGATCTCGCGCAACTCTGGTTCGACCTGTCGGCACACGTCCATGACAGCGGGGCAGCGTGTGCAGAAGTGGCAGCCGGCCGGTGGGTTGGCCGGGCTGGGCACATCCCCTTCCAGTACGATTCTCTCGCGCCTTTCCTCGATTTCCGGGTCGGGAATGGGCACCGCTGACCACAGCGCCTTTGTATAGGGATGAAGCGGGTTCTCGAACAACCGCTTGCTGTCGCCGGTTTCGACGATCTTACCCAGGTACATGACAGCGGCGCGATTGCTAATGTAGCGCACCATCCGCAGGTCGTGCGAGATGAACAGGTAGGTCAGGCCCAATTCTCCCTGCAATCGCTTGAGCAGATTGACGATTTGGGCCTGGATCGATACATCGAGCGATGAGATTGGCTCATCGCAGATGACGAACTGTGGGTTGAGGCTCAGCGCGCGGGCGATGCCGATGCGCTGGCGTTGACCGCCGGAGAACTCGCTGGGAAAGCGGTTGACGAAATAGGGATTGAGGCCCACGATCTGAAGCAGCGCCTGCGCGCGCTCCCTGGCCTCTTTGCCGCGGGCAATGCCGTGCACGATCATCGGCTCCATCAGCGCATTGCCAATGGTCATGCGCGGATTGAGCGACGAGTAGGGATTCTGGAACACAAGCTGCATCTGTGTGCGCAGTTTGCGCAGCGCGTCGCCCCGGACATCGGTCAGTTCTGTGCCGTTGAGTTTGACGGAGCCGGCGGTGGGGCGCTGGAGTTGCAGCACGGCGCGCGCGACGGTTGTTTTGCCGCAGCCACTTTCGCCCACCAGACCGAGGGTCTCGCCCTTGCGAATGCTGAACGACACGCCATCCACGGCTTTCACGTGGCCGGTGACGCGCTGGAACAAGCCCGTTTTGATCGGGTAGTGTTTCTTAAGGTCTCTGACTTCGATCAGGACATCTGCGTTCGTCATGGTTGCTCTTGTGACGCGGCTCAAATGCCGGATTGTGCGGGCGCGGTTGCGTGTATCTGGCTCAAATTGACACAGGCTGCCCGGTGTTGAGGCTCGATTTCTGTGAGCGCCGGCTGACTGTGGTCGCAGTCTGGCGTGCGATGCTTGCAGCGCGGGGCGAACGCACAGCCCTGCGGCAGGCGGATCAGATCGGGCGGCGCGCCGTCGATGTACTGGAGGGTTTGTCCGGCGCCGTTGGCCTGCGGGACAGAGCCGAGCAGCCCGATCGTGTAGGGATGCTGCGGGTTGCCGAAGATGCGCTTGATCGGGCCGGACTCGATGATGTAGCCGGCGTACATGACGTTGACCCGCCGTGCCAGCCGGGCGATCACGCCCAGGTCGTGCGTGATCCAGATGACGGCCATGTTCAGTTCCTGCTGCAAGCGCCGCACCAGCTCCACGATCTGCGCCTGAATGGTCACGTCGAGCGCGGTGGTTGGCTCGTCTGCGATGAGCAGCCGGGGATTGCACGAGATAGCCATGGCGATCATGACGCGCTGGCGCATGCCGCCGGAGAACTGATGCGGGAAGTCGTTGTAGCGATCCTGGGCGCGTGGGATGCCGACATGCGACAGCACTTCCACGGCACGATCGCGGGCGCCGCGCGCACTTAATCCCAGATTGACCCGCACGGCTTCGGCGATTTGCGCGCCGATGGTCATGACCGGGTTGAGCGAGGTCATCGGGTCCTGAAAGATCATGGCGATCTTACGCCCGCGAATCTTGTGCATCTCGTTGAGCGAGAGCTTGAGCAGGTCCTGGCCCTCGAACAGGATTTGCCCGCCCATGATACGAGCCGGCGGCTCGGGCAGCAAGCGCAGCATGGCCAGGGAACTCACGCTTTTGCCGCAGCCGCTCTCGCCGACGATGCCCAGCGTGTCGCCTTCGTCGAGGCTGTACGAAATGCCGTTGACCGCTCTCACTATGCCGTCCTTGGTGTAGAAAGCGATCTCGAGGCCCTTGATGTCGAGAAGTGGAGCCATGTCGATTTCGGATTTGCGATTTTAGATTTTGGATTGGCGCTTTGCCTTTCGCCGAACGCGACTGTCTGTCTGCAATCTGTTGTCTGTGGTCTGTAATCTGACGACCGACTACTCCTACACATTCACATTCACGTCGAGCGCCTCGCGCAGGCCATCGGCCAGACCTTGAAAGGCAAGCACGGTCAAGGCGATCATGAGGCCGGGGACGAGAAAGATGTGCGGCCAGTATTGCCAGTAGCCAGCAGCTTCCTGGAGCATCTGCCCCCAGCTTGGGGTCGGCGGACGCACGCCCATGCCAAGGAAGCTGAGTCCGGCTTCGGCGAACACGATGCCGGGAATGCTCGCGGCGAAGCTCCACAACAGTAGGGGGGCGACCTGTGGCAACACGTGCAATGCCAGCACGCGTAGTGTTGGCAGGCCGAGTGCCTGTGTGGCTTCGATGAAGTCCTGTTCGCGGATGGAGAAGGTCATGCCGCGCACCAGCCGGGCCGAGCCGACCCAGGATGTGACAGCCAGCGCGATGATCATGTTCTGAATGCTGGGCGAGAGCACCATGACCAGGAAGAGCACGATCAGGTACCACGGCAGCGCAGAGAACATGTCGATCAGGCGTGAAATGATCCAGTCGACCACGCCACCGGCATAGCCGGCGATCAGTCCCAGTGGCACGCCAACCAGCAACGCCAGGATATTGACGGAAATGCCGACGATCAGCATAGGGCGCGCGCCGAACATGATGCGGCTCAGCAGATCGCGGCCCAGATTGTCGGTGCCCAGTGGGTGTTCGATCGAAGGCGGCATCAGCGCCTGCACGGGGTTGATCTTGTCGTAGGGGTATGGTGTGAGCACAGGGGCGAGCACGGCGACGGAGATGATGAGGACGACGAAGACCAGTCCGAAGATGGCCAGCCGGTTGCGGCGGAAACGACGCCAGGCGCCGACCCAAAAGTTGGCGTAGCGCACGGGCTGGTCGGCCGGCGTGGCGGTGGGCAAAGCAGTCGATGCCATATTACTTGCGCTCCATGATCCGCACGCGCGGGTCGATGATGCCGTACAGCACGTCGGTGATGAAATAGGTCAACATGATCAGGACGGCCCAGAAGATGGTGATGCCCAGGACAAGCGGATAGTCGCGGTTGGAGCTGGACTGCACGAAGTAGCGGCCCAGGCCGGGCAGGCCGAATACGACCTCGATGAAGATGGAGCCGGTCATCATGCCGGGGAACATGGGCAGAAAGGACGTGACCATTGGGATGAGGGCGTTGCGCAGGACATGGCGGGAGATCACCGCTACCTGACGCAGTCCCTTCGCATAGGCAGTGCGAACGTAGTCGGACGACATGGTGTCAACAAGACATTGGCGTGTCCAGCGCGCCACCCCGCCTGTAACCGGCAGTCCGTAGGCAATCACCGGCAGCACAAGATTCTGTGGTCCACCCCATCCACCGGATGGCAACAGCCGCCACTGTGCTGCAAAGAAGTAGGCCAGAATGTATGCCAGGACGAATGATGGCACGGCGGCGATGATTACAGCGTAGCTGGTTACCACGTTATCCAGCCAGCTGTTGCGCGCGGCGGCAGCGACCATGCCAAGGATGATGCCGAATGTAAGCGCAAACAGGCAGGCGATGCCGCCGACAATCGCACTATAGGGAAGTGCCTTGGCGATCAACTCGGTGACGCTCAGTTCTGGCGCCGTGAAGGGCCGGCCAAAGTCCAGCAGGATGGCGTTACGCAGCCAGATCAGATACTGCTCCACGACTGGCTTATCCATGCCATATCGCTGGCGAAAAATGGCCTCTTGCTCGGCAGACAAAGGTATTTGCGCATTGGCGCCCCACGGTGTGCCGGGCACCATGCGCGTCAACGCGAACGTGAGGACTGACAACAGCAGCAGGGTGACGAGAATTCCCAACAGTCGCTTGGCGGTATAGCTAATCATCTAGCCTCGATGTGAATGAGGGGCGAGGCCGCGCCTCGCCCCTTGAGCGATAGTCGTATCGAGGTCGCTGACGCGACTGTTAGCCGACGCCGACGCGACAGGCTGGGTCGGTCCAGTAGATGCCCTCGTAGGCGTGCGGGCAGCCCACGCCGCCGCCGCCCCAGAACGAGTAGCCGTTCTTGTTGGGTTGCAGGGTTTCGCCCTTGGCGTTGCACGGCCACAGCACAATGCTGAACGCGCTGTGCAGGAAGTAATAGGCTGTGCTGTTCACCAATTGCGCTTCGACCTCTGCGATGGCCGCGAAGCGGGCAGCCGGGTCGCGCAGCGCGTTGGCCTTGGCGTATGCCTCGTCCCAGGCCGGGTCTTTGTGTGGATGGCGGCCGCCGTTGGTCACGAACACGTTGAGGAAAGTGGCCGGGTCATAGTAGTCCAGCGCGTAGGCCACGTGGTAGATGGGCGCCTTCTCACCCCGGCCCTGGTACACCTCGGCAAACGCCTGGAAATCCGCCGGCTTCAAGTCGATCTCGATACCCAGGTTCTCCTTCCAGCGCGCCTGGATGGCCTGGCACATGGTGAGCTGAATCGGACTTGGCTGGCGAATCCACATCTCGAACTTGGGGAAGCCCTTGCCGTCGGGGTAACCGGCTTTCGACAGCAACTGCCGGGCCGCCTCGGGGTCGTACACATTGGGGTCCAGCTCCTTCAGCTTGTCGCCGGTGTAGCCGGGGAAGCCCTTGGGCAAAATGCCCCAGGCCGGGTTGGAGAAGCCACGCCAGATTTCGCCGACCAGCGTCTCTTTGTCGATGGCTTTGCACAGAGCCAGCCGCACATCCGGGTTGTCGAGCGGAGGGAATGCGCCCGGCATGGTGTTGAAGCCCAGATAGTCTGTGTAAGAGGATGGCTGCGGGTGCGACTCGGCGCGCAGCACGGGGTTGGCGTTGATCAAGGCCACCTCGGCCGGCGGTGTGTTGCCGTCGATGGTGTAGGTCTGGATATCGCCGGCGATGTAAGCGGCGATGCCGCCCGGCAGTGGCTGTTCGCGGATCTCGGTCACGTAAGGCCGGCGGACGCCCTTATATGTTTCATTCAGGGTCCACTTGTGCGACACGCCACGGTTGAACTCTGTCAGCTTGAACGGGCCAGACGATACGTAGCGCGCGGGATCGAGCGCCCAGTTTTCGCCGGCAGTCTCCCAGATATCTTTCTTGGCGACTTCGAACCAGGTGCCCAGGCCGGGCAGGTACGGCGTGTAGGCCTTGGTGGTGATGCGCAGCGTGTAGTCGTCGACTGCTTCGATGCCCAGCTCTTCCGGCGGAACCGAGCCGTTCATCACCTCGGTGGCGTTCTTGATGTCGGTGTAGAACCAGCCAAAGTCATAGCCGCGCGCCAGCGACCAACGCAGGGTGTACACCCAGTCGTGGGCCGTCACCGGCGTGCCGTCGCTGAATACCAGGTCCTTGCGCAGGGCGAAGTCCCACGACAGGCCATCCTCGGACACAGTCCAGCTTTCACAGGCCACGGGCACGGTCTCGAGTTCGATATTGAGACTGGTGAGTGTCTCAGCGCCGCCGGCATGTTCGAAGGCGCGGTTGTACAGCGACTCCATGATGTGGCCGAAACCGCCGCCGGTTCCGCCGATACCGGTCTTGATGTACTGCTGATCGAGCGGGAGCGCATCGGCCGGCAGTGTCATACCCAGGGCGTTAGTGGGGCCGGTGGGGGGCGCCGCGGTGACCTCAACGATCTTCTCCTTTTCGACCTCAACGACCTTCTGGACCTCTTGGGTCACGACTTTCTCGACTTCCTGCGTCACCACGACGGTTTGCGGCGCGCAGGCGGCCAGCGCGGCGCCGGCGCCGGTCAGGCCGGCGAGCTTGAGCATGTTGCGACGAGACAACTTCTTGTTGGTAGACATGTGACGTCCTCCTCCATATGGTTTGCGCGATTGACAATGGAAACTGACTTCGGCCCTGTCCGGCTGCGCACTGCGGGTCGCGCCGGGCAGGAGATTTGACGTGGATATCGGGGCTATCGTTCTGAATGCACCCCCTGGTTGTTGATTGTAGCCACATCGCATTGTGCGGATCTGCCTTCGACCTGAGAAGTGCGCCACCTCTGCAATGTTCCGGGCGGAGTATGAACGACTACATCTTCACGAGCACAACGAAATTATATACGTCCGAAGCGCAGTAGCCAGCGGCCAGTTGCGGGCCAAATACCGGCCATCCCTCATCGGTTAAGATACGCAACCATGCCAAAGCGAACAGACATCAAGTCCATCCTCATCATCGGGTCCGGCCCCATCGTCATCGGCCAGGCGTGCGAGTTTGACTATGCCGGCGTGCAGGCCTGCAAAGTGCTGCGCCGTGAAGGCTATCGCGTGGTGCTCGTCAACTCGAACCCCGCTACGATCATGACCGACCCGGAGTTCGCCGACGCAACCTACGTGGAGCCGCTGACGCCGGAGTTAATCGAGAGGATCATCGAGAAGGAGCGCCCCGATGCTTTACTGCCTACGGTTGGCGCGCAGACGGCGCTTAACCTGGCCACTGAGATGGAGGAAGCCGGCATTCTGCGCAGGCACGGCGTGCAGTTGATCGGTGCCCGGGTGAATGCGATCAAGATCGCCGAAGATCGCCAGTTGTTCAAGGAAGCCATGCTCTCCAATGGCCTGAAAGTGCCGTTGGGCGAGACGGTCACCAGCGTCGAGCAGGCTGTCGCGCTGGTCGATGGCAAGACGTTGGCATATCCGGTTCTGATCCGGCCTTCGTTTACCCTGGGCGGCAGCGGCGGCGGCATTGCCTACGACGAGGCCGATCTGCGCGCCAAGGTCTACAAGGGATTGCACGAAAGCCCGGTGCATCAGGTGCTTGTCGAGCAGAGCGTGATCGGCTGGAAGGAATACGAGCTGGAAGTGATGCGCGACTACAAGGACAACTTTGTCGTCGTGTGCTCCATCGAAAATATCGACGCGATGGGCGTGCACACCGGCGACAGCATCACTGTGGCGCCGGCCCAAACACTGACCGACAAAGAATTGCAGCGCCTGCGCGACATGGCCAAAATCGTCATGCGGGCTGTAGGCGTCGAAACCGGCGGCAGCAATGTGCAATTCGCCGTCAACCCGCGCACCGGCGAAGCCCTGGTCATCGAGATGAACCCGCGCGTGTCCCGCTCGTCGGCGCTGGCTTCCAAAGCCACCGGCTTCCCGATCGCCAAGATCGCCGCCCTGCTGGCGGTGGGCTATTCGCTGGACGAGATTCCCAACGACATCACCAAAAAGACGCCGGCCTCGTTCGAGCCGTCTCTCGATTACGTGGTGGTGAAGGTGCCGCGCTGGACGTTCGAGAAGTTCCCCGGCGCCGACCCCACGCTGGGGCCGCAGATGAAGTCGGTCGGCGAGGTGATGGCGATCGGTCGCACGTTCAAAGAGGCGCTCAACAAAGCTGTGCAGGGGCTGGAGATCGGCAAAGTCGGGCTGGAAGGGGGGCGCGCGGCCAATGGCGCGCTCGATCATCTGGCCGTTCCAACCGCCGGCCGGCTGTTCGATGTGGCCCAGGCGCTGCGCGAGGGGGCGTCGGTCAGCGACATTTGCGCGGCCACCGGCTACGATGCGTGGTTTGTCACGCACGTGCGTGAGCTGATCGAAACCGAGCGCGCATTGGGCCGATATGCGCTGCAATCACTGCCGGCTGATTTGTTGCGGCAGGCCAAGCGCGAGGGGTTCGGCGATGCGCACATTGCCCGTTTGCTGGCCGGCCACGCCGAGGCAGCCGGGCATCCCCTCACTGCGCTTGATGTGCGCGCCCGTCGGCGCGAGCTGGGCATCCTCCCCAGTTTCTATCGCATCGATACCTGTGCCGCAGAGTTCGAGTCTTTCACCCCTTATCTCTACAGCAACTACGACGGCTACGACGAATCCGAGGTTACCGACCGGCCTAAGATCATCATCCTGGGCGGCGGGCCGAATCGGATCGGGCAGGGCATCGAGTTCGACTATTGTTGCGTGCATGCCTGTTTCGCGCTGAAGGAACTGGGGTTCGAGACCATCATGGTCAACTGTAACCCGGAGACGGTGAGCACCGACTACGACACTGCCGACCGGCTGTACTTCGAGCCGCTGACGCTGGAGCACGTGCTGAATGTGTGGGAGAACGAGAGCGGCGCGGACGGGCAGGGCAATGTCAAGCGTCTTGTGCCGGTGCTGGCCCAGTTCGGCGGACAGACGCCGCTCAATCTGGCGCAAGCCTTGAAGGATGCCGGCGTGCCGATCTGGGGCACGTCGCCCGAAGCGATTGCGCTGGCCGAAGACCGCCAGCAGTTCGCCGACATCCTGCGCGAGCTGGACATTCCGCAGCCGGAAAACGGTACGGCCATGTCCCTTGACGCAGCAAGGGGTGTCGCACACCGCATCGGTTACCCAGTGCTGGTGCGTCCCTCCTATGTGCTGGGCGGCCGGGCCATGGGCATCGTCTACGACGACGAAGAGCTAACCGAGTACATCACCGAGGCGACCGCTGTTTCACCCAATGCGCCGGTGTTGATCGACCGCTATCTGGAAGACGCTTACGAAATTGACGTAGACGCTGTCTGTGATGGCCGGCAACTGGTGATTGGCGGCATCATGCAGCACATTGAGGAGGCCGGCGTGCACAGCGGCGACAGTGCCTGCGTGTTGCCGCCCTACAAGGTCAGCGAGTATCACCTGAACACCATCCGCGACTATGTGGAGCGCATCGGCCTGCGCATCGGCGTGCGCGGTCTGATGAACGTGCAACTGGCGATCAAGGATGACATTGTGTACGTGCTGGAAGTGAATCCCCGCGCCAGCCGGACGACGCCCTATGTCAGTAAGGCTACCGGCGCGCCGCTTGCCAAGATTGCCGCTCGCATCGCCGCCGGCCAGTCTCTCGAAGAAATCGGTTTCACGCATGAACCGAAGCTGGACGGCTTCTTTGTGAAAGAAGTTGTCTTGCCGTTCAACAAGTTCCCCGGTGCGTTCGTCCGGCTGGGGCCAGAGATGCGCAGCACCGGCGAAGTGATGGGGCACGCCTCCACCTTCGGCCACGCCTTTGCCAAAGCGGAACTGGCGGCCAACAACAAGCTGCCGCTCAGCGGCAACGTGCTGATCACCGTCAACGACTTCGACAAGGGCGCCATCACCAAAATCGCCCGCGATCTGCATCAGCTCGGCTTTCACATTCACGCCACACGCGGCACGGCAAGCTGGCTGAGCAAGCTGGGCATTCCGGCGACGACCGTCAACAAAGTGAGCGAAGGCTCGCCGCATGTGGTCGATCTGATCCAGCGCGACCAGATCGACCTGGTAATCAGCACGCCGTTGGGCCGGCGCGCCTACACGGACGGGCAGGCCATTCGCGCCGCCGCGACGATGAACCGCGTGCCACTACTGACGACGCTGAGCGCAGCCTCGGCGGCAGTGAATGGGATGCGCGCGCTGCGCGCCAAAGAGCTAAAAGTGCGCAGCCTGCAGGAACATCACGCCGGCGCGCGGTAGGGCTTGTGGCAGGCAAGCCCCCGCTTGCCTTACAGGTCACAAGCCCAATGCGCTCGCCATCTGAAGCGCCTTCGTTTCGGTGTCGGGTTTGTCAATGCCATCGCGCAGTTGCCACACCTCAACATGCGTCACACTGGCGCCCGGCGCCAACGGCGCCAGCGGGCCAATGGTCTCCAGCTCGACAAAGGCTTCGTTCTGATAGCACTCGGCATTGCAGCCGTAATCGGGATGGTTGGCGCCCGGCACGGGTGCGAAGTGCTTGGTGAACAGTGCGCCGTCCAGCCAGTACCCGATCCAACCGTGCGTGTTGAAGTAGCCGATCTTGGTGGCCGGCGCAGGCCGGGTGTGAATCAGCGTCATGCGGTCACCCAATGCAATGCGGCCATCGGTGAGTTTGGTGTATGGCCAGAAGCTGTAGCGCTGGGAGGGCAGCAATCCCTCTGCATCCGATGGCTTGTCGGGTTGGGGCAGCAGCACGATGCCGCCCAGCACGCACTGGGTGATGGCCCACGGCGCAAGTTCCACCGTCCATAGCCCTTCGTTGCGCAGCACGTGTGTGACAGTCACCCTGGCCGTGGCAGGATCCATGTCGAACGATAGTTCCTTGGCGATTCCGCCGCCGTCGGCCGGCACGCTCACGGTGACGCCATTCGCGCCGGTCTGCACTTTTAAGGTTTGCGTCTCCGGCCAGTAGGTGCGAGTGCTCCACTCTGGGGCGTGCCACAGCCGGTGCCCGCCCAGCAAATGGTAAGGCCCGTTGACAGAGGGGATGGTCACGTCTGGCAGTTCGGCCAATAGGTTCGGCCCGTTCTGCCAGCCAAAGAACATGGCGCGCGGGCCGCGTTCTGTGGTCACGGCCAGTTTGATCCTGCCATTGCTGATCCATGCGCATTTCAGATTCATGTATTCGCCCGGTGTAATGCTCGTCATCTGGTTTGCTCCTTTTTCCAGGTGTCAGGCGCCAAGTGTCGAGTGTCTGGTGTCAGGTGTCAAGTGTGGGCTTCTGTGCTAGGATAGCTCACCCGCGCAGATGAACGTCGATCGTTTGTCGGCGCGAGGTGGCGCTGCGCCGGCACCAGGATGTGACTGGCGCGCGCGTAGTCGAGGCGAATCAACATGCTCCTTGCACAAAGACTCAGGAATCTGGGCACCGAAACCGCGTTCGCCGTCTCCGAGGCAGCAGCCGCGTGGAAAGCCCAAGGCCACAAGGTATATCCGTTTCATCTGGGCGACCTCAACATTCCGACCCCGGCCAACATCGTAGAAGCGCAGAACCGCGCGATTGCCAATCTCAAAACTGGCTACGCGCCGGCTGCCGGCATCCCCGAGCTGCGCGCGGCGCTGGCCGATGATGTGGGCCGGCGGCGCAGCCTGCGCCTCTCGGCGGAAAACGTCGTCATCCAGCCCGGCGGCAAGCCGGTCGTCACCAAATTCATCCAGACAGTCATGGAGCCGGGCGACGAGGTGCTCTATCCCAATCCCGGCTACCCGATCTACGAATCGCAGATCGACTATTTCGGCGGCGTCGCCCGGCCCTATCGTTTCACCCAGACGCCGGCTGGCTTCCAGATCGACCGCGATCATCTGGAGTCGCTCATTACGCCGCGCGCACGCATCCTGATCTACAACAATTGTCAGAATCCGTTGGGCGCAGAATCAACGCCAGAAGAAATGCAGTGGCTGGCGGATCTGGCGCTCCGGCATGATCTGTGGGTGTTGTCAGACGAAGCCTACTTCGAGATGCGTTATTCTGGCGTTAGCCAGAGCATCGCCAGCCTGCCGGGGATGCAAGAGCGCACGGTTATTCTGTACACCTTTTCCAAGAAGTACGCCATGACCGGCTGGCGGCTGGGCGCGGCTATCGGCCCGCGCGAGGTGGTTGCTGCCATTGCGCGCTTGAATACGAATGACGAGTCGTGCACAGCCCACTTTGTGCAATGGGCCGGCGTCGAAGCATTGTGTGGCGACCAATCCGGCGCCCAACAAATCCTGGAAACATTGCGCGAACGCCGCGATGTGGCAGTTGAAGCGCTGCAGGCGATCCCCGGTGTGTCGCTGCAAAAGCCGGAGACCACGTTTTACCTTTTCCCCAACGTGACCGGGGCCATGCGCCGGCTGGGATACACGGATGTGGCGCAGTTTGCCGATGCCGCGCTGCGCAACACCGACGTGTCGTTCTGCACGCGCAAGCACTTCGGGCGCCCGCAGCCGGGCGAGACTGAGCACTATGTGCGTTTCGCTTATTCCGGCATCGGTGCCGCCGATATCCGCGCAGGTTTGAGCCGGCTGAAAGATTGGATCGCATCCGCTGGCTGAAAAGGATTGATACTCATGTCAAAACCCAAAGTGTTCGTCACCCGCATCATCCCCGATCGGGGCTTGCAAACGATCATTCAAAATACCGACGCGACTGTATGGCAGGACGAACTGCCGCCCCCCCGCGATGTGCTGTTGCAACACGCGCGTGACTGCGACGGCCTGGTGACGTTACTCACCGACAAAATCGACGCCGAACTGATGGACGCCGCGCCCCGGCTGAAAGTCGTCACCAACTATGCCGTCGGTTTCGACAACATTGACGTGAAGGCGGCCACCGCGCGCGGCATCTGGGCAACCAACACGCCCGGCGTGCTCACCGAGACTACCGCCGATCTCGCTTTCACGCTGCTCATGGCCTGCGCCCGGCGGATTGCGGAAAGCCGCGACTACGCCAAGGCCGGAAAGTGGCGCACGTGGGGGCCGATGTTGCTCATGGGCCAGGACATTCACGGCGCCACGCTTGGCATTGCCGGCATGGGGCGCATCGGCTATGCCATGGCTCAGCGCGGCAAGGGCTTTGGCATGACCATCCTCTACCACGATGCCATCCGCAACGAAAAGGCCGAGAATGATCTGGGCGCGACTTACGTCAGCATGGATGAGTTGTTGGCGCGCTCAGATTTTCTGTCGTTGCATGTGCCGTTGACCCCTGAGACGCGCCATCTCATCAATGCCGAGTCGCTGAAGCGCATGAAGCCGAACGCGGTGCTGGTGAACACGGCGCGCGGGCCGGTGGTGGATACTATGGCGTTGTATGAGGCGTTGAAAGCTGGGCGTATTTTTGCCGCCGGCCTGGATGTGACCGACCCCGAACCGTTGCCGGCGGATCATCCGCTCTACACACTCAACAATTGCTTGATCGTGCCGCATATCGCCAGCGCCAGTTTCGAGACCCGCAGCCGCATGGCTGAAATGGTGGCCGAGAACTTGCTGGCGGGTTTGGCCGGCCGGACGCCGCCCAACTGCCTGAACCCTGAAGCCAAACCCAGACCATAGCGCGCCGGCCACTGCGCCGCAGTCGCTCCATCGAAGAACCTCGCAGGCCGGCAGGCCCGCGAGGTTCTTTCATACCCCTTTCAGCGATTCATCAGATCGCCGTGCGATAATCCTTTGTGTCATGGTTGGTTTGTGCGGGTTGTAGTTGGACAGGTGAGTGAAAATGGTCAAGATTCGATCCTCTGAGATTACCCCGGAACACGTGTACCGCTCACGGCGCAAATTCATGAAAGGTATTGGCGCGCTCGCGTTTGGCTCTGTTGCGTCGGCGGCATTGACGGCCTGTGGCGGGTTGGGACAGGATGACCTCGACCGGTTTGCGGCGGAGGATGCGCCTACCGGCGAGCGCCGCTTGCCGCCGGCTTCGACCGGCGCAAATGTCACACCGCCCGAAACGCCGACGGAGGACAATGCGCAACAGCCTTCAGCCGGCCAGACCGCAGACGAACTCGGCGACGCGCTCACCTCCTTCGAGGCGATCACCAACTACAACAACTTCTACGAGTTCTCGCTGGGCAAGGAATCAGTCGCCCGCATCGCGCAGGGGTTCACCCTGTCGCCGTGGACGCTCACTGTTGGTGGCCTGGTCAACAATCCAAAAACGTACGACATCGACGATCTCCGTAAACGATTCCCCCCGGAAGAGCGCGTCTACCGGCTGCGCTGCGTGGAGGCGTGGTCGATGGTCATCCCATGGCTGGGCTTTCCGTTGGGGGCCTTGTTGCGCGAGGTGGATCCGCAGTCCGGCGCGAAGTATGTGCGCTTTGAAACTGTGATGCGGCCGGAGGAGATGCCGGGCCAGCGCGACCCATACTTCCCCTGGCCGTATGTCGAGGGGCTGCGTCTGGACGAGGCCATGCGCGATTTGACGATTTTATCCACCGGCCTGTATGGCAAACAATTGTTGCCGCAGAATGGCGCGCCGGTGCGACTGGTCGTGCCGTGGAAGTACGGCTTCAAGAGTATCAAGTCGATTGTCAAGATCGATCTGGTGGCAGAGCAGCCTACGTCGTTGTGGATGGCTTCTGCGCCGCACGAGTACGGCTTCTACGCCAACGTCAATCCCGACGTGCCGCACCCGCGCTGGTCACAGGCAACTGAACGGCGCATTGGCGAGCTGGGGCGCCGGCCTACCTTGAAGTTCAACGGCTACGAAGAAGAGGTGGCCGCGCTGTATGCCGGCCTGGATCTGCGAGCCAACTACTGACGATGTTGGATTTTCGATTTCGGATTTGAGATTGCGGACTGCGTGATACGCAATACGAAACACGCAATACGCTCTACGCAACCCTCAACCCTCAACCCTCAACCTTAAGAACTCTAACAAGCCTCAACCCAAATGGCCTGGTTGCGATCGAACTGGTTTTTGGCGTTGGCCCACGCCGGCGCGTGGCTGCCGCTGGGTGTGTTGCTGTGGGACGCAGCGCGCGGCAATCTGACCGTCAATCCCATTCAGGACATCACCTTTCGCACCGGCAAGTTCGCCCTGCTGATGTTGATGCTGTCGCTGGCCTGCACGCCGGTCAACACGGTGACGGGGTTCAGGCCGGTGTTGCGCGTGCGCAAGTGGTTCGGGCTGTATGCGTTCCTGTACGCCGTCTTGCACTTTCTCGTATTTAGTGTGCTCGACTTCGGTCTGGACTGGGGGTTGATCCAGCGTGAGATTGTCGAGAAGCGCTATATTCTGGCCGGCCTGACCGCCCTGTTGATTCTGATTCCGCTGGCGATCACATCCACCAAAGGCTGGCAGCGCCGGCTGGGCAAAACGTGGAAGCGCCTGCACCGGTTCGCCTACCTGGCCGGCGCGCTGGTCATTCTGCACTACGTCTGGCTGGTAAAGGCAGATGTGCGCGAGCCGTTGCTGTGGGGTGGGGCGCTGGCTGTTCTGCTCATTTTGCGCATCCCGCGCGCGCGGACGTTCGTCAGCGCGTTGCGGCGCCGGGCTTCTGCAGCCAAAGCCGGCTCCGATCTAGAATAGGGCATCTGTGCGCCTGCGGCACAATGTGGCGCGTAGCACAGCCGGAGGAGCAGCATGATGACCCAACGTGTCGCCCGCTTGCGTCAGGAAAGCCTGGACGCCGTCCCCCGTATCTCCACCGAGCGCGCCGAGCTGATCACCGATGCGTATCAGCGTTACGCCGGCCTGATGTCCGCGCCGATGCGCCGCGCGCTGGCGTTCCAGTTCCTGATGGAGCATCGCACGATTTACATCGGCGCCGGCGAGTTGATCGTGGGCGAGAAGGGGCCGGCCCCCAAAGCCACGCCCACCTACCCGGAGTTGTGCTGCCACAGCTTGCAAGACCTGGACATCCTGAACGCGCGCGACAAGATCCCTTTCGCTGTCAGCGCCGAGGCCCGGCAGGTGTATGCCGAGAAGATCATCCCGTTCTGGCGCGGCCGGTCGATGCGCGAACTGCTGTTCAGCCAGATGACCGACGAGTGGATGGCAGCCTATGAGGCCGGCGTCTTCACCGAATTCATGGAACAGCGCGCCCCCGGCCACACCGTGCTCGATGACAAAATCTACCGGCGGGGGTTCCTCGACTTCAAGGGCGACATCGCGCGCAGCCTGCAAAGGCTAGACTACCTGAACGATCGCGACGCCTATGCCAAAGAGCAGGAATTGCGCGCGATGCTGGTGTGTTGCGATGCAATCATCCGCTTTGCGGAACGCCATGCGGACAAGGCGCGCGAGATGGCGCAGAGCGAGCCGGACGCGCAACGCCGGGCCGAACTGGAGCGGATTGCAGAGGTCTGTACGCGCGTGCCGGCCCACGCCCCGCGCGACTTCTGGGAAGCCATTCAATCCTACTGGTTCGTGCACCTCGGCGTCATCACCGAACTCAACACATGGAACGCTTTCTGCCCTGGCCATCTCGACCAGCACCTTTACCCGTTCTACAGGCAGGGCATCGGCGACGGCGCGCTGACCCGCGACCAGGCCGAAGAATTGTTGCAGTGTCTATGGATCAAATTTAACAATCAGCCGGCGCCACCCAAAGTGGGCGTCACGGCGGCCGAGAGCGGCACTTACACCGACTTTGCCCAGATCAACCTGGGCGGCGTGCGCGCCGATGGCTCAGATGCCGTCAACGAAGTGACTTACCTGCTGCTCGATGTGGTGGAGGAGATGCGTCTGCTCCAGCCCAGCGCGTCGATCCAGGTGAGCCGGGAGAACCCGGACCGGTTCATCACGCGCGCGGCGAAGATCATTCGCACCGGCTTCGGTCAGCCATCAGTCTTCAACACCGATGTGATCGTGCAGGAGTTGATGCGCCAGGGCAAGTCGGTCGCCGACGCGCGAGCCGGCGGTTCGAGCGGCTGCGTGGAGGTGGGCGCGTTCGGCAAGGAGAGCTACATCCTCACCGGCTACTTCAATATGCCAAAGATGCTCGAACTCGCGCTGCACAACGGCGTTGACCCGCGCACGGGCCGGCAGATTGGCCCGCAGACCGGCGAGCCGGCAGGCTTCCGCTCATTCGACGATTTGTTCGCCGCCTACGAGAAGCAGTTGCGCCATTTCGTCGACATCAAGGTGCGCGGCAACAACGTGATCGAGCGCCTGTATGCGACGTATCTGCCCGCGCCGTATCTGTCGATCCTGATCGATGATTGCATTCAGGCCGGCCGGGACTACCACGATGGCGGCGCGCGTTACAACACATCCTACATTCAGGGCGTCGGTCTTGGCTCGATCACCGATCAGATGACGGCCATCAAGTATCACGTGTTCGAGCAGAAGACGCTGAGCATGGCCGGGTTGCTTGCGGCCCTGGCGGCGAACTTCGAGGGCTACGAGCGGATGCGGCAGTTGTTGTTGAATCGCGGGCCGCGCTACGGGAACGATGACGACTACGCCGATGGCGTTATGCGCGAGGTGTTCGAGGCGTACTTTCGCGCCATTGATGGCCGGCCCAACACGCGGGGCGGCGCATATCATGTCAACCTGCTGCCGACCACCTGCCACGTGTACTTCGGTTCGGTGATCGGCGCGACGGCTGAAGGCCGGCTGGCGTGGCAGCCGTTGTCCGAGGGTGTGTCGCCGGTGCAGGGCGCGGATCGCCGCGGTCCAACGGCGGCCATCCGGTCGGTGGCCAAGATGGATCACGCGCGGACGGGCGGCACGCTGCTCAATCAGAAGTTCACGCCGCAGGCGCTGGCCGGCGACGAAGGGCTGGACAAGCTGGCGCAGCTGGTGCGGGCCTACTTCCGCATGAGCGGACATCACATTCAGTTCAATGTGGTGGACGCGGACACGCTGCGCGCCGCGCAACGCCGGCCCGAACAATACCGTGACCTGATTGTGCGCGTGGCCGGCTACAGTGATTATTTCTGCGACCTGAGCGCGGCGCTGCAAGACGAGATCATCGCCCGGACGGCACACGAGCTCCAGTAGTCCGCATCCTCGCCTGCTCCGGGGTGTTACAGTGATTGGCTGTTAGCGGGGCGGCGTGTATGCCGCCGCCATTCACAGGAGCAATGAAGTGAACATTCTTCTCGTCTATCCCGAATTCCCGGACACCTTCTGGAGCTTCAAGCACGCGCTGAAGTTTGTGCGCAAGAAGGCCGGCTCGCCGCCGCTGGGACTGCTCACCATCGCAGCCATGCTACCCAAAGAATGGGACAAGCGGCTGGTCGATGTCAATGTAACCGAGTTGAAAGACACCGACCTGATGTGGGCCGATTATGTGTTCATCAGCGCAATGGTTGTGCAACGCAAATCGGCGCGCGAGATCATTGCGCGCTGCAAGTCGATGGGTGTGCCGGTGGTGGCCGGCGGCCCGCTGTTCACCATCGAGCCGGACAGCTTCCCCGAGGTCGATCATCTGGTGTTGAACGAAGGCGAGATTACCCTGCCGCGATTCCTCGACGATCTGGCGCGCGGCGAATTGCAGCGGGTCTACACTACCACGGAACACGCGGACATCTGCAGCACGCCCATCCCGATGTGGGAACTGGCTGATTTGGGCCGCTATGACTCGATGAGCATCCAGTTCTCGCGCGGCTGCCCGTACAACTGCGATTTCTGCAACGTCACCTCGATGCTGGGCCACCGGCCGCGCACCAAGACTGCCGAGCAGATCATCGCCGAACTCGACCGCATCTATGAGTTGGGCTGGCGGCGCAACGTGTTTTTCGTGGACGACAACTTCATCGGCAACAAGAAGCAGATCAAGACGGAGATCCTGCCGGCGCTCATCGCGTGGCGCAAGGGCAAGCGCGGTATGCTGTTCCAGACCGAGGCGTCGATCAATCTGGCCGACGATGAGGAGTTGATGCGCATGATGGCGGAGGCCGGCTTCAACTCCGTGTTCGTGGGCATCGAAACGCCGGACGAGGCCAGCCTGGCCGAGTGCCACAAATTGCAGAACCGCAAACGCGATCTGGTGGCGTGTGTCAAGCGCATTCAGCGCGCCGGCCTGCAAGTGATGGGCGGATTTATCGTCGGCTTCGACAACGACACGCCCTCCATCTTCCAGCGCCAGATCGAGTTCATCCAGAACAGCGGCATCGTCACTGCCATGGTCGGGCTGTTGCAGGCGCCGGCCGGCACCGACCTGTACCGCCGGCTGATGGGTGAAGGCCGCATCCGTCAGGAGATGAGCGGCGACAACGCTGACGGCACGACCAACATCATCCCCAAGATGGATCTGCGCGCGCTTCAAGAGGGCTACAACAAGCTGATGACCCACCTGTACGCGCCGGAGGTCTATTACGAGCGGGTGAAGACTTTCCTGCGCGAGTATCAGCCGCCAAAAGTGCGCGTGCATCTGGACAAGAACGACATCGCCGCGTTTTTTCACTCGATCTACGCGCTGGGTATGAAGGGCGTCGAGCGCGCCAACTACTGGCGCCTGTTCTTCTGGGCGCTGTTCAAGAAACCCAAAGTGTTCCCGTTGGCGATCACGCTGGCCGTGTACGGCTATCACTTCCGCACCGTAAGCGAACTGCACGCGCAGGGGTGATGTTGCGAACCACGAAGAAACGAGGGACACGAAGTAACAAGAATCCAGCTTCTCTTTGTGCGCTTTGATTCCTTGGGGTCCCTGTTTTTGGTAATGACATGAAAGAAACTCTGCTCAATGGGACGTGGGCGCTGATCGATGAACCACTGACCACAACGGCGCGGGACGCCGGCCGTGTGCTGGTGCGCGCGGAGGGCTGGATGCCTCAACCCGTGCCCGGCGACATCCACCAGGGCCTGATGGCTGCCGGCCGCATCCGCGATCCCTTGCTCGGCCTGAACAGCTTCGACTGCGCCTGGACCGAGGATCGCTCGTGGTGGTTCCGCAGAACGTTCCCCACCGACCCCGCCTGGCCCGCGTCAGACGCTGTCGAACTGGAACTGAACGGGCTGGATGCCAATGCGTCGATCTTTCTCAACGGACATCACCTCGGCGACCACAAGAGCGCGTTCTATCCGTTTGTCGCCGATATCAAGACGCATCTCAACGCCGAGGGCGACAACACCCTGCTTGTGCGGTTGACGGCCGGCGTGGAGGATGTGACGCCGGACATGCTGGCCCCGCTCGGCGTGCCGGTCAGCACCGAGGCCGGCAATGGCCGGCCCGAACGCGGCGACCAGCGGCGCGTCTTTGTTCGCAAGCCGCAATACTCGTTCGGCTGGGACTGGAGCCCGCGCGTGGCGACCACTGCCATCGCCGGCGATGTCACCATCCGCGCCTTTAACACGGCCTGCATCCGCGATGTGCGCGTGTTGCCACAACGCACGCCCGACGCCGGCATCGCGCAGGCCATCGACGTGCGCGTCACCGCCACGGTGGACTTTCTGCACTACTTCAAGACCGGCGACGCGACGCTGCGCCTCTCCATTCACGACGCCGACGGCAAACAGGTCACCCCGCCGATCAGCAAGGCAGTCCTGCTGCGCTCCGGCCTGAACTTCGTCGATTTCGCGCTGCGTCTCGAATCGCCCCGGCTGTGGTGGCCGAATGGTCTGGGTGAACAACACCGCTACACATTTAAGGTTGAGCTGATTGCATCCCGCGAGCGGGCGGCGCAGACAGTCAAAGCCGGCTTGCGTTTCATCGAACTGATCGACCGCGACCTGTTCGCTTTTGTGGTGAACGATCACAAGGTCTTTTGCAAAGGAGCGAACTGGATTCCTGCCGACACGATCTACGCCCGCGCCGGCGCCGAGCGATACGAGCAGCTTGTGCGCGAGGCGCAGCAGGCCAACTTCACCATGCTGCGCGTGTGGGGCGGGGGCCTCTACGAGCCGGAGGCGTTCTACGACGCCTGCGACCGTTACGGCATCCTGGTCTGGCACGACTTCATGTTCGCCTGTGCCCCATATCCCGACCACCTGCCCTGGTTCGTCGAGGAGGCGCGCCGCGAGGCCGACTATCAGACCAGACGCCTGCGCACCCATGCTTGCATGGCGCTGTGGAGCGGCAGCAACGAGAACAACTGGGGCTTCGACGAGTGGTGGCACGAACAGACGCGCAGCGGCGCTTATCTTTACAACTATCTGCTGCCGGGCGTCGTGCGCGCCAACTGCCCGGAGATTCCTTACTGGAACGGTTCACCCTATGGCGGCGAGACGCCCAACGCGCCGGATGTAGGCGATCGGCATCACTGGTTCGATTGCATGATGAACCCGGACATGAACAAACGCATCACGCCCGAAGAGTACGATAAGTGCTCCGCGCTGTTCATTTCCGAGTATGGCTATATCGGCGCGCCGCCGAAGGAGACGGTTGTTGCCTATCTCGATGGCGCTCCGTTCGACCGGCAGGGCCAGGTGTGGCAGCACCACAACAACACGTTCGAGAAGAACACCGTTGATGCCGGCATCCGCAAGCACTACGCCGATCCAGAATCGATCAGCCTGGATGAATATTTCCTCTACAGCGGTCTGACGCAGGGGTTGATGTATGCCTACTCGCTGGAGTCGTTCCGCGCGCGTCCCGACTGCCACGGCGGTTTGTTCTGGATGTATGCCGATTGCTGGGGTGAGGTGGGTTGGACGATCGTGGACTATTACCTGCGCCGCAAGCCGGCCTGGTATTTTGTTCGGCGTGCCCTGGCCCCGGCCCGCCTGATTCTGCGCGAGAAGAAGGGCGTCATCACCGTCACGCTGGCGAATGACACGCGGGCGACTGTGAACGGCGCGCTGGAGTATGGCGCGCTGTCGCTCGATGGCCGGCAGCGCGATGTGCAGCGGGCGCGCTTCACTGCGCTGCCCCTGACCCGCACAGTCGTTGCCACGTTTGCCAAAGGGCGCGGTGATCCATCAAAGCAGGTCTGGATGGCGCGCGTGCGTCGCCTGAACACGGCGGAAGTGGAAATCCTGCCGGCCACGTTGCGCGCAACCGATGTGCGTCGTCTGGCGTTGCCGGCTCCCACGCTGGCGCTGGCTGTCTCGAAGGCCGGCCCCGGCACGTGGACGGCGCGTGTCACCAGCGACGTGTTCGCGCATGCCGTTCACTTCACGTTGCCGGAGGGCGCTGTGCCCGAAGACAATTACTTCGATCTGCTGCCGGGTGAAACACGCACAGTGACCATCACATCTTCGCGCCCGCTCAAGCCCGCGCGCGTCGGTGTGAGCAGCGTTTTGCCATAGGAACCAGGAACTATCTCGGCAGGCAGTTCGATGTCGGATTTCTACGAGAAGTCCGACATCGAACTGCCTGATTGCCCCCTGGCGTGGCTGGAAACCCGATCCTACCGGCGCCCGGTATGCTGCTGGTGGATGGCCGGGTAGAGCACGATCCGGGCAACCTGATCGTCGCGCAAATACTCATCGGCAGCCCGGCGAACGTCCTCGACAGTCAGGCTGTCCAGTATATTGAGGTAGCGCAGGCTTAATCGCGCGCCGTTCATCAGGCTATCTGAAGACTGCAAGACATCCAGCCAGTAGGCATTGCCCTGCGAGTCGATCTCGTAGTTGCGCGCCAGTTGCTCCTTGACCTTGGCCAGGTCGTCTGCGGATGGGCCGGCGGTGCGGAGTTCATTCACCAACTGGCGCGCCACATCCAGCAGTTCTTCGACCCGCTGCGGGTCGCTCAGAAACGAGATGCGCGTTGTGAAGCCCGGCTCTGGCACCCGGCTGAAGTTAGCCGACGCAAATGGGGCATACGACCCGCTGCGCTCTTCGCGGATCACCTCGCGCAGGCGGATGTCGAGAATGCGCTCCAGCACGCGCAGGCGCAGCCGGGTGCGGAGCGTGGTGTCGGTGCTGCCGGTGTAGATCAGGCTGGCCAGACTGCGCTCGGCCTGGCCCTGATAGATCGTCTTGCTGGCGTCCTGAGGCGAGAGCGGTTGTGTCACATTGCGCCAGTGCTCGCGCCGGCCTGTGGTTGGCAGTGCACCCAGGTAGCGCCGCGCCAGTTCCTTCACGGTCTCGATGTCGAAATCGCCCACGATCACCCAGCGCGCATCTCCCAGATCGCTGAAGCGATCCTGGTAAATCTCGAACGCACGTTGCAGGTCGATCGACTCGATCTGCTTCAGCGGCAGTGTCCCGCAACGGATGCCACTGCCACAACGCGCGGCAGCGATGGCGTCTTCATACACAGTCTCAGGGTCGAGATCCTTGTTCGCCAGGTCGGCACGCCGGCGTGTTTGCAGGGCGCTCAGTGCGGCCGGTTCGGCGCGCGGCCGGGTGGCGTACAGGTACACCATCTGGAATGCCGTCTCCAGGTCCTGCCGTGACGCATAGCCCATGAATCCTTCTGACAGCGCGCCGATGTATGGCGTGACCTGCGCGACCAGGCGTGACAGCACCTGCGACAGCTCTGGTTGGCTGAGGTCGCCGAGGCCGCTCTGTGTGACGATCTCGACAATGGTGGCCGCTTCGGGGTAGTCCTCGTCGGAGACGAGCGAGCTTCCGCCGGGGCTGAAGCCGGACAACAACACTTGATTCTGAATGCCGGCGCTGGGTCGCATCAACACGCGCGCGCCGTTGGCGAGTGTGATTTCGGTCACGCCGAGGTCGGGGTAGATTCTCTCGGAGATGATGGCGGCGGGGGCCGGCGCCTTGTCCATCAGCGCATCGCGCGACGACTGGCCGGCATACAAGGCGATGTCGCTTGCCGCGACGCGGGCAACTACTGCCTCGATGTCGGCCTGTGTCACCGGCGCCACCCCCGCTTTCTCCGGCGTGACGACGATGATGGCGCGCCCCTCGGTTGAGAACATGTCCGAGGCCAGCGCGTTGACATCGCTGACGGTGATGCCGGGCAATAGCGACTCGGCCAGATCGTACTCGGCTGCGATACCGGGCATCGCTTCGCCGGTCAGATAATTGCGCACGAACTCGGCAGCCAGATACGAACTGCTCAGGTTGCCGCTCTGGTTGCGCAGTTCTTCGTACTGGCGCAGCACAGTCGAGCGCGCCTGGTCAAGTTCGGTCTCGGTGAAACCATGTCGCTGGATGCGCTCGGCTTCGGTGAGCAACGCGGCAACGCCATCCAGAATGCCGGCTTCGTCGGTCTGCGCGGCCAGCACCGACACATCGACGCCGCGCACGAGACTGCCGCGACTGGCATAGGCGCCGCTGAAGGGGGCGTCGGGCTGCTGGCGTGCTTCATCCAGCCGGCGGTTCAACATCGACGACACCAACTGACTGGCCAGGAACTGCCGGTAGCCGGCGCGCGTACCGGCGGTGTTCGACGCCATGGAATTGATGAGCATGGCGTAGGCGTAGGGATTTTCGGGATCGGTGGCGATGAGGTAGCGTGTGTCTTCGCGCTGCGGGACGGCCGGCGCGGGCCGTGGGATGGCGTCTTGCGCAGATGGCAAATCGCCGAAGTATTCCTCGATCAGCCCCTCGATCTCGGCCGGGTCAAAGTCGCCGACCGCCATGACGGCCATCAGGTCGGGGCGATACCATTTCTGATAGAAGGCGCGCACGGCTTCGGCCGAGATGGTTCGGATAACGTCCATGTCGCCGATGGGCAGACGCTCGGCGTAAAGCGACCCTTCCAGCAGCAGCTTGATCTGCTGCTCGCTCAACCGGCCCGAAGCAGTCTGACTGCGCAGGCGCCACTCCTCGATGACCACACCGCGCTCGGCATCGACCTCGGCCGGGTCGAACAACGCCTCGCCGGCCCAGTCTCGCAGCACGGCTACCGCCGTTTCGATCAGAGCGGGGTCGTCGGTTGGAATTTGAAGTTGGTACACGGTCTCGTCGAACGAGGTGTAGGCGTTGATGTCGGGGCCGAACTCGATGCCCATCTTTTCGAGAAAGTCGATGAGTTCCAGGCCGGGGAAGTTGCGCGTGCCGTTGAAGAGCATGTGCTCGACGAAGTGGGCCACGCCCTTTTCCGAGTCGGTTTCCAGCACCGAGCCGGCGTTGACTGCCAGCCACAACTCGGCGCGATTGGGCGGCGCAAAGTTGGGGCGGATGTAGTAGGTCAGGCCGTTTTCCAGACGGCCGATCCGCACGCGCCGATCAGGAAGCAAAGGCTCATCGTCGGTGGAGATGGCCGGTTCCGGCGTGACTTGCTTTTCGTCGTTGGCGACAGCAGCGCCCGGCGGTGATTGCGGCGCGGTCAGTCGGGCGGGGAAGCCGGCATCGGCGCACGCCGACAAGATCAGGCTGGCTGCGCAGGCGATGAGGAGCGCCGCGCGGTGCGGCGTGCCGAGGCGCGGCGTGTGTTGCGTGTGGCTCATAGCGGGGTATTATCTCAGGTCAGACACGCCCATGTCGAACCAGCCGTTTTCTCACACAGTCGAGCGCCTGCGCAACGGGCTGATCGTGTCGTGTCAGGCGAAGGAGGGCAGCGCGCTGGCCGGGCCGGCCTTCATGGCGGCGCTGGCGCGCGAGGCAGAGCGCGGCGGCGCAGCCGGCTTGCGCGTCAACGGGCCGGCCGATATCGCGGCGGTGAAGCAGGCAACCCGCCTGCCGGTGATCGGCATCTTCAAGCAGGCGTTTGAGGGATACGCGCCTTACATCACGGCCACGTTTGATCTGGCGCGCCGGGTGGTGGAAGCGGGGGCCGATCTGGTTGCCTTCGACGCCACCGGCCGACCGTTGCCGGATGGACTGACTGTGCCGGAGATGATCGAGCGCATCCATGTCGAGCTGGATGTGCCGGTGATGGCTGACGTGTCCACGCTGGCGGAGGGGATTGCTGCCGCGCGCGCCGGCGCCGATCTGGTTTCGACCACGCTGGCGGGGTATACGCCTCACAGCCGGCCGGCCATCCCGCACACGCCCGATTTCGCGCTGGTGCAAGAGCTGGCCGGGGCGATGGAAACGTGTGCGCTCCGGGTTCCCATCGTGGTGGAGGGCCGCGTGACCACGCCGGAGCATGTCACGCGCGCGTTCGTGTTGGGCGCATTTGCCGTGTGCGTGGGCGATGCGATCACCAATCCGGCTGCCATCACGCGGCGATTTGTCGCGGCGCTGCCGGCCGAGGCGGCGCGGTAGACTCGATCCACGACTCTGTCTGCGCAGCGGCAGCCGGTTTCGTGCCTTCGTTCAGAATCGTTGAGGATTTGGCATATTGATCCTGTGGCAAAGGATATTTGCCGGTTCGTTCTGCCGTTTCGGCAGGCTTGGACCGGCCACATTGACATTCCATTTGCACTTGGATAAGATTCACGCGGTGAAGTTGCCGTGCGCTTCATTGCAATCCGGTAGTACACTGGCCGGGATGGATGTCCTTCAGCGCGTGCAAGGAGGCCGAGCAGACAGAGATAGCTGAATTGTCGTAACCCACACTTACCCGAACGGGCGATGCCTGTTCCCTGTTGTCTGAGTAAACGAGGAGGAAGTTACGAATGAAAAAGCCAAGACGCCTTTTTAAGTCCGTAATGTTGCTTGCCGCTACCTCGATGCTGTTTGCAGCCTGCACCCAGGCGCCTGCGCCAACAGGTGCCCCGGCTGAACCGGCCGCCCCGGCCGAGCAGCCAGCAGCGCCAGCCGAACAGCCGGCTGCCCCCGCCGAACCCGCCGCCCCCGCCGGCAAGTATCAGGAATCGCCGGTGTTGGCCGCCAAAGTACAGGCCGGCGAGTTGCCACCTGTCGATGAGCGCCTGCCCGAAGACCCGTTCATTGTCGGCCCCGGAGTCATCCTGTCCGAGACCGATCTGCCGGATTGGCAGCCGGGCAAATATGGTGGCACGCTGCGCTCGGCGCACGCGGTGGCCAACTGGGCGCCGGATATTTTCGTCATGATGAACGAGCCGCTGTTGAGCGCGCCCGGCATCGGCGTGCAGGGCATTCGCGGCAATGTGGTCAAGGACTTCAAGGTTGAGAACGACAACAAAGAGATCACCTTCTATCTGCGCAAGGGCCTGAAGTGGTCGGACGGCACGCCGGTGACCACCGAGGATGTGCGCTTCGTGTGGGAAGACATCTACGGCAATGACAAGCTGTATCCCAACGGTGTGCCGAACATCTTCCGCACCGGCTATGCGCCGACCGGCGAGCCGGGCACGCTGGAGATCATCGATGACTTTACCTTCAAGGTGACGTTCCCGGCGCCGTACGGCGGCTTCCTGCGTAACCTGACTATCGAGGGCTGGCGCGGTTACACAGAGCTGTTGCGCCCCAGCCACTACCTTAAGCAGTTCCATCCCACCTACACGGATATGGAGAAGCTCAAGCCTCTCATGGAGGAGCAGAAGCTGACCGACGAATGGTGGAACCTGTTCAACCTGAAGGACTGCACAAACTGGGAGATGACCAATCCGCAGTGCGTGAACTATCCCGCGCTGAACCCGTGGATTGGCGTGCCGGCTGATCAGGGCATTCTCAAGTTCGAGCGCAACCCCTACTACTACAAGGTTGACACCGAGGGCAAGCAACTCCCGTACATCGACACGATCATCTCCACCCAGATGGAGAATGTGGAGATGGTGAACGTCAAGGTCGTGACCGGTGATGTGGACTTCCTGCGCGAGAGCACAGCGCTGGTGAAAGTGCCGCTGTACAAGGAGAACGAAGACAAAGCTAACATCCGTGTTGTCCTGCTGGATATGCACGTGGATTCGAGCGGTCTGCGTTTGAACCAGACCTACTCGGACACTGTGTGGCAGCAAGTTTCCCAGGACTTCCGCTTCCGCAAGGCGGTCAGCCATGCCATCAACCGCCAGGAAATCATCGACAGCATCTAC
>DAOUDB010000374.1:0-25748 GCA_034431495.1 Thermoflexales bacterium
TTGCGCGGTGTGGCGTGTTGCGCGCGGCGTCGGGAGCAGCTTCCATCCCGTGTGTTGACTCCATTCGAATTGATTGGCCGGCTACAGTCTGGCGCGCCAGCCCGGACACAGTATCCATATTTCCACTCGCCCTACAACCCAAAAAACGTCATTGCGGCAGCCGTTGTTGCATCCGCAACGCGGCTGAATGATACGCCGCGAACCTGAGATACGCTCTCAGCTACGAGGGCAATGTATGCCGGCTCGTTGCGCCGGCCACGGTGCGGATGCGGGGGCAGGTAGGGCGAGTCGGTTTCGAGGAGCATCCGGTCGAGCGAGATTGCGCCGGCCACTTCGCGCAGGTTCTCGGCCTTGCGATAGGTTACCGGGCCGCCAATGCCAATGTGCCAGCCCTGCGCCAGCGCGCGCTCGGCGTGTTCCATCCGCCCGGCGAATGCGTGCAACACGACGCGCATTCCCTGCGCGTGCGCTTCGAGCAGCGCCAGTGTGTCTGCGTAGGCGTCGCGGCAATGCACGATGACGGGCAGGTTGAATTCGCGTGCCAGGGCCAGTTGCGCCACGAACGCCGCTGCCTGTTGCGCGGGAGTCGTTCGGTCCCAGTAGTAGTCCAGGCCGATCTCGCCGATGGCGATCACTTTGGGTTGACCAATCAGCGCGCGCAGGGCCGGCAGGTCGTTCTCGAATGTGGCGCAGTCGTTGGGGTGGATGCCGACTGCGGCGTAGATGTGGGCGTGTTGGCCGGCCAGTTCGATGGCGCGCCGGCAACTCGGCAGATCGTAGGCCGGGTTCACCAGCCACTCGACGCCGGCGTGTTGCGCGCGCGCCCATACCGCGTCGCGGTCGGGGTCAAAAGCGCCGGCGTCGAGATGGCAATGCGTGTCAAAGAGCATGGCCGGCTAATCGTCGCTGGCAGTGTCGCCCAGGCCGGCGATGCGCAACCCGTCGCGCAGTATTGCCTGCACCAAGTCCTCACGCGTGGTCTCGGTGTACACGCGCACAATCGGCTCGGTGCCGCTCAGCCGCACCAGCAAAAAGCCGCCGTCCTCGAGGCTGAACTTGAAGCCGTCAGACATGTTCTTGCCGGTGACGCGCAGGCCGGCCACCCTGTCGGGCTGAATGGCGGTGAGTGTCGCGCGCACCTGGTCGCGTTGGGCCGGCGTGCACAGCGTGTCGATGCGGTCATAGTAGTGCGGCCCGACTTTGCTGAACAACAGGTCCACCAGTTGCGAGGGCGAGCGTCGGGTCTTGACCATGAAGTCGAGCAGGTACAGGTTGCCCAGAATGCCGTCGCGCTCGGGCACGTGGCCCCGGAAAGCGTAGCCGCCGCTTTCCTCGCCGCCGATCATGGCGTCTACCTCGGTCATCTTTGGCGCGACGAATTTGAAGCCGACGCCGGTCTCATGCACGGGCACGTTGTACATTTCGCCGAGCTGGTTGAGCATGGAAGTGGTGCTGAGCGCCTTGACGATCGGGCCGCGCTGGCCGCGCACTTCGAGCAGGTACAGCGCCAGCAGGGCGAATACGCGCAGCTGATCGACGAAGCGGCCGTTCTCATCGCCGAGACCGCAGCGGTCGGCATCGCCATCCATGATGCAGCAACAGCTTGCGCCGTGCTGTATCGTGGCGGCCAGGCCGGCGTCGACGTTGGGTGGGATCGGCTCGGGGCGCTTCATCTCCGGGAATGAGGGGTTGCGCGTGTTGTGAATCTCGACGATCTCCGTCTTGCCGCCGCCCAGGATGCGGGTGAGCCAGCCGGCCCCGTTGCCCCACATCGCATCGACGACGATCTTCAGGCCGGCGTCGCGGATGGGCTGCGCATCCACCAGCTTCGCCAGGTTGGCGAGATAGGGCGGGGCGGGGTCGAATTTCTCGATCAGGCCCTGCGACGCGGCCCGGTCGTAACTCAGCGTCTTCACGTCGGACCCTGCGGGAATGAGCGACTCGATGCGCTTGAGGCCGTCGGGGGCGATGGCGCCGCCGGTGCTGCCGCGCACCTTGAAGCCGTTGTCCTGAGGCGGGTTGTGGCTGGCGGTGATGTTGATCGCGCCAAGCGCGCGCTTGTCTACGACCGCGTAAGCGATGACCGGCGTGGGTGTGGCGCCGTCGGTCAGCCAGACTTTGATGCCATGCGCGGCCAACACTTCGGCTGCCGCTGCCGCAAAGTCCTCGGATTGAAAGCGTTTGTCGTGGCCGATGACCACCGCCATCTCGCCGGCGGTGGGCTTGTTCTGGGCCGTCTCCAGGATATAGGCGGCGTAGCCCTGCGCGCAGCGCCGCACATTGGCAAAGGTGTAATCGTCTGCAATTCGACCGCGCCAGCCGTCCGTCCCGAATTTGATATCGCTCATTGAATGACTCCTCAGGTGTTGCGAAACATGATTGTCAGATCACGTGATTGTCAGATCAATCGAAGCCTAGCCGGAAAGACGCGAGGGCCGCCCGCCGGCTTCACGTTGCAGCATTTCAAGGTCGGCATCGACCATCATCTCGATCAGTTGCTTGAAGAGCACCTCAGGCTCCCAGCCCAGGCGCTGGCGGGCCTTGCTGGCGTCGCCGATCAGCAGATCAACCTCAGCCGGCCGGTAGTGTTTGGCGTCGATCTCGACATGCTGTTGCCAGTCCAGGCCCACATGCGCGAAGGCTGCCTCGCACAGTTCGCGCACCGAGTGCGTCTCGCCGGTGGCCAGCACGTAATCGTCCGGCTGATCTTGCTGCAACATCAGCCACATGCCGCGCACATAGTCGCCGGCGTAGCCCCAGTCGCGCCGGGCGTCGAGATTGCCCAGCTTTACCTTGTCCTGCAGGCCGAGCTTGATGCGCGCGGCGGCGTGTGTCACCTTGCGCGTGACAAACTCGAGGCCCCGACGCTTGCTTTCGTGGTTAAACAGGATGCCACTGCACGCGAACAAATTGTAGCTTTCGCGGTAGTTGACGGTGATCCAGTGTCCATAGACTTTCGCCACGCCGTATGGGCTGCGTGGGTGAAACGGAGTCGTCTCGCGCTGCGGCACTTCCGCCACTTTGCCGAACATCTCGCTGCTGCTGGCCTGATAGAAGCGCGCATCCGGCTTCACGAGCCGGATGGCTTCGAGCACGCGCGTGACGCCCAGCGCCGTGAACTCGCCGGTCAGCACCGGCTGGCTGAATGAGGTCTGCACAAATGACTGCGCAGCCAGGTTGTACACCTCGTCTGGCTGGTATTCGCGCACGATGTCCATCAGCGACGACTGGTCGAGCAGATCACCGGCGACGATCTCTATGTCGTCCTGAATGTGGCGGATGCGGTCGAAGTTGGTGGTGCTGCTGCGCCGCACCATGCCAGTGACGCGATAGCCCTTCTCCAGCAGGAATTCAGCCAGGTACGAGCCGTCCTGGCCGGTGATGCCGGTAATGAGTGCGGTGGGTCTGCTCATATGTCAGAACATGCAGAGGCATCAGGCGACGCCGGCAGCCACGCGCGCGCGCCAGTCGTTCAGCACATCGGCGATGGTTTGCTCGAAGGGAATGGCCGGCGCCCAGCCGGTGGCCTCGCGCAGCCGGCTCGGGTCGCCGTAGCTGATCGGCGTGTCAGACGGGCGGAATTTGGCCGGGTCAGTCTCCACGGTGATGCGCGCCGATGTCATGCTGAACATCAGGTCGAGGATGGACTGAATGGAGCGCGGCGTTCCGCTGCACACGTTGTAGGCCCGCCCGCCATCCGCGAACTTGATGAGCAACAGATAAGCCCGCGCCACATCGCGCACATCGGTGAAGTCACGCTGGGCGGTCATGTTGCCAAGGCGCATCACAGGCTCTTGTTTGCCGGCTTCGATCAGCGCAATTTGGCGGGCAAAGTCGCTCACCACAAAATGCTCGCGCTGGCGCGGACCGATGTGGTTGAAGGGCCGGGCTACCAGCAGATCGAGCTTGTGGCTCAAGTGGTATTGCAGCGCAGACAAATCCTGGGCGGCTTTGCTCACGCCGTATGGATTGTTGGGGCGCAACGGGCTGGCCTCGGTGAACGGCAGATCGCTCGACAGCGCCGGCGCGCCGTACACTTCGTTGGACGTGACGATCAACACGCGCGGCGTCAGTTTGTTAATGAGAATGCCTTCCAGCAGGTTGATCTGGCCGCGCAGATTGTTCTCGACAGTTGCCCAGGGATCCTTCCACGCGGTGGGCACGTGCGACTGGGCGGCCAGGTGGATCACCAGATCGGGGCGTTCGTACTTCATCAGCCGGCGAATGCCGTCTGGGTCGCGCAGGTCGAGCCGCCACCACTGCACCCGATTGCTGGCGCGCTCCCCCTCGGTCGAACGTGACACGCCGATCAAATTCCAGTGCGTTTCACGCAATAGGAGTTCGGCCAGATAGCTCCCGGCGAACCCGTCCATCCCTGTGATCAGAACTCGCATGGTCGTTATTAGGAGATGCCCGACGCGCTTGCAGGGTTGGACTCCGCACGCGCTCAGCTGAGCGCGCGCATTATAGCAGTGCAGTATTGCGTCATGGGGCAGCCGGCGTGCCCACAGGGGTGAGCAGCCCGCCCAACAGGGTGGTTGTGCCGAAGGCAATTGACCCGATCACCAGCAACAGCATCAGGGCAATGAAGCCCAGGCCGCCGGCGATGCCGAGCCACGACAGCAGGCGCGCCTGTTCCGGCCTGCTGGCATGGCGCGCGCCGGCCAGCCCGATCCAGCCCAGCAACAAGGGCAGCAGCGGCAACGGCGGCGCGCAGAAGGCAAAGCCCACTCCGAAACACGTGGCGATGGACATGACCCCGCTGATCCCGGCCAGCGCCGCGATGAAGTCGTTCCCGTTGCGTTGCCGGATAGGCAAAGGGGGCGCTTCGGGCAGGCGCGGCAATGCGATGGCCGTGCCTAACTGGTCAAGGTAGGTCTTGGGGGAGTAGACAGTCTCGCCCTGTTCGCTCATCCGCCGGGCGACCCGCTCGCTGACGCGCCGGCCGTCTTCGGTGTACCACAGGCAGCCGGCGCACAACGGCACGCCCGACACTTCGCATCGCTCAATCGCTTCGTTCAGACACTCTGCACAGCGCGCAGCCATTTTGGGGCCTATAGCAAACAGCGACCAACCGTCATCTGCCGGCTAATCGCTGAAGGCGGAGAGAGTGAGATTCGAACTCACGGTGAGGCGAATGCCCCACAACGGTTTTCGAGACCGCCCCGTTCAACCACTCCGGCATCTCTCCAACACAGGAATCTCATTCTACCCCAAACAACGCGCATATACTAGAGCCGTGGAGTCTGCGGAGTCTGACTACGATTTGATGCGGCGTGTGCTGGACCATGATGCTTCGGCGCTTGCGGAACTCTATGATCGCTATGGCAGCCGGGTCTACTCGCTGGCTGTGACGATCGTGGGCGAGGGCGCCGCTGCCGAAGAAGTGACGCAGGACACATTTATGAAGCTGTGGAATCGGCCCGAACGCTACCGTGTCGATAACGGTCGTTTTGTGGCCTGGCTCCTGACCATCGCCCGGCGATCGGCGATCGACCGTCTCCGCCGTGACCGGCGCACGCGCGCAGCAGCCTCGCTTGACGACGTTTCGTTTCCTGAACCGCGCGACATTGCCCAGGAAGATGACGCGCGCTGGCGCGAATTGCGCTTTCTGCTTGATGATCTGCCTGTCGAGCAGCGCGAGGTGATCGTGCTGGCTTTCTATCGCGGCCTCAGTCAGAGTGACATCGCGGAATATCTGCGCATTCCGCTGGGCACGATCAAAACACGGCTGCGCCTGGCTATGGACAAGCTTCGCGCAGCGTGGTTGAAGATCGGTTGATTCCCGGCGCGATGCATCCAAAACAGGCAGTCTGCGCGTTTTGCATCAGTTGAGATATGGTGAATCGCACATGTGCGCAGGTTGAACCGGCTCTGCCGGCGCTGGCGCTCGATGCGCTTGATCCCGGCGAGCGCGCCGAAGTGTTGGCGCATGTGGCCGGCTGCGAGACCTGTCGCGCCCGGCTTGCGGATTACGCAAGCCTGGCCGATGGTCTGCTCCTGTCTGTGCCGCGTAGAGCGCCGCCGCCGGAACTGCGACAGCGCTTGCTGCGATCGGCCAGCGCAAAGCCGGGCGCGCATCGGATTAGTCGGCGTATCCCCCTCTGGGCGTGGAGGTTGGCTGTGGCTGTTCTGGCCGTGGCCTGTGTCATGCTGGCTGCTCAAGTTGCCCGGCTCACCGACGAGCGTGAGGCGCTTGTGCGGCGCGTCAACGAGCAGCAGCAGGCGCTGGTGACATTGGTTGGCGGTAACGTGAATGTGGTCGCGCTCTCGGGACGCCCGGCTGCCGCAAGCGCAACCGGAAGTCTGCGTTTTGCGCCGGACAAAACGTTGGCCTTGTTTGAGGCGCGCGACTTGCCGCCATTGCCACCCTCTCAGTCCTACCAGTTGTGGCTGATCTATCCTGACGGCACACGCGACAGCGGCGCTGTGTTCAACGTGCCCGCCACCGGAGAGGCAACGCTGGTCGTGGTGGCGCCGCAGCCTCTGGGTTCCTACTCTCGGTTCGGCGTCAGTATCGAGCCGGCTGGGGGCAGCCCGGCGCCTACCGGCCCCCCTGCGCTCAGTTCGGCTGCGTCATGAGGCCGGCCTTGCTCACGTGGAGCGCAACTGCGCCAGAAATGCATCCAGATCGGCCTGCGCGCGCGTGATGTGCATGGCGGCTCTGGCCCGTTTGTCGCGCGGCGGGCGCTGGCCCAATTCCCCCTCAAGCGGCGGCAAAATGCCGAAGTTGGCTTTCATCGGTTGAAAGTCTTTCGGCTCGGCATGGCTCACGTAATGGCACAGCGCGCCGATCATGGTGGTGGGCGGCAGGCTGAGCAAAGGCCGGTCCTGTAACAAACGCGCCATGTTCAGCCCGGCTACCAGGCCGGTGGCAATGTTGCCGGCGTAGCCCTCGACGCCCACGATCTGGCCGGCGAAGAACAACGCCGGATAACCTTGCTGCTCGCCATTGCGATAGCGCATGGTTGGATCCAGCAGCGCGGGCGCGTTGATGAACGTGTTGCGGTGAATCTGCCCGAAGCGCACAAACTCGGCATTGCCCAGGCCAGGGATCAGGCGCAGCACGCGCTCCTGCTCTGGAAATTTAAGGTTGGTTTGAAAGCCGACCAGGTTGTACAGGCTGCCGGCCAGATTGTCCTGCCGCAGTTGCACAACCGCGTAGGGTCGCCGGCCGGTGCGCGGGTCGCGGATGCCGATCGGTCGCATCGGCCCGAAGGCCAGCGATTGCCGTCCGCGCCGCGCCAGCACCTCGATCGGCAAACAGCCCTCGAAGAAATGTTCGTCGCGCATTTCGAAGTCGCGCAGCGTGGCAGTTTCCGCGCTGAGCAGGGCGTCCACAAATGCGTCGTACTCCTCGCGCGTCATCGGACAGTTGATGTAGTCGCCTTCCGGTTGCGCATCGGGTTGATGGTCGGCTTCGCCTGTAAAGGGCTGCGCAACGTCGCTATGAATCGGCGAATGTCGGCCAAAGCGTGAGGCGCGAAACGCGCGCGTGAAATCGATCGACTCGAGCGTGACGATGGGGGCGATGGCGTCCCAGAAGTAGAGATATTCGCTGCCGGTGAGCCGGGCGATGTCGGCGGCCAGCGCGTCGGAGGTGAGCGGGCCGGTGGCGATGACAGTCGGCTCGGTCGGAATGTGCGTCACCTCTTCGCGCGCGATCTCGATGCGTGGATGGGATTCGATGCGTTGTGTGACGGCTTGCGCGAACACGTCGCGGTCGACGGCCAGCGCCCCGCCGGCCGGCACAGCCGCTTCGGCTGCGCACCGGATCAGCAACGAGCCGAGTTTGCGCAGCTCATCTTTTAACAATCCCGGCGCTCGGTCGATCAGGTCCGAGCCGAGCGAGTTGCTGCACACCAGTTCGGCCAGATGGCCGGTGGTGTGCGCCGGCGTCATCTTGCGCGGGCGCATTTCGCACAACTTGACCCGCAGGCCGCTCTCGGCGATTTGCCAGGCCGCTTCTGTGCCGGCCAGACCGCCGCCAACCACGACTACGCACGTCTCATGCATGAGCGCGAGTCTAGCACGCGCAGCACGGTATCATGGGCGGGCAGGGTATGTGTCGCATCGCATTGCGTCACGCAGGGTCGTCCCGGTTGCGTGTTGTGGCGTCTGTGAGGCCAGTGCCGATGCCAGGGGAGGCGAACATGAGCGCTCTCACGTTACGGCGGCTTGTGGCCTGCGCCAGTGTGGTGATTCTGCTTTGGCCGACGGGCAGCGCATACGCCGGGTGGACAGGCCGGCCTGATGCCCAAACTGCCGTCGCGGCATTGTATGGCGAATATCGCGGCACGGCAGCGGTAGCCATCCAATACTGCGATCTGGATGAATTCGGCGAACCGGCGTGTGGCGCGCGCAAGACGCACCGGCGCGCGGTGTCTGTGTTCATCCGCGCGCCCGAGCGCTGCGGCGCGGTCCGGGAGTCCAATCCATTCACCCTTCACATCACCGCCGACCAGGACCCTGACAATCCCCAGGACGGCGAGTTCTGGCTGCTCTCTGGGGGACGGACGTATACGCCCAGCAGCCGGTGCGTAGTTCTCACTCTGTGGGAACTCGCAATGAACGGCAGGACAATCAGCGGCACGCTGACGACCGATGGTGGCGCCAACAATCGTCTGTGGGCCACAACTCGGATAGCCCCCGGCGTCGAAATGGTGTGGCCGTTTGGCATGGATGTGGGTGCGACCATGCGCGGCACGATTACTGCCAGTGAAGTGGCGCTGAAGATCCGTGGTAAATCCATCGACCACACGCTCCTCTTTGCAGCCGACTTGCGTGCCCGGCGAATCAAGTGATTACGCAATGCGCGCCTCTGCGTCCGGCCCAATGCGCCGACGGCAAGCGCTACTCGACGGCGGCTTCAAACTGAACTTCGCCATGGGGCGTCGCCCAATGCAAAGCCGCGCCGGCGTTGACGATGGTTGCGCCGCAAGGCTGCGTCATGCCAGCCAGGCGCAGATTGCGCGGCAGCCGGACATGCAGCCGCACCCAGTCCAGAGGCGCGCGATCCGGGAAATGTACTGTTCCGCGCACGCGCCGCTGCGCCGACTCATACCTCATCTGATAGGACACAAGACCAAGCCGGGTTGGAGCGTGATCGATTCCCACTGGCTCTCCGCTATCAAGCCACAGACGGGGTATCCCCAGGGCGAGTTCGAGGCCGTTGTCTCGCTCCATCACCAGGCAATCGCGCAATGTGCGCACGACTGCGACTGGCGTCCACAGGTGTTGACGGTCGCCGGTGATCTTGCTCGATCCGGCATCCTGGCCGCGTTCCTCGCACCACGAGTACAGCGGCGTGCCGTGGTTGAGTGTGGCGAGCACGTATTCGGCGGCCGCGTCGCCGTTGCCGCGCGCCAGATGCGCCTCAGCAACATTGTCCAGCGTGATGGCGACCCACATGCCATCGGGCAACCAGCCTGTGTTGATGGGGATGCCGCCCGGGCTGAGTTGCGACTCTATCTTGCGCAGCGTGCCGGTGATCAGTTCGTGATCCGGTGGCAGGAGCGCGCAGGGGAACAGCGCGTTTAAGACGCCCCAGCGGCTGCCGCTTGTTTTGCCGGGAACGCCGGGAATCCAGCGATAGCCGTTTTCCCGAATGGCGCCATCGTCCATCGCGCGCATCAGATCGCTCAACGCTGTCTCATGGATGCGCTCCAGTTCGGGCAGGTCGCTTGTGTGGCCCAGGATGCGCGCCGCCTCGACGGAGCAGCGATCGGCGTATACCGCCCAGATGTTGTGCGGAATGAAGACCCCGTACAGGTCGTCATCGTCCTTGAGGCCGCAATCGCCCATGCCGCGCGGCATGAGGCCGTAGGTCAGCGGGCGCTCGCCGTTCACCAGCCGGCGTGTCCTGGCCCGCTGGGTCTCCTGCCAGCGCGAACTGGCAGCCATGCGCGGGTAGACCTGAGCCAGGAAATCGCGATTCCCCGTGAGTTGGTAGTGCGTCATGGCAGTCCAGCACTTGAAACCGGAAGCGCCCCACATCAGGTGACCCCAGCCTTGCGGCTCGGTCCAGTTGCCGTCGGGTTCCTGAAGCGCAAGTGGCAAGCGATAGCCGGCTTCGGCCTCCTCGTGCAAACCCGCCTGGTCGAGCGCGATGGCCAGGATGCCGGCCTCGTAGGAGTTGGGGGCGCGGTACATTTCAGTGCCGGGTTCTCCCACGATGTGCCCGCCGGCGATCGGTTCGCGCATGATGAACAGGTCAGCCAGGCCGGCATAGAAAGCGTTGCGCACGCCGGGGTCTGGAATGTGGACGCGCGCGGCGCGATTGCAGAGCGCCTGCCATTCTGCGCGAGCGTGCTCGAACTCGGCCTGCCAGTTGTTGCGGCGCAGCGCGGGCAGGTCTGCTGAATAGGCTGAATAGGGCCGCGCCAGCCATGCGGTGCGCGTTTCTCCGGGCGCGAGGCGCCAGAGCATGGTGAGGGCGTTGGCGTGAGTGACAGGGTGGTGGTCGGCCCCCATGCCGAGCGCAAGCACTCGATCAGCACGGTCGAGCCAGCCGGCGAGCAGGGTGTCGCCGGCTGCTTCCGAGTCGACCCAGGCCGGGTTGTAGCCGGCCCAGGCGCCGGGCTTTTCGACGCGCAGACTAAACGCGCGCGCGCGGTCGCCGGTGTTCTTCATTGTGATGCGTAGGACGCACGCAGTTGCTGCGCCGGCTGCTTCGATGCGCATGACGCCCCGCCCGTCATAGTGCGTGTTGTCGAGAATGGGTAGATAGCCATCCAGCCTTGTCCAGGCGCTGTGGACGAAGGATTGTCCCTCCACTTGCGGCGTAAGCCATAGCTCCCAGGTTGTGGTGGGGGTCATGAAGGCAAAGGTTGGGAAGCGCCCTGGGTTGTCATACGACCATGCCATGCGCAGGCTGCCAGGTTGACAGTCGAGCAACGTCTTGTCGTTACTGTCTGGCCGCGCAACGGTCAAGCGATGGGGAGTGGCGAAAGCGTAGGCGAAATCAACGCAGGTCTCCATACTTGTTTTGACTCCTGGAGGCGGGAATAGTCCGCCCAATATCGCGCGCCAGGTCGCAATACAGGCGCACGCGCTCGACTGGTGTTCCCGGCGTGACCGGGCTGCCCAGGCTCATCACAAAGCGGCTGCCGTTGCGCCGGCCGGCTGCCATCTGCTGGGCAATCTCGGCGCGCAGGCGCTCTGGCGTGGCTTGCTCGAGCACGCCGATGGCGTCCAGATTGCCCAGCACAGCGCACCGGCCATTGACCCGCTCGACGACCTCGTCGATGTCGATCGCGAATCCCTTCTTGCTTTCTTCCAGCGACAGCGCGTCGGCGCCGGCGTCGAGCAGATACGACCATTTGCCGGCCGGGTTGCCGCAGAAGTAGTGCACGCTCTTCATGCCGCAGGCCCGAATCTCCTCGGTGATGGCGCGCACGAATGGCAGGTTGAGCGACGCGAAGGCGTCGGGGTGGATCATGTCCGTCATGCAATCCTCGATCCACACGCCGGCGCAACCACGCGCGGCCGCCTCGCGCACGATCCACAGCGCCTCTGTCAGCAAGCGATTGCAGGCGTAGCGCGCCAGATCGGGCCGCGTTGCGATCATCGTCATCATGCCCTCGAAGCCCCACACATCGTATGTGCGCCACAGTGGCGCGGCGACGAAGCCCATCGGAAAGTGTGACGCGCCGAACTTGGCCAGCAGGGCGCGAGCCAGATCGTGCCGGCCATCGTCGGGCAAGGCGCGCGGGTCAGCGTCATCGGGCAGCGGGATGAGCGCGTCGATCTCGTCAATGGTTTCTGCAAGATGCTGCGGGTGCATCGACTCGATCCCGCCGCGTGGCGACCAGCCACCGACGGCTTCGCGCTCGACCCGGTGTTGTGTGCCGGCCCGGCGATCCACTATCCACGCTCGATTGCCTTCCGGTGTTAGAAAGAGTTGTTCGCGCACTGCGCGCGGCGCGCAGGCGGGCAAATCGAACCAGTCCTGGCCGATGCTGCGGATGACGTTGCCTCGCCAGGCGAGCTGGTCGTCGATATTTGGCGACGCGCGTTGCCACCACGGCGCGCCGGTCAGTTCGTCCCAGTGGTCGCGGATGAAAACGCTCTCGTAGGGGATGACGACGGGAATGTCGCGCGCGCCGTCGGGGGAGAGAGCGGCCTCGATGTTGTGCCGGCCTGTGGACATGGCGCTATCTTAGCGTGAGTTCGGGAGACGCGCCCGTAGCACTGCGCGCAGGCGTTCAATCGGGCCGGCCTGCGCCCAGAATCCATTGCTGGTACGCCTGACGCGCAACCGGCCCGATGCCGGTTTCATCCGCTACGCGCAGCAAGTTCTCCGCCGACGCGATGCCGTAGCGATGGCGGTTGAAGTAGGCGCGCAGCCAGCTATTGAAGCGCGCGTCGCCGGCGGCATCGCGGACCGCCTGAAAGAAGAGCGGGCCTTTGCCATACACCAGCGGCCCATACGCCCTGCGGTCGAATGCGCCGGTGGGTTGTCCCACGCGGTCGTCCCGGTTCACGCGGCGCGCGTCGTCCTCGTAGCGCCGGGTGAAGTAGCGCTCGCGCTCAGCCTGCGCCGCCGGCAGTCCATAGCGATCCTCGATGTAGAGCGAGGTGGCATACTGGGTCAGCGCCTCGTCGAGCCAGGCTTCGTTGAGCGGGTCGCTGCCCACCAGCGCGTACCACCATTGATGCGCGACTTCGTGCGCCGTCACCCACTCGAAGTAGCCGCCGGTGATGTCGTAGAGCGCATCGGTGACGCCGGCCAGCATCGGGTACTCGATGCCGCCGGAGGTGGTGGGCGACATGAACACTTTAAGTTCCTTAAAGGGATAGGGGCCGAAGCGCCGCTCGAACACGCGCATCGCCTCTATCGCGTACAACAACGCGCGCGCGCCGCCCATCCGCGACCCCGGCAAGTAGTAGCTGCTGATCGTGATGTATTCGCCCTGGGAGGGCAGGGGCGCCTGGATCGACTGGAACTGGTCGCTGAGGTGAAGGGCGAAATCGCGCGCGGGGCCGGCCACGCAGGTCACATCCTGTTGCGGCTGTGGCGTTGTGGATGTTTCGCTCTGGCCATTTGCCTGTGGGACTGGCGCGGGCGCGCGAAGCGCAGCCGGCTCCAGCAGACTTGCGGAGGGCGCGCACACGCCGGTGGCGACGATCACCTCTGCCGCCGGCGCGCGGATGCGCACGCGGTACAACGCGCTCTCGCTGAAGACGATGTCGCCCCAGGCCGGCGCTTCGTCCACGCGCCAGCCGGCCTCGTCGCGCGGCGGGATCATGGGGTAGGCGTTGGGCAGCGACAACACGCCGTTGGCCCGCCCAAACACGCGGTAGCCGGTCTCGCTGTTTGTCGGCGCGGTCAGTGTGAATGTCATGGTGAGCCACACGCTGTGACCGGCGGCCAGCGGCGCATGGAGCGGCAGCCGGATGACCGAGGTGTCTGTGACCGGGGCTGCCACATCAGACGATGCGCGCAGCCAGGCCGACGGTGTGACAGGCTGGCCTTCTGCCAGCGCGCTGTCGATGCGCATCATTCCGCCCATGTAGGGCGTGTTGGGGTACAGGCGCAGCACAATCTCGTTTAGCGGGGAGGCGCCGCGATTGGTGTAACGCACGGTCTGCCGGCCGGCAACTGAGCGCGTGGCCGGATCAACGACCAGATCGATGTTGTAACGAGTCGCTTTGTCGAATGCGTCGAGATCGTGGCGATGGCTGGGGCGCAGCGCCAGCGCATACGGCTCCAGCTCGCGCGAGCGCGAGATGGATGCCGGCGCCGGCGGGCTGGGGGTTGCGCGCGCAGTCGCAGTAACCGCGCTTGCGGTGGGTGACGCAGGTAGCACTTGCGCGCGCGACTGGCCGGCGCAGGCTGTGATGAACAGGCACAGCGCGATGATGGCCGGCGCCAGGTTGGCTTTGGGGTGGTTACGGTTGGTCACAGGACAGACGGCCAGTATAATCGCGGCGTGATGAGACCCCGATTCGATGTCGCTGCGGCAATTGCCCTCATCGCGCTTACGATCATCTCTGCCGCGTGCGGCGGCTCGATTGCCGATGCCACGCCGACGGTGTCGCCCACCAACCCGCTGCCCAGTCCGAGGCCGACGTTGACGCCGCCGGCGACGGCAACGCTGGCCCCGGCCACGTTGCCGCCGTTGCGCGAGGCCACGCCATCGCCGACACCGGTCACCTATGTTGTGCAGTCGGGCGATACGCCGATCCTGATTGCCAATAAGTTTGGCGTGAGTGTGGCCGATCTGATCGCCATCAACAACATCGACCCGGCTGCGCTTCAGATTGGACAGACCCTGATTATTCCGATCGGCCCCTCTGCGTCTGGCGCGCAGAGCAGCGCGCTGATGCCTTCGCCCACCCCTACGCCGTTGGAGATTCGCGGCCTGAATGTGTATCGCACGCCGATGGGCAGCCTGGAGGCGCTTGGAGAAGTGTTCAACCCCGGCCCGGATGCCATCGGCAATGTGCAGCTTGAGATCTCTTTGCTCGATGAAGCGGGACAAATTCTTTTGACGGTTCCCTTTTTCGTGGCGCAGGAGATGGTGCGGCCCAATGCCACATCGCCGTTTCGCGTGCTGTTTACGGATCCGCCGGCGGCGTACAACCGGTATAGCATCGTGCCCTTGCGCGGCGAGGTGATCGACCCGGCGGCGCGCTATGCGAACGTGACCGTCACGCGGAGCGAAGGCGCGCCCAGCGGATCGCAGTTCCGCGTATATGGCGAGGTCACGAACTCGGACACCGTGAATGCTGGGCGGGTTTTGCTGGTGGTGACGACCTATGATCCAGATGGTCGGGTGATCGGCTATCGACAGGCCGTCTTGAGTGAGGGGCCGGTAACCCCGAACCAGACGCTGGCGTTCGACATCTCGCTGGCCTCGTCATCGCCGAATGTGGCGCGCTATGCCGTGTCTGTCGAGGCACTGAAGGCGCAGTAAGCGCCGGACTGGGGTCGCGCGGCGATCTTAATCGTCACACTCATTCACTATGAACGCATCAGAACCTATGGGCCGCCCGTTGGCCCTGCAGTCGCTTGCCGGCCGGCCCACGCATCGCGCGCCCGTGGCGCTGTTCACATGGGGGTTCGATTACATTTTCAAGCTGGCCGGCCTTGCGCCGTGGCAGCTTGCGTTCGGCGGCCACGAGACGTGGCATCGTGCGCACCTGGCTATAGCGAATTGCCATCACCCTGACATTGTGTTCTACGATGGCGCCGGCTCCGGCCTGCTCGACCCCACCTTGTTGCGCGAGACGCGCGAGGCGTGGTATGTCCGCGACAACAACACCGGTGTGGAGCACGAACTGTTGAAGGAGTCGCTGGCAGCGCGCGAAATGGCGACCGGACGCAAGATCTGCGACCCGGTGGGCGGTGTGATTCGGACGATAGCCGATGTCGAGCGGCTGATTGTGCCTGCCGGCGTTCACGGCCAGGCGTATCTCGATGGGCTGGCGCGTTTGATTCGTGAAGTGGGCGACCGCGCGCTGGTGATGCCACACGATTCGCCGGCTTACATCGTGGCCTGCTATGCGCTGGGGTTCGAGCCGGCCATGCAAATGATGCTGGAAGCGCCGGATCTGTTCGCGGCGGTGTGCGCGCGGTGCGATGCGGGCACGCGCCGGCGCATGCGGCAGTTGGCCGAGGCCGGCGCAGAAGCGCTGTTCATCGCGGATAGCTGGGCTTCGTGCGACATCATCTCGCCTGAACTATTCGAGCGATTCGCGCTGCCGTATCAGCGATCGATGGTCGAGGCGGCGCGGGAGGCCGGGTTGAAGGTGGTGCTGTGGAACCCCGGCGACATCCGGCCCATCCTGCGGCACGAAGCAGCGCTACCGGTTGACGCCTTCGCGTGGGAGCAGCCGCGCAAGGGCATCGACGTGCCGGTGCGCATAGTGCGCGACGTGTTTGGCCCCGGCCGATGTCTGTGGGGCAATGTCGATTCCGAGTTGCTGTTGTGGCGCAACGACGCCGATGAAATCCGCGTGGCGGTGGCCGAGCAGTTCCGGCAGTCCGGGGCCGGCGCGCCGTTCGTGTTGTTTCAGGGCAGCCCAATCCCCAGCAATGTCGAGCCGGCCGCCGTGGATGCGATGATTCAGGCAGCGTGCGCCAGAAGTGAATTGCCAGAATACACGGGGCGAAATCTGTGATGCCGCGAACGATACGAACCTTGCTTGCCATCGTTGTGGTTGCTACGAAGCGCCTCAGGTCAAATCGGTTGCTGGCGCTGGCCGGCCTGCTCGGATTTCTGATCGCTGTCGCCATGGCTTTCACCTTGCCAATCTACGCCGATTCGGTGTATCAACGCATTCTGAGCCGGAAGGTCGGCCCGGATGCGGCAGATGCCTGGGGCACGCCCCCCTTCGCGTTTACATTTCGCTTCAACACATGGGGCGACTACGACGCGGCGGATTACTTCATCGACCAGCGCGTGCCGCAGCTCATTGGGCTGCCGCGCGAGACCAAGATCCGTTATTTCCAGACCAAGACGTTCCGGCTCTACCCATCGGAAGTTGTCACCGATGATCAGCCGGGCGCACCCTTGTTGTGGGCGCCGATTGTGTCGATCGGGCGGTTCGCCGAACATGCCGTGATCGTCGATGGCGCGATGCCCGGCCCGTTGAGCGAAGCGCCGGCGGACCCGGATGCGCGCCGCACATCGCGGGTCGAAGTGCTGGTGAGCCGGTCCATGGCGAGGGCGCTGGGCATGTATGTCGGCCGCGACTATGTGGCGCTGAACCGCCAGAGCCGTCCGCTGGGCGTGCCGATCGTAGTGGCCGGCATCTGGGAGCCGGCCGATGTGCGTGATCCGTACTGGGCAGCCTACCAGCCGGATGTGCTGGAGAAGATGCTGTTTGTCACCGAGAAGACGTTTGTGCAACTTGCGCCGCAGATCAAGCAGGAATTGCTGGATGTGTTGTGGTACATGGAGTTCGACGGGCGCGGGGTGCGTATCTGGGATGTGCAGCCATTCATCGAGCGCGTGGATCGCGTCATGTCTGAAGCGAACGCCGCGAATCTGAATCTGAGCCTGGGCCTGTCGCCGGTGGACAAACTGGTAGCCTATCAGCGCCAGAGCCGCCAGTTGGCCGGCCAGCTTTTTGCGTTCAGCGTGCCGGTGTTTGCGCTGGTCTTTGGATTCATCATTCTGGTGTCAGGGCTGATGTCGAACAGCCGGCGTGGCGAGATCGCCGTGATCCGCAGCAGGGGCGCGACCGCGCTGCAAGTGGTCGGCATGACTGTCGTGGAGGCGTGTGTGCTGGCCGGCGTGGGGATGTTGCTGGCAGCGCCCGTGTCGCTGGGCATCGCGCAGCTCGTCGGGCAGACGCGCAGTTTCCTCTCGTTTGCGCTGCAAGACATGCTGCCGGTGTCGCTCACGACTGCCAGCCTGCCATTTGGTCTGACTGTGGCGATCGTCGCCATCATTGTGACTGTGGCGCCGGTGTTTGGCGCAGCCGGCCAGACGATCATCACCTATAAGCTGGAGCGCGCGCGTTCGTTGAAGCCGGCTTGGTGGCAGCGTATGTGGCTGGATGTGCTGCTCCTTATCCCCGCCGCCTACTGGACGTATTTGCTGTTGCGCCAGGGGACGGTGGATTTGCCCGGCCTGGGATTCGACAGCAACGACCCGTTCAGCAATCCATCGTTGTTTCTGGTGCCGGCGCTGACTATCTTTGCGCTGACCCTGTTCCTGGTGCGGTTGTCTCCCTTGTTCATCCGGCTGCTGGCCTGGGTGAGCAGTCGATTGCCAGGCACGGCGGTGGTGCTGGCGACACGCCAGTTGGCGCGCTCGCCCGGCTATTACACCGCGCCGCTTTTTATGCTCATTCTTACGTTGGCGTTTGCGACCTTTACTGCATCGGTGGCCTCCACGCTGGACACCTATCTGCAACAGCAGGCGCGGTATGAGGTGGGCGCCGACGCCCGGCTGGTGAAAACCGGCGAGCGACGCGAGACCGGCGGTTGGGCCGGCGCCGGGCAGGGCATGTCCCTGCCGGCGCTGGGCGCCGTCTCGCTCGACGGTGAAGACAGTTCCGGCGGAGAGTCCGACATCGCATTTGGCGCGACTGAGCAGTATTCATTTCTGCCTCTGTCGGACTATCTGTCGATTGACAGCGTTCAGGCTGCGGCGCGGGCCGGCCTCTATAACTGCGCGTTCAAGCTCAGCGTGGGTGGCGTGGCCACCGGGCAGTTTCTGGGCGTCGACCGCACCGACTATGCGAGCGTGGCGTTTTGGCGGCGCGACTTTGCCGATCAGTCTCTCGGCGGCCTGATGAACCTGCTGGCCGAGACGCCGGAGGGGGTGCTCGTGCCGGAGCAAATGCTGCAAGACCGTTCGCTGCGCATCGGCGATCTGTTGCCGACGACGGTGTATGTGTCGCGCGACCGCGTTGACATCATCTTCAAAATTGTCGGCGCGTTCAAGCTGTGGCCCACCTGGTATCCGAATCGAGACTCCGGGGCGCTGGTGGTGGGCAATCTGGAGTTTCTCTTCCAGGAGGTCGGCGGCCAGTACCCCTACGATGTGTGGCTGAAGGCGCGCCCCGGCGCAGACCCGGCTGGCATTGTCGCCAGGGCGCGGGCCATCGATAGTCAGATCAGCGGCGCGCGAGATATTCGCACGTATGTCGAGGCGGAACAGATGCGCCCCGAGCGCCAGGGCTTGTTCGGCATTCTGACGACGGGCTTCGGCGCAGCGGCCATTTTCACGGTGCTGGGTTTCACCTTGTACACCGTGTTCTCGCTGCGCCGGCGCTTCATCGAACTGGGTGTCTTGCGCGCGGTGGGGTTGAGCACGGTTCAACTGGCGGCTTTTCTGGCCTGTGAATTGATCCTGCTGTTGGGGGCGGGACTTGCCGGCGGCACGCTGCTCGGCGCGGCCGCCAGCGACTTGTATATCCCCTTCCTGCAAGCGGCGGCTACGCGCTCGCTGCCTTTCCAGGTGGTGATCGATTGGACGCAGGTGTATCTGGTCTATATCCTGTTTGGGCTGATTTTCATCATCGCGCTGGTTGCGCTCATCGCCTATGTGCGCCGGCTACCGATCTTTCAGGCGGTCAAGCTGGGCGAGACCGAATAACGCGGACAGAGTTCTCCAGCGTTTCTGGCGGCATTGAGATGTGCTGGCCGGCCCTGCCTCGGAGCCGGCCAGCCGGGTTGTTCCTCGCGCGCCGCCTTCTCGGCTTGCGATGTCTACCAGTGCACAGTGACTTGCCGGCCCTGGGGCTGATTGGCAAAGCGGATGAGCGCGGTGTGGGTGGCGGCGTCCCATTCCCAGGCCGGCTCGATGTCGGCAGCCGTGACATGCGTTGGTGGGGCGGGCAGTCGTGCGCGCACACTGCACAGAGTCTCGGCCAGCCCTTCGACAGCGAACGTCAGCGAGTGGTCGTCGCAGGATTCGCTGCGCACCCGGCCGGCGGCAGCGATGACCCATGCCTGTTGCGGGCAGCGCCCCAGGTCGTAAAACAACCAACGTGTATCGGGTCCGATGATCGGGTTGATGTGAATGCCCAGGTGGGGATCGTAGAGGTTGACAAACACGCCCGGTAGCGTGACCGGCTCGGCGGAGGGCGTCTCGTCCATGCCGGCAGCGACGACATAGGGGCCGCGCCGCAGCGCCAGAACGTTGCTTTCTTGCCAGGGCAGGCCCAACAGATGGAAGGCGGCGCGCGCCGCCTGCGTCACGCGCGCGTCGCCGCGCGGGTCGTGCGCCAGGGCGGCCGGTGAAGCTGGTTCGAGGATGACCCAGCCCTGGCCGACAGCGTACCAGCCGGCTTCGGGCGTGCGGCCCAGGCCAAACGTTTCGGTCAGATGATCCTGCGCCCGCGCATAGTCACGGCCGCCCTGGTTCCACCACTCGCGCACAGTGTCGAACGTGTCTCCGGCGCCGAACAAGATGAGCGCATTGCCGCGTCGCACCCAATCGGCCAAAGCGACATGCCATTCAGCCTTCAGCGGCTTCATCCCTTCGTAGGTCAAGAGGAGAGCGCGGATGCGTCCGCCGGCATCGCTGTCGAGGTAGCCGGTGTCGGTGACCCGATCGAGCTGCGCCAATGTCAAGGCTGTGCCCCGCTTGACCAGCGGCATGGCCAGGCCGTATAAGGAAGACATGTCATGGTCGCTGGGATCTGGACCGCCGCGTTGAAACATCAGCGTGTCCGAGATAGCCAGGCCGATGCCGGTCTGGCCGCGCAGCCACTCGGTGTCGCCGGGCCAGCTCATATCTGTGAGCGCGTTCCACACGATCTGAAGTTCAGTGGCGTAGTCTGGCGGGATGTAGGAACGCTGGTCAGTTGGGTTGTGATAGAAAGCCGCCAATGCATCGCGGATGCGCTGCGCGTTGGTCTGGTCTGGCCAGCTTTGCAGCTCTTTGTAGAAACCGCTGATGGCGTCCAGGATATCTCCGAAGCGAATCACGTCTGATGGTTCGGCAAGCGCCGCGAAACCCAGCGTGTCTTGCTTGTCTTCCTCGCCCCGGCGTTGATAGTAATCCTGGTACAGGGCTATGGCGCGGCGTGTGTCGGCCAGCAGGTCCAGCTTGCCCTCGCGCTCCAGTCGCAGCAAATAGCTATCGATCAGGGCTTGCGCCGGCAGCTCGCCGAGGTTCATGGTGGGGTAGGTTGCGCGGAAAATGCGGCGCGGCCACGGCATGATCTCGAATCGCTCACTCTCGCTGATCAGGAGCGAGGCAGTGACGGTGCATTCCCAGTTGAGGCGATAGTCCTCCCAGCAATAGTTGGGGTTGTCTTCAATGGGGTCGGCCAGTTGCCATAGCATTTTGCCGCTTGCGCGTGTCATGGCTGCGCAGGCGGCATATTCGCAGTAGCCGGCCTCGAACGTGCGCTGTTTGCGAATGCCGCGATAAACGGTGGGCGTGCGCGACGTGCCGGTCCACACCTGGCCGATCAGCCCGTCAAACTCCTGGATGGTGAGCAACTGGCTCTCCGGGCTGACGATTTGCCAGTGCGCATAGTTGATGAGGCTGTGTGTCGGCACATAGCACTTGAAATCGGGCATGCCGTGTTGCGCCGCGCAGGCTTTCAACTCGTGGAAGAGATAGGCGAGGGAGCGGGTATAGAGCCACTGTTTGAGTTTGGCGGATCGATAGCGCGCGTCGGGCGATGAGGCCTGGTCCTGCCAGGGTTCGCCGTAGAAATTCTGCCACTCGCGCTTGAAGCCCTCGCTGTAGCCGGCGCGCGCCCAGAATTCCGGCTCTTCGAGATGGATGGCGATTGCGCCGGCTTCAACCACGCGGCGCAGCTTTTCGGCCAGATAGCGGTTGTAGGCCACGCTGGGCATCATGTAGAAGATATCGTGCCCCTGGCTGACGCCGTGTTCGAGGCGGAAGCCGCCCGCAGCCGTTTGGGCGTCATCGTAGTGCTGCGCGCCATCCCATTCCCCGCGCACGTAATCGGCGTAGCCGCCCCAGGCCACGCCGGTCATGACGTGCATGCGATAGCCGGCCTGCCGCCAGCGATTGAAGCGCTCTTCGAACGTGTCGTTTAGTCCATAGACTATGGCTACATCGGCGCGGCTGTCGGTGGCGGGATCGTATGGCGCAGCCTCTTGAAAGGCGGTTCGCTCTTCGGATGCCGTGTGCACTCTCATGTGTGTTCTCCTTTCAGGCGAATTTCAGAGCAGGAACAAGGTGTCGTTTATACTGCCGGAAGTCGAATGGGTCGCGCAGGATGGTGAGATGTGCTGAAAGGGATACCACGCGCAACGGGTTGGGAGTTGCCGGCGCTGGTAGTGGCAGTGGTGATGCTGTGCGCGTGTGTTGCAACGCCTCAGCCGCTTCAGCAGGGAATAAGCACGACGCCGGCTTCAGAGGCACCGGCTGTGACTGCGGCCCTGCAAATGCCGCCTCCGGCGCAAAAGCCCGCCTTCGTCGAGTTCTTCTCCACACTCTGAGCGGTGTGCCAGCAAATGGCGCCGACCGTGAGTCGGCTCGAGGATGAGTACAAAGGCCGGGTGGATTTTCTGATGTATGACTCGGCCGGGCTGGACGAGGCCACGCGTCAGAAGTACCGCTACCTGGCCGTCCCGCAGTTTGTGATTGTGGGATCGGATGGCGAGATCGCTGTGACGCGGCTGGGTTACCAGACCTACGACACGTTGAAGGCTGATATTGAATCCGTGCTAGCCGGCCCGTAGACGCTCTGAAAGCCCCTCTCATGCCTGTACTCGCGCCTTGACGATGTGGTGAGCGCCGCAGGATTCCCGCACGATCAAGGTGGTGGTCAACAGGAGCTTGTCATTGCGCACCGGGTGACCCTGCACCTTATCCAGCAACAGATGGCCGGCCTGAAAGCCCTGCTCGTAGCGCGGTTGGGCCACCGTGGTGAGCGGCACCGGCATCTGACTGACCATGGGCAGGTCGTCGTAGCCGACCAGGGCAAAGTCATCCGGCGGCTTCAGGCGGGCTGTCGAGGCTGCGCGCAAGATCGACAGAGCGACGTGATCGCTGACCGCAACAATGGCCGGAGGTAGAGGGTCGTTTGGAAGCCGCAAGGCCAGGATGCGTTTCAGGGCATCGGGATCGTCTTCGTCGAAGGAGATTGCTGGTCGGATCGTGCCGGCCAGGCCGTAGTCCTGCAACGCCTGGCAGAAGCCGGCATAGCGGTCCCGGATGGAAGTGGTAAGGAGTACCTCGGCGCCGCCTTTTTGGTGGATGAACGCAAACCGTCGATGGCCCAGAATGATGAGGTGTTCCGTTGCCCGGTAGGCGCCGGCGCAGTTGTCCGAGGTCACGTAGCTGGTGTCCAGATCGGACAGATAGCGATCCACTAACACCAGCGGCACATTGCGTTCCAGGAGCATCTTGACGCCGGCGGTGGCCGTATAGTTGCTGATCGGCATGACGACCATGCCGCACACGCCGATTCGATAGAGCTGATTGATGGCGTTGTACTCGCTGGCTTCGTTGCCTTCATCGGTGCGGGCGAACAAAATGTTGTAGCCGCGTGATTTGGCGGCATGCTCGACGCCGAGCAGGATGCCGGTTTGCAGCGCGTCGGATTCGGCGGAAAAGCGCAGCACGACACCGATCGGAGGCGTGGCGCTGGTTGTGGCCGACAGGTCTGCAATCGACTTGAGCAGAACCCCAGGAGGCGTATCAGGCGTGTCGTTGCCGGTGACAAAGGTGCCGCGACCGCGGATGCGCATGATCAGGCCGGCTTGCTCCAATTCCTTGAGCGCCTGCCGGATTGTGCTGCGGCTGACTTTGAAACGCCGGCTCAGTTCATTTTCGGTGGGTAATTGGTCGCCGACTGCGAGCCGGCCGGTAGAGATCGATTGCCGAATCTGGGTTTCGATCTGTGTGTGTAGTCTCATAGGCAGTCCGGATGCAGAGAGCATCAGCCGGCGCGCATCAGGCGGGCCGGGTTGCCCAATCGCCCATCTCCTCGCTGCAAAGTATACAACCTTTGTCTGTTCAGGTTTGATAGGTGTGTAAGCTGTGAACCTGGATGCGGATTCGGAAGGCTCTTTTTCGCGCTTGCGGGAGTCTGAAAACGCAAAAACAGGCGTACTGAGCCGACAATGGTAGATGGATATGCGATCGACTTGGCGGGGTAGGTCTGTTGACAGGACAAATCGTACATTGCAGACGATTTGACAAGTGTACTGCTGAATGCTATAACAGCCGTGCCTGGCCCAACGATTCAGGGAATCTATTCGGAAGTCATTGACCCAGCTCTGAGGCCTGAGTGTTGGCGCGGCGCAATGAGACTGAACTCGGCGCGAGATGAGAGGTAATGCTGTGCTCTGGCGCGCCGTGCTTCGACGCCAAGGAGGTGGTGCAATTCGAGACATCGGCAGGTTTCTTACCCGGACTTAAGCGCCCATTCACGATGTGTCCGTTTTAGAGCAGAAGTTAGGAGGACTAACATGACTCGAAATCGAATCGGATCGATAGGTCTCGCCGCATTGGTGGCTATCTCCTTGATCGGGTGTCAGGCTGGTGCCCCTGCCACACCTGCGCCGACGGCCGAGGTGATCAATCCACCGGTCATCAAAGAGGGCGCGGAACAGGCGACCAAGGCGCCTGAACCCACCCAAGCGCCGGCCGCCGAGCAACCCACCGCTGAGAAGCCGGCCGCCGAAGAAGCCCCGTTCGTGCTCAATGGCGTCACACTCCCCTTCAAGCGATCCGAGGCCGTCGTCAACGACCAGGTGAACTTTGGCGTGTTCGATAGCTTCAACCCGTTCATTCCGAACGGCAATGAGTTCGCTGCCGGCAACATGCAGATCTCGATCGAGTACCTGTGGTATGTGAACTACGCCACTGGCGACATCATCCCGTGGTTGGCCGACAAGTACGAGTACAACGCCGACTACACGGAGATGAAGATCTACACCAACAAGAAGGCCAAGTGGAACGATGGCGTGCCGTTCACGGCGCACGATATCGTGTACACCTTCGAGATGCGCAAAGCCGACCCGGCTGCCCTGGGCGATCCTGACCCCGACAAGAAGGTCGAGTCGATCACCGCGGCGGATGACTACACGGTGGTGTACAAGTTCACCTCGCCGCAGCCGCGCTATCACTTGCAGTTCTGGTGCCGCATCTGCACCGGCGCGTTTGTGATCGCCAAGCATGTCTGGGAGAAGAACGACCCCAAGACCTTCAAGAACAACCCGCCGGTCAACACCGGTCCGTACAAGTTCATGCGGGCCTATCCAGAGCAGAAGATCTATGTGTGGGAGCGCAACGAGGATTACTGGAACAAGGATCAGTACTTCCCGGCCCCCAAGTACGTGGTCTATCGCACTGGCCCAGGCGCTGAACAGCAACTGGCCGAGATTCAGACCAACAACATGGACATCTTCGGCATGGACTACAAGGTCTACACCGAAAAGAAGGCCGAGTTGCCGCAGCTCAACTACGTGCTGTACGTGGACCCATGCCCGCGCGCGATCTGGTTCAACCGCGGCAAGGCGCCGTTCGACAAGCCTGAGTTTGCGCGCGCCATGTCCATGCTGATGAACCGCCAGAAGTGGGCGGACAACATCTGGATTCCGCCGTCCAAGCCGGCCAAGGGCCTGTGGGCGGACTACCGGAATATGGACAAGTACATCAACCCGGACTCGGCGGCGAAGTGGAAGACCTTCGAGTACAACCCTGATGAGGCGCTCAAGCTGCTGGAGAGCATTGGCTACAAGCAGGAAGGCGGCAAGCTGATCGGGCCGGATGGCAACGCCGTCACCTTCAACGTCGGGACCCCGGTCGGGCCGGGCGGGTCGGAATACCTGATGGCTCAGGACTGGATCGAGGATCTGAAGGCCATCGGCATCGAGGCCACGCTGTCCAACTACGAGCAGCCGCCGTGGTTTGCCAAGACCAGCAATGGCGACTATGACGCCGGCGCGTGGTGGTTCTGCGGCGCAACAGTCGATCCGTATGAGTTGTACAGCAACTTCACCTGCGATCGTGTGTCGCCGATCGGCGAGCGCGCTGTCAAAGGCAACGAGCAGCGCTACTGCAACGCGGAGTTCGATGAAATCGTCAAGAAGCTGGGCGAAATGACGCCAGATGCGCCGGGGGCCATGGAGCTGTATCAGAAGGCCTTCGACATCTGGATGTCGGACCCGCCTGGCGTGCCCTTGATCGAGACGCTCTACTCGGCGGTCTTTAACACGACCTACTGGGACAACATGCCCTCGAACAGCAACCTGTACACGGTGCCGTTCAACTGGTGGGGCCAGATCCTGTGGGTCCACTTCAATGTCAAGTCCAAGATGTAGTTCCTGTTCGCGGGCTTGACGAGTG
>DAOUDB010000375.1:0-27739 GCA_034431495.1 Thermoflexales bacterium
CACGCCCGATGTTGATCTCGATCTCGCCCAGGGCAGATTGCCAAGCTTCTTCTGGCCTCATGACTGATCCCACGTGTTGTTTCGAGTATCCCACGGACAGGCGCTTTGCCCCTTGTCATCTTCGTTGCGCGCCAGCACTGCGGGACTTTGGATTCTACGCAGCTGGCCGGCACAATCAAGAGCTTGAATTAATCCAACCTTAAAAATGGCTCGGGATTTAAGCTTTGCCTTTTCATGTGACCAAAGTTGTGGAAAAGGCCGGCACAATCTGTGGGTAAGTCATCCGCGGCTGTGGATAACCGGGTATGCGACAGAAGACTACAATACACCGATCTTGCCACCTGTCATGCAAACATGAAGGAGCTTTCGGGTTTATGACTGTGTCGAACAGGCAAAGAGATTTCCGTGTTCGCGCCGTTCAGTGCGACTATCGCGCGTCGGATGAAGAGGTGTACGCCGCGCTCAGGCGGGCGACTGACCCACTGGATCGCGCATGGGACAGGCTTCAACGCGCGCGCCGGATCGCCATCAAGTTCAACCAGGACAAGATGGACAAGGCGGTCGTGCTCTACGAAGGCCAGCGTCAGCAACTGGTGACCGACAAGATTGCCCGCGCCACGCTGCGGCTGCTGCGCGAGCGGACAAGCGCCGAAATCAATGTCGTCGATGTCAGCTTCTACCAGGTCTATTCTGGCGCCGAGCCGGACTCCACAACCCAGATCCGGCATATCCTGGATGAGTTTGGCGTGACCTACGTGAACGGCAACACCGGCCCCGTGCGCTGGTATCAGACGCCGGGCGGCGGCCAGATGTTCGGACAATACCCGTTGCACCCGGCCATTGCCGAGGCAGACGCCGTCGTGTCGGTGCAAAAACTGAAGAGTCACGCCTTCATGGGTGTCACGCTGTGTCTGAAGAATCTGTTCGGCCTGATGCCCACTCAGCCACTGGGCCGGCCCCGTTTCTACTATCATCACCTCGTGCGAATGCCCTACATGCTGGCAGACATCGGTCGCATCCTCAACCCCGCGCTCAACATTCTGGATGGCACGGTGTGCCAGGCCGGCGAGGAATGGGGGCCGGGCGACCATGCGCGCATCGGCAACACGCTGATCGCCGGCGACCATGTCATCGCCACCGACGCCTGTGGCGCGCACCTCATGGGCCACGATCCGCAGGCCGATTGGCTGACCCCACCCTTCCACCGCGACCGCAACGCGCTGAAAGTGGCGGCCGAAAGCGGATTCGGCACAGTCGATCTGAATGAGATCGACTTCGTTTCGGAAGTTCAGGCGCCGGTGGCTGAATTTCACACCAAGATCACCGACTCGCCGGAGATCGTGCAAAGTTGGCGACGTACCACTGCCGAACAGGGCCTGCGCTATGCCGAGATGCGCCACGCGCTGGCCCGTCAGTATGCCGGCGAGTACATCCTGATGCAAATGGGCGAGGTCAAGTGGCACGATCCGAGCGGCGTCTTGCAGCGCAGCCGGCGCATCCTATCGGGCGAACATCCAGAACAGGCCATGTTTTTCAAATACGTCGACCCTGATGAGGCCGAAGGCGAGCACTTCGAGGTGTACGAGCGCACACTCAAAGAAATGCAGACACTCGCATAAAGCCCAGCAGGCAACACAAACAACGCGCTACCTCACAACCAGGAGTACCCCCAATGACCGAGAATTGGCGAGGCAGTTTTGCCATTCCGATGACCCCGTTCGACGAGAAAGATCGCATCGACGAAGACGTGTTGCGCGCCGAAGTGGAGTTCTGCGTGCAGGCCGGCGTGGGCGGGTTGATGACACCCCTGCTGGTCAGCGAATTCATGGCGCTGTCGGAAGACGAGCGCCGGCTGATGATGCGCGCGCCGGTCGAGCAGGCCAAAGGTCGCATCCCGGTCATCGTCAACGTGGCTGCCGAGAACACCCCTCTGGCGGTCAGCTATGCCCGCTACGCCATGCAAATCGGCGCAGACGGCGTGATCGCCATGCCCCCCTACGCGCTCAGACCCGACTGGGAAATCATCTTCGACTACTTCAAAGCAATTTCAGACGCCGTTAGCGTGCCGGTGTGGATTCAAAATGCCGGCATCGTATCGTTGACCACCGACCAGTTGGTGAAGCTGTGCGAGCAGATCGAACATGTCAGTTGGGTCAAAGAAGAAGTGGAGCCAAGCCCGCGCATGATTGCCGCGCTGGTGGCGCGCAACAGCCCGCACGTCAAGGGGGTGATGGGTGGTGTCGGTGGACGTTATCTCATCACGGAGTGGGCGCGCGGCTCTAAAGGGTGCATTCACGCCTGCCAGTTCTGTGATGTGTTGCAGGATGTGTGGAACCTGCTCGAGGCCGGGCAACTCACACAAGCCGGCGACCTGTTCGAGAAATTGCTGCCGGGGCTGGTGTTGGAAGGGATGCTGGGCATGGCCTTCAGCAAAGAGATCATGATCCGGCGCGGCATCTTCAAGAATAATCGCATGCGCATGCAGGCCAGAGGACTGACAGCCGACGACCTGCGCGAGATCGATCGCGTCTGGGAGCGCATCCAGCCATATCTGCGCCGGCCTGCGCCACACGCATAGCGCAGCGACGCTGCGCGCCAACGTCTCTACAGCAGTCTGGAACTCACAACCTCCCGCAGGCAAGTCACCTGTGGGAGGTTGTCATTCCCCCCCTCGCGTCTCAACACACTGCTGGAACACCTGCGCCCACACACACGTTTATACTATTGATGCACGACGTTTCCGCTACCCCAAAGGAGGTGATCAGAATGAGCCACCGATCCTCGCGGAGCGTGCGAAGCCTGACGATTGCGCTGTGGGCACTTCTGGCCGTGCCGGGCCTGGCCGGCTGCATCGTGCGCATGACCACCCCCGATCGTGCGCCAATTGCCGCCACAACACCGCACATCATCCCCGTCTCGGCGACAGTGCTATTGCAGGCTGCGCCACTGGGCGACGCGCCGGCGCAAGCCGTCTATGCGCTGGTTGTGAACGACAACGACTGGGACCGACTCGACGGCCAGATTCCGGAGGCCGCCCTGCAAGCTGGGCGCCAGACCAGCGCTGCCGGGCACGCCGTCGTTGTCGCGTTTGCCGGCGCCAAAGGCAGCAGCGGCTATCAGGTCAACTTGCGCCAGGCCACGCTGCAAGCCGATGAGTTGACCATCACTGTGGCAGTGACGGCGCCCGGCGCGGATGACATCGTTGAGCCGGCCAGCACATTGCCTTTCGTGTTGGCGGTCATCCCGCGTGATGCGCTGGCCACAATTCATTCATATGCGTTCATTGATGAAGGTGGACACTCGTTGATCCGCAACCGGATCGCAGCGCCCTGATCCTTGCCGATCATCAGGCAAGGCAAGGGCAAGGAGCAGAACCATGTCGCAACGATTCGTGCGATTCCTTCTGACGTTCGCCATAGCGCTCTCACTGACCCCATCTTTCAAGAGCACAATCCAGGCTGAAAAGCCACCGGAAGCGCGGTTGCTTGAACGGGCTGCGCAGAGCCTCGGCCAGCCTGTCGCGCAATTGCGCATTGCCGACCTGGAGACCCTGACGCTTCCACTCTCTGGCAGGACGATCAGCCTGGCCAAGGTAGAGGACACGCGAACCGGCAAAGTCTACGGCGTAGCAATGAATGCGGATGGCAGCACGCTTACGTTCGAGACAGCCCGCCAACTCTGGCGCAACGAATACGTTGCGCGCTATGGTCGTTTGCAGCCTGATCTGTTGGATCGTCTTCAAACGATGAAGGATGAGGAACGGCTGGTGGTGGGCCTGTGGCTGCGAGCCGACATCCAGCCACAGGCGCGGCCAGAGATGAATCACACGCCCGACACCGGCCATGAAACCGGCGCGCCAGAAACTGCGCGCGCCGCCGTACCCCAGACAGCGCCGGCCGGCGAAGAAGAAGAGCGATCTGCTATCGCTCAACTTGAACCGCCTGCTGCACCCAGCGCAATAGCCGATCCTGCCGCTGCAACGATCGCGCTCGCCCGGCAGATGAACACCCTCGCGCTGGCCGAGCAGACACAGCGCGCGCAGGCGCCGGTGCTGGCTGAACTGAGCGCGCGAGGTTACACCGCGTTGTATGTCAGTGCCGGCGCGCCGCTAATCTACGTAGAGCTGCCCAAGTCAGAAATCCTGGCGTTGGCGCAACGCGCCGATATCGACACGATCTATGGACCAAACGACTACCAGGATGCGATGGAGTCAGCCCGTACGACACAGAAGGCAAGCGTCATCGAGACGTGGGGCTTCAACGGCGCCGGTATCGAAGTCGCCATTCTGGAAGACAGCCGGGCACAGTTCAGCAACCCATACATCTCCGGCGTGACGCGGGTTTTGACCGACGCCAACGTGGACGATCACGCCACGGCCACCACCGGCATGGTGGGCAGCATACATAGCACGGTGCGCGGCATCGCGCCAGGGGCCAGCCTGTTCAGCGCCAATGCCACCACCTACAGCGACGCCAACCTGTCCGCGGCCATGGACTGGGCGGCCCTCACGCAGAACAACGACATCATCAACAATAGCTGGGGCGGCAATGCGACCACCACAACCCTGAACGCGCACGATCGGCATCTGGATTACATCGTGCGCAATCTGTGGAGCACAGTGACCGTGGCTGCCGGCAACGAAGCCAACGGCTGCGGCGGCGGCACGGCGCGCGTGACCAGCCCGGCGCGCGGCTACAACGTGATCAGCGTGGGCAATTACGCCGACCAGAACACGCTGACATGGGATGACGATGCCATGAACGGTTGCTCCAGCTACATCAATCCGTTCACCAACATCGAGAAGCCTGAGGTGGCTGCTGTGGGGTCCAGCATCACCAGCACTATCACCGCCACGCCGTGGATCGCCAACGTGGGCAGCGGCACCAGCTACGCCGCGCCGATGGTGGCCGGCGAAGCTGCCTTGCTCATGCAACGCAACTCAGCCCTGCAAATCCGACCCGAAGCCATCAAGGCCATCATCATGGCCACGGCGCTGCACAACATTGAGGGCAGCAGCCGGCTGAGCGACCGGGATGGCGCGGGGGGCGTGGACATGCGCGCAGCATTTCACCTGGTGGACAAAGGCTGGTGGGACTGGCGTTCACACACAGCCAGCACCTTGCCGGTTACCTACACTGTCTTCGCCTCGCAAGGGCAGCGTGTGCGCGTCGCCATCGCGTGGGACTCCAACCCGTCTGCCGATTACAGCACCGACCCGCTAGAAGCCGACATCGACCTGCGCGTGACCAACTCGGCCGGCACATACATCAGCGGGTCGGCATCCATCAACAACAGCTATGAGATCGTGGAATTCATCGCGCCGGCCAGCGGCAACTACAATCTGCGCGTCAACGACTTCTCTTTCGCCGGCGCGCAGGAATACGTGGGAATCGCATGGTGGCTGGACCACCGGCTGCTCAGCCCGGACGCGGAGCTCGCCTACGGCACGCCGCCGCGCTCGCGCGAATACTTCGTCTTCGACGCCGGGCCGGGGTGGAATGCGACCGGCATTCGCATACCGACCGGCGCCAACTATGACATGACGTTCTACAACAGTTCCGCCTTCGACGACCCGGCCGACTACGTCTGGCGCGAAGACTCCACCACGAGCAAACCTGTGGAATTCATACTGGTAGACGCCAATCACGCGCCGGCCAACAACTACTACACCGAAATCTATACCGTGACGGGCAGCGGCAGTTACCCGATCGAGTTTGTCACCTCGACACAAACGCTGGTCTCGCCCGGTCGTTACGGCCCCTACACACTGAGCAGCAGCGAAGTTCTGCAACTGTGGCAGATCGACTTTGCGACAGGTCAGCAGCATCGCATCCGGCTCGTGCCGACATCCGGCTCAGCCGATGTGGGCCTCAAGCTGTTCGACTCCGATCCCAGCGCCTCGACCTCCTGGTACCAGGGCCGCAGCCAGGCTGTTGTGACCGTTGACAGTTTTGGCGGCGGTCAGGGTGAAACGCTGGTCTATCAGAACACCGGCACAGCCGATCGGATGGGCTTTGTGGTGTACAAGAACGACGCGAACGCGCTAACGTTCTATCTGGAACTCGGCGAGCGCGTCTATGTGCCGGTCGTGCGCAAGTAGACGCTCTGCTGGCGCGCCCGAGAACAGCGCGCCAGGAATCTACATCGATCGTCACAGCGCGACCTTCCCCGGTCATGTGATCGGCAGAAGGCCGCGCGCTTGCGCGCCGGGAAATTGCGCTTGATCGACGGCGCAGGTCTGCTACACTCTGCGCCCATATGATGAACTACAGCGTGCGGGCGGTGCATTGCGATCACCGCAGTCATGACGAAGAGGTCTATCAGGCGCTCAAACGAGCTACAGGGCCGCTGACCCGCGCATGGGACAGGCTGGGCCGGGCGAAGCGCATCGGCATCAAGTTCAACCAGGACTGGCTGATCGACAAGGTCGTCATGCACAAGGGGCATCGCCAGCAACTGGTCAGCGATTCGGTCGTACGCGCGACGCTGCGCCTGCTGCGCGAAAATACACAGGCCGAGTTGTTTGCTGTGGATGTGGGCGTCAACGATCCACAGGCGCCGGTGGAAAAAGTGACCCCAATCCTGCCCATATTGCACGAGTTCGGCGCGGAATTCGTCGATGGCCGGCATGAACCGGTGACCTGGGCCGCTGTGCCCGGCGGCGGGCTGATGTTCGACCGTTACCCCTTGCCCAGGCGCGCCGTCGAAGCCGACGCCTTTGTCTCGGTGCAAAAACTGAAGAATCACGGCTTCATGGGCGTCACACTGACAATGAAGAATCTGTTCGGTCTGATGTCGTTGCAGCCGGCCGGCCGGCCGCGCGCCTACTACCACCACCTGGTGCGCATGCCCTACATGCTGGCCGACCTGGGCCGCATCTTCAACCCTGCGCTCAACATCCTGGATGCCATGGTGTGTCAGGCTTCTGAGGAATGGGGGCCGGGCGACTATCCCCAGGTTCCCAACACGCTCATCGCCGGCGATCATTGCGTCGCCACCGACGCGTGCGCCGCCTGGTTGATGGGTCACGATCCACAGTCAGACTGGCTGACTCCGCCGTTCCACCGCGACCGCAACTCCTTGCGCGTGGCGGCCGAGGGCGGCTTCGGCACGGTCGATCTGGCTCAGATCGATTTCCAGTCTGAGGTCACATCGCCCATCGGCGAATTCTTCGCCAAGATCACCGACCCTCAGGATATCGTGATCAGTTGGCGACGCACCACCGCCGAGCAAGGATTGCGCTACCGCGACATGAGAGACGATCTCGCCCGGCGCTATGCCGGCGAGTACATCCTGCTGCAAATGGGCGAGGTGAAGTGGCACGGCAAGACCGGCGAGTTCTGGCAGAGCCGGCGCAAACTGGCTGGCGAACACCCGGAACAGGGCATGTTCTTTAAGTACGTCGATCCTGACGAAGCCGAAGGCGAACACTACGAGGTTTACGAACACACCCTGGCCCAGTACTGAGAGCATGGCGGATGTCGGGTTTCTCACTCAAACCCAACATCCGCCTCAATTCACTCACACCGCCGTCACCATCATCACATCCTTGCGCCGCGCCTCTGGCGTGACGACCAGATCGACCAGCCGGCCATTCGCAAACACCCCTTCAACCGTTGTGTTCAGCGGCGCGCGCAAACGGAAGCGCACATCCCACGCCTTCGGCCATGCCGGCAACAACACGATTTGATCGCCCTCAGCCTGCATCAGCATAGCCTGCACTGTGATCATGCCGGCTGTGCCGTGATCCTGGTCTGGGATCCAGTCAAAGTTCGGCCCCCAGAATGCCGGGAAGCGGCTGCCGGCGTGTTTGCTTGCAAAGCGGGCTGTAATCATCTGGCGTGCCTCTTCGGTCAGACCAAGACAGGCTGCCTGAATGCTATCCTGGCACCAGCCCCGATTGTGCCGATAGCGACGCTGCGCGAACGTCGCACGCGCCAGCGCCAGATCGGGCTTGTGCACGCCATACAGACGAAAAGGATAGATGGCATACAGCTCGGCGTTCTCGACGTTCTTCGCTTCCTCAAGAATCTCTTCGGCAAAACCCAGCAGGCGCGCCCCGTCCTCATGGCGCAGGGGCAGGTCCGGTATGGCCGAACGCAGGCGCTCGCATACGGCGTTCAGGGCAGGGCTGCGATTGCGCCACGTGTTCAGCCGGTCGAGTGTGTAGCGCAGCCCGGCAATATCGGGAGCAGGGTTGACCACGTTTTGCCACGTCTCCAACGCCTGCGCCGGCGCCATGCGCAGCCTGCCGCCGGCGTCGCGCGCATAGTGCTGGTCATAGAACGTCAGGATGTTCTCGGCCCACGGCAACAGCGTGGCATGGACGAACGCCTCATCCATCGTGAAGGCAGCGTAATCGAGCATGAGCGCCAGCAATTCCAGCCCACATGAGTAGTAGTAGCGAATGTAGGTGTTGTCGGTCAGATAGGCCGGCTTGCCTGCGCGCTCCCAACCGTAATTAGTGTTGGCGTAAGCGCCCCAGAAGTTCATCGTTTCGGGGAAGAAAGCGCCCTCATGCCCAAAGTACAGCTTCGTGCGCGCTCGAAGCAGGGGCAGCGCATCGCTGTACATTTTGAAGAGCGGCTGCATCAGGTCGAAGTCGCCGGCCGGCAACATCGGCCAGTAAGCCAACCGCGTGTTCTGAAACCAATATGGCCCGCCCCAGGCGCGAAAGTCGGCATTGAAGCGGTAACGCTTGCCGTTCCATTCTTCGTCTGCGTCCACGGTGAACAACGAGCCGTTGAACTTGATGGGGTATGCGCCCCGACCGGCGCAGGCGCTGATGAAGCGCTGCAAGACATAGCCGCGCGTAACCGTCTCGGCGTCCTGATCGCCGGCGGCGAAGATCCAACTGCGCTGCCAGAACGCGCGCCACCATGCCTGGTGCGCGGCGCGGCGCTGAGCGAGGTCGAGTGCGTCGATGCGCGCCGCCTGAGCCAGCAGGTGTTGCGCCCATGCCTCTGGGCCGGCCGCCTGCGCTGTGAGCGCATGAACCACGAGCAGGTGCTGCCGGCGCGGCTCTCGTGAGCGCAGGGTCACGCCGTCGATGCGCGTCATCCCATCACCGGCCAACAGCGCGCCCAATGTGCGATGCAGCAGCGGATCGCTCAACTGCGCCGTCAAGCTTTCCAGCCCTTGCAGCGTCATCGACTCGCGCCACAACGAGTCGGGGTTGTGATGGCACCACAACACGCCCTCGACGCCCGGCAGCGAAAGAACATGATCGCCGGCTTCAGTAACCGGATACGGCGCGTCGAACAAATCATAGGCGCTGAATCGCTCGTCGCCGAGGATTTCGCGCGTCGCATCACGCCAGATCTCCACGCCGGCTTGCAGCATAAACAGTTCGGGGGCGCCGGCCTCAATACAGATCGCCGGATGATTGGCATCGACCCACACGCGCAGGTCGATGTCATTCAGGCGGATGCGGATCACGCCGGCTTCCAGATCAAGCGTCTGCTCAAATGAGTTGATCTGTTGCAGGCCAAAGCGCACACGCACGCGACCAATCTTCAGCAGTCGCCCCGCTTCACTCCAGGCGTCGCTCTTGCTGATGTAAAAAAGCAAGTCGCCGTTCGATTCGACCCACACATTCAGGCCAATATCGCCGTTGCCGAGCGGCATCGAGCCGGATGAATTCAGGCTGGGTGTCGTCCATGTCACGTTGTAATCTGACAGGTTTTGCATTCCGACAGTCTACAGGCACGCGCCGGCACCCACACAGCCCTGCTACCATAGCGTCCCATGAGCAACCTGACAGGAAAAGTGGCAATCATTACCGGCTCGACCGGCGGCATGGGCGAAGGTATTGCGCGGCGTCTGGCGCAGGAGGGCGCCAGCATTGTGATCTCGGGCCGGCGCGCCGACCAGGGCGAGCGCGTAGCGCGCGATATTGCAGGCATGGGGGCGCCGTGCATCTTCGCGCGCGCCGATGTGGGCCAGGAAGCCGATTGCGTGGCGTTGATCCGCGCGACGGTCGAGCGGTTTGGCCGGCTGGATATTCTGGTCAACAACGCCGCAGCCACGCCGGTGGAGCCGGCAGGCGAGCAATCCGCCGAATTGTGGGACGGGGTGTTCGCCGTCAACACGCGCGGCCCGTGGGTGTGCATCCGCGAGGCCATACCTGTCATGCGCCAACAGGGCGGCGGCAACATCGTCAATATCGGATCGACGATGGGCTATCGCGGCTGGCTAAACCGGCTGGCCTATGCCACTTCCAAAGCGGCTTTGCTCGCCATGACGCGCACACTCGCCCGCGAGCTGGCCCGCGACCACATCCGGGTGAACTGGGTGACGGTCGGCTGGGTCGCCACGCCAAACGAAGTCGATCTACGCACCAGGACACACGGCGATGGGGCAACCTACTTGAGCGAGATGAACAGCAAGGCTGTCATGGGGCGGCTCGAAACGGTCGAAGACATCGCCGAGGGCGTCGCCTATCTCGTGTCCGATCAGGCCGGCCATGTCACCGGCTGCGAACTGAACATCTCCGGCGGCATGTTTGCGCATAGCTAAGATCGCGCGCGATGGATCACGATCCGCAACGCTACAATCCAGCGCGAAATTCAGGAGGATCAAGAGTGATTTGGTCACACTATAACTTGCCGGCCGATGCCATCATGGTGCTGGAACAAAGCCCCGGCGTCACAGTGGCCGGTTCTATCAGTGAACTGCTCGAAGCCGCCTGCGGCGGGCCGGACAATGACTACTACGAAGTCGTCTATGACGTGCCCGGCAAAGGCAGGGTCGTTGAAGCGACGGTAGCGCGCGTGCGCAACGGCGTGGCAGTCAACTACACCGATCCCTACATGCGCCGGCGCGACCCCGACAGCATGGTGATCGCCGACAACGGGCCAACCGACCAGCGAACGTTCAAGGATCGCTTCGGGTTCGATTTCAGCCAGTTGCGCGAAGACACCTTTGCCTGGTTGCGAACCCAGCCGCTGACCTTGTTTGGTTTTGTGGCCGGCCAAAAAGGGATGGGGCCGGACGCAGTGGTCATTGCGCCGTCCAACGCCGGCTTCTTTGCCATGGGGCTTGCCATGCTGCAAGGCATCATCCCGCCGGATGAGATTCCGAGCACCTTCTGTCCGAAATCGATCATCTACGTGGCGCCGCCGTTCCGTCACACGCACTTCAGCGGCCGGCAGGTCGTGGTGCACAACCGAATGCGCGACCTGCACGAGATGTTTTCCTACAACCTCTACCCCGGCCCCAGCGCCAAGAAGGGCGTGTATGGCGTGCTGATCGGCGTCGGCGAGCGCGAGGGCTGGGTCACTGCCCACTGCTCGACCGTGCAGGTCGTGACCCCCTACGACAACGTAGTCACCAACATGCACGAGGGCGCCAGCGGCGGCGGCAAGAGCGAGATGCTGGAACAGGCGCACCGCGAAGCGGACGGGCGTTTGCTGCTGGGCGTGAACATTCTGTCTGGCGAGGCGCGCCACCTGGAGATTCCCCGCTCGTGCCAGTTGCACCCCGTGACCGACGACATGGCGCTCTGCCATCCCTCCATTCAGAATGGGGATCACAAGCTAACCGTCACAGACGCCGAGAAAGCGTGGTTTGTGCGCGTCAATCACATCGAACGCTATGGCACGGATGTCGCCTTGGAGCGACTGACGGCTCAGCCGCCGCAACCGCTGTTGTTCCTCAACATCGACGCAGTTCCCAACAGCCGCGCGCTGATCTGGGAGCACACTCAGGACACGCCCGGCAAGCCCTGCCCCAACCCGCGCGTCATCATCCCACGCTCTGCCATCCCCGGCGTAGTCAGCGAGCCGGTGACGGTCGACATCCGCAGTTTCGGTGTGCGCACGCCGCCCTGCACGCGCGAGCGGCCCACCTACGGCATCCTGGGCCTGTTCCATGTGATCCCGCCGGCGCTGGCCTGGCTGTGGCGGCTGGTCTCGCCGCGCGGCCACGACAATCCCAGCATTGTGGAAACAGCCGGCATGACCAGCGAGGGCGTCGGATCGTATTGGCCGTTTGCCACCGGCAAGCGGGTGCAGCAGGCCAACCTACTGCTCGATCAGTTCCAGGAGTACACCCGCACCCGGCACATCCTGTGCCCCAATCAGTATGTCGGCGCCTGGAAAGTCGGGTTCATGCCGCAGTGGATCGCGCGCGAATATCTGGCCCGCCGGGGCAGCGCCCGCTTCAAGCCGGATCAACTCAAGCCGGCGCGCTGTTCGCTGCTCGGCTATACGCCAAGCCAGTTGCAGGTCGAGGGCCGGCCGGTGTCGAACTGGTTTCTGCAGGTCGAGACCCAGCCGGAGGTGGGCGAGGCCGCCTACGATCAGGGCGCCGACATTCTGCGCCGCTTCTTTCTCGACTGCCTGGCTCACTTCGACACGCCCGATCTCGCCCCATTGGGCAAGACCATCATCGAGTGTTGCCGCGACGGCGGCGGAATCCACGACTATGAAAAGCTGATTCCGGCCTGATCGCAGGAGCCGCTCTTCTATATAATGCCGTCACGTTTCGGCGTGCCTGCGCCGGCCGCCATCGCGCCACGCTGCGCCTCACTGCCCTCCTTCCAGACAGGCCGCTCGGGTTCTGCCGTCGGGTGAATCGCGATGGGTCGTTCAATCTGTGAGTCGGTCGTGTATTGGAGGTTATCGAATGGGAAGCAATCGTGGCGTGGCGTATATCAAGCCGGGTGTGGTCGAGGTTCAGAGCATCGATTATCCGAAGCTGGCGTTGGGCAAGCGTCAATGCCAACACGGCGTCATCCTCAAGATCATCTCTACCAATATCTGCGGCAGCGACCAGCACATGGTGCGCGGCCGCACCACCGCGCCGGAGGGGCTGGTGCTGGGCCATGAGATCACCGGCGAGGTGATCGAGGCCGGCCGGGATGTCGAGTTCATCAAGGTGGGGGACATCGTCTCGGTGCCGTTCAACATCGCCTGCGGGCGTTGTCGCAACTGCAAGGAAGGCAAGACCGGCATCTGTCTCAATGTGAACCCGGCGCGCCCGGGCGCAGCCTATGGCTATGTGGACATGGGCGGATGGGTCGGCGGTCAGGCCGAGTACGTCATGGTGCCCTACGCCGACTTCAACCTGCTCAAGTTGCCCAAAGAGCGCGCTATGGAGAAGATCAAGGATTTGACGCTGCTTTCCGACATTTTCCCCACCGGCTACCACGGCGCCGTGAGCGCGGGCATCGGCCCCGGCTCGATCGTCTACGTAGCAGGCGCGGGGCCGGTCGGCCTGGCCTGTGCGGCGTCGTGCCACTTGCTCGGCGCAGCAGTCGTTATCGTCGGCGATCTGATCCCCGAACGTCTGGCTCAGGCGCGCAGTTTCGGCTGCGAAACGGTGGATCTTAAGAAGGACGCCACGCTGGCCCAGCAGATCGAGCAGATCATCGGCGTGCCAGAGGTCGATTGCGCGGTGGACTGCGTGGGCTTCGAGGCGCGCGGCCACGGCTCGGACGCAAACGTGGAGCGCCCGGCCACGGTGCTGAACTCGATCATGGAGATCACCCGGGCCGGCGGCGCGCTCGGCATCCCCGGCCTGTACGTCACAGGCGACCCGGGCGGCGTGGATGACAATGCCAAGATCGGCATGCTGGGCATTCGCATCGGCCTGGGGTGGGCCAAGTCGCACTCCTTCACCACCGGCCAGACGCCAGTGATGCGCTATCACCGCCAGTTGATGAACGCCATTCTGTACGACAAGATTCAGATTGCCAAAGCCGTCAACGTCACGGTGATTACGCTGGATGACGCGCCAAAAGGCTACAAAGACTTCGACAGGGGCGCGGCCAGGAAGTTCGTCATCGACCCGCATGGCATGGTGCCGGCCTAGATAGTGCACCAGTAGGCGCGCAGATGTCGGACTTCTCGAAGAAGTTCGACATCTGCGGGCAAGCCCTGCGCACAACGCATGGCGCGCGAGCATCGTGCGCAAGCGCGCTGATATCATGGGCGAGCGAGGGCTACCATGAACCAGATCACACACACCGAGCTGCCCGATGTTCTCCGCGATGCCGGCGGCCGCCGTATCACAAGCGCAGAGGAGTGGCGCCGCCATCGCCGGCAACTACTCAGCCTCATCGAGATCGAATACGGCGCGTTGCCACCCACCCCGCCGGCCACCACCGGCCACTTGTTGCACAGCCACCCCGCCCCCCGCTTGCCAGACGCCATCCACGCCCAGTACCGCCTGGCCACCGGCCCAAACGGCGACTTCACTTTTCTGCTCGATGTGCTCATGCCGAAGGCAGCGGATCGCGCCTGGCCGGTGATCGTAACGGGCGATGGCTGCTGGGGCTTCGTGGCAGACGACATTGCCGCCGAAGTGCTGCGCCGGGGCTACGCGCTGGCCCAGTTCATCCGCACCGAGATCGTGCCCGACGTGTATCACACGCATGGCGAACGCAACGCCGGCCTGTATACCGTCTATCCCGGCATAGACTATGGCGCGCTGGCCGCCTGGGCCTGGGGGTACCATCGTTGCATCGACTTTCTGACCACGCTGCCTTTTGTGGACGCCGCGCGCATTGCGGTCACCGGCCACTCGCGCGGGGGCAAGGCAGCGCTATTGGCCGGGGCCACCGACGAACGCATCGCGCTGACCGCCCCCAACAATTCCGGCTGCGGCGGGGCCGGCTGCTTCCGCATTCAGGGCGCAGGCAGTGAGACGCTCAAAGACATCGTGACGCGCTTTCCTTACTGGTTCAGCCGGCGCTTTCAGACCTGGATCGACAATGAGCGCGCGCTGCCATTCGATCAGCATTTCGTCAAAGCGCTGGTTGCGCCGCGCGCGCTGCTCAGCACCGAGGCGCTCGGCGACCTGTGGGCCAATCCGAGCGGAACCTTCCAAACGCACCTCGCGGCGCGCGAGGTGTATCGCCTGCTGGGCCATGAAGCGCGCATCGGCATCTGGTACCGCGCGGGCGGTCATGCGCAGGGTCTGGAAGACTGGCGCGCGCTACTGGATTTTGCCGACTGGCATCTGCTGGGCAAAGCGCCGGTGCGCCGGTTCGACATCGACCCCTTCGCCGGACAAGCACAATGACAAACACACCTCTGTTCGGGCCTTATGGCAGCTCGGCGTTGCCACACATTGACCAGTTGGCCTCACACGGCGCCAACGCGCTGTGGTTTCACGGTTTCGATGAGGCCGCCTTCGAAGCGTGCGCCAGACACGGCATCGCCGCGTGCGTCGAGTTCAAGACTTTCCGCGCAGACTTTGGCGCGCGCCCCGAGTTGATTCCAATCGGCGTGGATGGGCGTCCCATCCGCTATGGCGATCTCGTTCAGGGAGTGTGCCTGTCACAAACGGCCTTTCTGGAAGAGACCGAAGCCCACCTCCTCGACGGCTTGCGCGCATTCCAACCGGCCGGCATCTGGTTGGACTACCTGACCTACGCCGGCTGGTTCGAGACGCCAACGCCGGATTTGCAGGAAAGCTGTTTTTGCGCCGGCTGCATCGCCGACTTCTGCCAGGCAACCGGGATCGATGCGACGACTCCTCAACACATCCTCGCCACGGCTGCCGCACAGTGGACACGGCACAAGTGCGAGCGCATCGCCGGCTTCGCGCGCCGCTATGCAACGTTGATCCATTCCCATCTGCCCGGCTGCATCGTCGGCGCGTACATGTGCCCCTGGACGCCGGCCGAGTTCGACGGCGCACTGACGCGCATCTTCGCCCAGGACTACACTCTGCTGGCGCCGCACATCGATGTGTTCACGCCGTTGATCTACTGTGCCAAGAGCGGGCGCGGGCCGGATTGGGGCCGCGCATTTCTGGAGCAGGCGCCGGCCTTTGTGCCGCAACAGCGCGCCGTCCAGTTGATCCTGGATGCGCTCGACTTTCCCGGCAGCCTGGAAGCCGCCGCCGATTCGCTCCAGCCGAGTTGGGGCATCCAGCTTTTTGGCGGCGCGCGCGTATTTGGCGATCCCGCTCAGGCGAGAACCTTTGCGACGGCGGTCGAACGCATCCGCCGGCGGCTATAATGCCCCCTCCGTGTGCGTGATCGCTGTGTCGGCGTGTGTGTTGGTGAGTGTTGGAAGTTGGGTCGGCTATGAAAATCCTCGGTTGGAATCCCGCGCATTGGGCCAGCCTCATCCCCAACGGCATGGGGCAAGTGAAACCCAATCACTACCTGGACATGCTGCGGATCGCCTGGGAGAACCGCGATCAGCCGCTGCTGGCGTGGCGCATTCTGCGCGATGGCGTGTGCGACGGCTGCGCACTCGGCACCACCGGCCTGCGCGACTTCACCATGAGCGGCGTGCATCTGTGCATGGTGCGATTGAACCTGCTGCGGTTGAACACCATGCCCGCGCTCGACGTGTCCGTTTTGCAGGATGTGCCGGCGCTGCGCCAGAAGACCGCGAGCGATCTGCGCGCGCTAGGCCGGCTGCCCTACCCCATGCTGCGCGAGCGCGGCGATGCCGGCTTCCGGCGCGTGACCTGGGATCAGGCGCTCGACACCATCGCCGGCCACATTCGCAACACCACGCCAGAGCGCCTGGCGTTCTACCTGACCTCGCGCGGTGTGACCAACGAGGTCTACTACGCCGCGCAAAAAGCCGCGCGATTCCTGGGCACCAACAACGTCGACAACGCCGCCCGCATCTGCCACTCGCCCTCCACGGTGGCCATGAAGCAAACCCTGGGTGTATCGGCGTCCACCTGCTCGTACTCAGACTGGATCGGCGCAGACCTCATCATGTTCATCGGCAGTGACGCGCCGAACAACCAGCCGGTGACCACCAAATATCTGTACTACGCCAAGCAGCAGGGAACCAAGATCGCCGTCGTCAACCCCTATCGCGAGCCGGGCCTGGAACGCTACTGGGTGCCGTCGGTGTTCGAGAGCGCGCTGTTCGGCACCCGGCTGGCCGACGAATTCTTCCTCGTCCACACCGGCGGCGATCTGGCTTTCCTCAACGGCGTGCTGCGACACCTGATCGAGAATCACTGGCTGGACGAAGCATTCATCCGCGAGCACACCCGCGGCTTCGACGCGCTCAGACAGGCGCTGCTGGCACAGCCCTGGGAGATGCTGGAACGCTTCTCCGGCGCGTCGCGCGCCGAGATGCTGCGCTTTGCCGAGATGTATGCCCGCGCCCGGAGCGCCGTGCTGGTGTGGAGCATGGGCGTGACCCAGCACGAGCATGGGGTGGAGAACGTCAAAGCCATCATCAATCTGGCGCTGGCGCGCGGCATGATCGGACGGGAGCACTGTGGCGTCGTGCCGATTCGCGGGCACAGCGGCGTGCAGGGCGGCGCCGAAGTCGGTTGCGTGCCGTGGAACTTCCCCGGCGGCGATCCAGTGGACTCAGACTCGGCGGCGCGGTTCTCGCAGATGTGGGGCTTCGACGTGCCGGCGTGGCGCGGCAAAGCCTGCCTGGAGATGATCGACGCGGCGCACGCCGGCGAGATTGACGTGTTGTACTCGGCCGGCGGCAACTTCCTGGAAACGCTGCCCGACCCGCGCTATGTGGGCGAGGCGCTGGCGCGTCCCCGTTTGCGCGTGCATCAGGACATCGTGCTCACAACACAGATGCTGGTGGACCCGGCTGAGACAGTGGTGTTGCTGCCGGCCCAAACACGCTACGAACAGCGCGGCGGCGGCACCGAAACCAGCACCGAGCGCCAGATCATCTTCAGTCCGGAGATTCGCGGGCGGCGCATCGGCGAGACCAGGCCAGAGTGGGAAATCTTCAGCCTCGTCGCGCAGCGCGTCGATCCCGAACGCGGCCACTTGATCCGCTTCTCGGATGCGCAACAAATCCGCGACGAGATTGCCCGGGTCGTGCCGGCCTACGACGGCATTCAGCATCTGAAGAAAAAGGGTGATCACGTGCAATGGGGCGGTCGCCGGCTGTGCGAAGGTGGGCAGTTCAAGACTGCCGACGGCAAAGGCCACTTCACGCCATTAAGCCCGCCGGAAAACGGACTACCGGACGGGTGGTTCCACGCCAGTACGCGGCGCGGCAAGCAGTTCAACAGCATGGTGCACAGCGCGCGCGACCCGCTCAACGGCGCGCAGCGCGAGGATGTGCTGATGAGCGCCGAGGACGCGCGGGCGCTGGGCGTGCAGGCCGGCGACTGGGTGTTGTTGCGATCGCAGGCCGGCGAGTTGCGTGGGCGGGTGAAGCTGGCAGCGATCAAGCCGCGCAACGTGCAGGTGCACTGGCCGGAGGGCAACGTGTTGCTTCCGCGCGGCCCCCACGACCCCGCCTGCGGCGTGCCGGACTACAACACCCTCGTGCAGATCACGCCTGTGGCATGATCCCTAAGCGCAACATCCAGCGGGTCTTCGCGCAACGGGTGCGCGATGGCGTCTTTCGGCAGGCTCAGGATGCTGTGGCCGTGGAGGAGCCGCTCGAAATCCGGCTCTCGTTCGAGCGCGCCGGTCAGCGCGCCGAGCAAAGCATTTCCATCACCATGCGCACGCCGGGCGAGGATTTTGAGCTGGCCGCCGGTTTCCTGCATGGCGAAGGCATCTTGCGCGACGCCGATGAGATCGAGCACATCAGGTATTGCGTTGATCGCGGGCCGGAAGCCCAGCACTACAACGTCGTCAGCGTTCACTTGCGTCCCGGCGTGGTCTTCGACGAGCGCGCGCTGGCGCGGCACTTCTACACCACTTCGTCGTGCGGCGTGTGTGGGAAAGCCTCGCTCGATGCACTGCGAATGCAAGCGTGCCCTGCCTTGCCTGCCGGCGAGCCGCGCATGCCGGCATCGGTGGTGGGCCAGCTCGACAGCCGATTGCGCGAGCAGCAGGCTGTGTTCGACAAAACGGGCGGGCTGCACGGCGCCGCATTGTTCAGCGCTGCCGGGCAGTTGATCAGCGCACGCGAAGATGTGGGCCGGCACAATGCGGTGGACAAACTGATCGGCGAGCAGTTCCTGGCGCGCAAGTTGCCACTCGGCAACATGCTGATGATGGTGAGCGGGCGGGCCAGCTTCGAGATCATGCAAAAAGCCCTCATGGCCGGCGTCCCGATCGTGGCCGCAGTGGGCGCGCCATCGAGTCTGGCTGTCGACCTGGCGCGGCAGTTCGGCATAACCCTGCTGGGGTTCGTGCGCGGCGAAAACTTCAACATCTACGCCGGCGGCGAGCGGATCGCGTGAGAGATGCCGGAAGGGCGCCCGCTCCCGGCCTCAGACCTCCATTCGCCGCCCGACCCGCTATGAGCCACTCGTCCACGCCGGGGATTATGACCATGCGCTCCACATCGATCACCCGGATGCGCCGTCATTCCTGACGCCATACCTCACAAACACATCGCCTGCCGGCAGCAACGGGAGCGCGAACATGGCGCAACCCGGCCACACAGCAGAGACGCGCTGACAAGAACGACCACTTCCCAATGCCACATGCCACACTACAATTACAGTCATCGTCGTGGAACTTGCCCCATGGACTGCCCCGGCAAAACAACAGCGATGGCGATTCAAGGAGTGGCAGAAATGGCAACTGGTGGCGCCTGTTTCCTCAGAAGGATTATCGTTCTTTGCGCGTTCACGCTGACCGTCACAGTTGGCTCATTCCAGCGCATCCACGCAGACGCGCCATCTCAAAGCGCATGCGAGCAAACATGGTGCGTGTGCAAAGGATACAGCGCCGACAGATTGCGCGACGAGTACAAGAACGCTGAATGGGACTATTACCACCTGGATATTGTCAGCTCCAAATGCGCCGACTGGTATTACAAGAACACCGGCGCAGACGACCGGGATGAGGCGATCGAGGAGTTTCTTGCCTTCGCGCAGCGGCAGTGCGACAGATGCCGGCCCGCGCCAACACGAACTCCACCCATCGCCCCAACACGCGAACGCCACAGCCGCCGCGCGCGCCGACCAGACCAATACCCGCCGCAACGCCAACGGCGAGCGCGCAGCCAATTTCACCGCAAGCGGTCATCGAATATGCGCCGACTGGCGCCCCCTATCGCGGCGTCGCCGCCGACGGTGTCAGTTCCCTGAAAATCCTTCTGATCAACACAGACGCCAGAAGAACTGTCACCGTCTACGCGAACGCGGACACGGGCGAGTTGAAATTGCGGGATGGGAGAGACGTGTGGCAGGGAAACATCATCATTCCCCCGCGATCCACGTACCGGCTTGTGTATCGCCCGCCAGACTGTCTGACAGACGACGCCACATTAACCGAGCGCATTCAACTGCGCGCGCAGAGCGCCACGCAAATCCTGTGGGCGAAAAGAGTCCACCTCAGCTTTGAATTCACCACCGACGACGGCGCGAGCGCGGTCGCCTCCAAAGAGTTGCTGGTCTTTCGCCCACCCGTGCAGATGGCGCATGGCTATCTGGGTTCGCCAGAGACGTGGGCTGTGATGGAGAATGAACTGAACGTCAACAAGTTCACGCCCAACGCCAGCGATTACGACGACACCATCGAGGCAATGGCTGCCAGCCTCAAAGCAGACATCGCCCGTTTGCTTGCCGACTACAACAAAAGCGGCTTTCGGGCCGGCAGAGTGGACATTGTCGCGCACAGCATGGGCGGCCTGATCTCGCGCTACCTGGTTGAGCATTTGATCGAGCCTGATCCGCAGGCTGCGAAAATGGCGCAACAAGGCAGCCTTATCGCGCGCGCACTGGCCGGACGTTCGATTGAGCGCGACGGGCGCGCCCGAAACCCGGTGCGGAAAATCATCATGCTCGGCACGCCCAATCACGGCGTCGATGACATTTTTGACACCGCGCGCGCCCTGGCTTCCGCATCCCTGGCAAGACATCAGGAAGCAGCACAACAACTCCGGTATAACGACCCGTTCATCCTCTCATTGAACGCGGGCGAACGCGAAGGCCGGCACCTCAATCCCGAGGTGGAGTACGCCAACATTGTCGGGCAGATTTCCTGCCTGTTCCGCAAGGAAGATGGCGCTGTGCCACTTGCGTCATCTCATCTCAGCGGCGCGCCAATCTACGTCTTCCCCAATACGATCCACACCGGCGCGCTGGAATTTCTGTGCGACACGCTGACCGCCGAACACAAAGACACTTCGATCACCGAAAGCCCGCTCGTCTTCGCCAAAGTCCGAGAGCTGCTGTTGCGGCCTATCCCGCGCGAACAGCTCGACAACGCCAGCATGCAGGTAATCAGGGGAGAGGGCGAAGTCGCCGTGCGCGAGGCTGACCCGGCGCAACCCTGGCAGTTGATTCACGACTATCCGGCCCAACTTGACCCCTATTACCACCTTCGCACCGGCGCTCACAGCAAAGCGGTGGTCGGCCTCTTTCTGGGCCAGGAGCGGTGGGGATTGATTGCGCTCGCGCCCGACAGCGAGATCATGTTTCGCTATAGTTCCCCGGAGACGGTCAGCCTGTGGATGATAAAAGGCAGCGCGCGCTTCATGGCACGGGTTGCCAATCGCGGCAGATTTGAGATTGCCGTCGGTCAGAAACTCAACCAGGCATGGCAGACCTTACAGCCCCAGGCGACCGTCTTCGACCAGGACACAGATTTCATTGTCTCTGCGACGGATCCAATCGAGGTGTATTCGCTCGAAGGGCGCGTGCAGATCGAGATGCAGGATGAACACGGGCTTGTCCAGAAAGCGATCCAGACGGAACAGGGCGCGCTCATCACAGCCGGCGGGATTCAGGATGCGCCTCGCCCGTCGGTCGCATGGTGGCAGGATGCGTTTTACCCGCAAGGCAGTACTGAAGACAGCGGCCCCGCCATCGCGCAGAACTGGCTTTTGTGGGGTGCGCTTCTGGCCGTGTGTTGCGTTGTGGGCATCCTGGTGGCGCTTCTTGCGCGGGCGCTTCGACAAACCAGGCGCGCCAATAACCAATCGTGACAGTCGCGCGGGCCTGCTGAACAGATGTGACTGCCGCGACGACCTTAGCGCAGCCAGCGCACAACCCGCACGCCCCAAGGCTCGGTCCCGGCTATGTCACCCCAGATCGCTTCGCCGGCCCCGTCCACAGGCGCCGGCGCCGCCGCCAGGTCGATCACCGGCCCGGCGGCCTGGTCGCTGAAATTGAGCGCGACAAACACAACCTCGTCTGCCGACCAGCGCCACATCGCCAGACATGCCGGGCACCCCTGAACCTGTGTGAGCAGTTCAAAGTCTGCGCTGCGCAGGGCGGGATGGGAGGCGCGCAGCGCAGCCAGCGCGCGATACGTGTTGAGCAGCGAGTCCGGGTCAGCGTCCTGCTCCTCCACCGATACGCCGTCGGCGGGCCGGTTGTAACGATCCGCCGGCCTGAACCAGGTGGTCAACAGTGGGCCGCTTTCGTCGGCATACCAATCCATCGGCTCCCGCCGGTATTCGTCCCAGTAGGGCGCACCGTTGCCCTTCATGCCGCGCATACCGATCTCCTCGCCGTAGTAAATGAACGGCACACCCGGCGTGAGCAACACCGCCGCAGCAGCCAGCTTCATCTGCGGCAGATTTCCACTCACCTCTGAGGCAATCCGGTTCGTGTCGTGGTTCGAAGCGAAGCGCGCCAGTTGTGCGCCGGGTGGATACAGGCGTTGCAAGGCGCGATAGGGGTCGCGCAGAAAGCCGGTATTGCGTTCCGCATTCAGCACACCATCGCCCCCGCGCTCTGGGTTGCCGTTGAACATGCCATACCACGGAAAGTCAAACAGCGCGTCGAAACCGTTGCGGAAGTAATCGGCCAACACACGCTCGTTGCCATCCCACACTTCACCCAGCAACACTGCATCGGGATGTTTCGTTTTGACCGCATCGCGCAGCTTCTGCCAGAAGGCAAATGGCACGCCCTTCGCGTAGTCGCAGCGCAAGCCATCGACACCCAGGTCGAGCCAGAAAAGAGCCGACCCGATTAGATACTCCACAACCTCCGGCCGGTTGTGATTCCACTCTGGCATTTGCCGCACATTAGCGAAAGACGCATAGGCCGTGTTGCCGGGATTGGAGAACTGGAACCATTTGGTGTACGCCGAGTCTGGCTTGCCGTAGGCGTCCTGGAAATAGGGATGCTGAGTCGAGGTGTGGTTGGCGACGAAGTCAACGATCATGCGCATCCCGCGGCGATGCATGTCATCGAGCAGACGCTTGAAGTCATCCAGCGTGCCAAACTCCGGGTTCACGTCAACATAGTCGGCCACGTCATAGCCGTGATAACTGGGCGATGGATAGTGCGGCGTCAACCAGATGGCCGTCACACCGAGGGACTGGAGATAGTCCAGTTTCTGCGCAATGCCGTTCAGATCGCCGATGCCGTCGCCGTCCGAATCGGCAAAACTGCGCGGGAAGATCTGGTACACGATGGCCTCGCGGAACCAGGCCGGCGCATCGATAGCCGCGACGGTCGTTGGGGTAGCAGTGGCGGGCGTGAGCTTGGTGGGGGCCGGCGTTGCCGTTGGCGACGCTGTGGCTGTCGCGGTCGCCGGCGGGGGGGCCGGCGTTGCAGTAGACGGAACCTGGGTTGCCGTCGGCGTGAGCGCAACCGGCGACGGCGTCGCGCACGCAACCATACTCAGCATCAGCGCCACAGAGACGATGAAATGGGTGTGTTTCATATCCCGATTCTAAAAGGAGATTTCGTCTATACTGACGTTGTATCTGGACACCACGACAACAGGGAGTCAACCATGGAGTTCTTCGACGTCGTTCAGTCCCGACATTCGATCCGCTCGTTTGTGGACAAGCCGGTGGAGCCAGAAAAACTGCGCCAACTCCTGGAAGCTGTCAACCGCGCGCCGTCAGCGGGCAACTTGCAGGCTTATGAGATTTTCGTGGTGCGCAACCCGGAACAACGCGCGGCGCTTGCGCGGGCGTCGCTCGGCCAGGGATACGTCGCCAGCGCGCCGGTCGCCCTCGTGTTCTGCGCCAATCCGACTCGATCGGCCACGCGCTATGGGGATCGGGGGGTCCGACTCTATGCGATACAGGACGCCACCATCGCCTGCACCTATGCCATGTTAGCCGCAACAGCTCTCGGCATGGCCAGCGTGTGGATCGGCGCATTCAGCGACCAGCAGGTCTGGCAGGCCATCGGCTCGCCGGAGGGACTGGAACCGATCGCCATTCTGTCGGTGGGCTATGCGGCAGAACAGCGCGAGCCTTCGCGCCGGCGCCCGCTCGACACCATCGCGCACTATCTGGATTGAGCCGGCCAAATCGCGCGTCTTGCTCAAGCGTCAGAAACGCCATAGATCGAGCGCCCCGTCGTCCTGGTGCAGGGGGGCCAGCGCCGGCTGCGCGTCCGCCAGCATCCACTCACGTTGATAGAGCCGGCCCGGCCCTTCCTCGCCATAGAACACCGGCACATCGCGCCGGTCGAAATCCGAGTACCCCGTCCTGACCCGGTTCGTTTCGTCGAGCGGCTGCATCGCCGCCACGGTGTCGCCTTTCCACGTCACCCGGTAGCGATATTGCCGAAAGCCGGGGTTGCCGATGACAGCCTCTTCGTCCCACACCGGCAGGGGATACGTCACAACCAGTGTCTCGCCGGCGCGTCGCTCGCCCACATCCAGATAGTTGCCCCAAGCCGCGCCGTCGATATCCTGACCGCCGGCCTGCGCGCGCATGTCGCGCGCGCTCACAAAGTCCGGCACGCGCACTTTCACCCGCGCATCCTGGCGCAATCGAATTTCGAGCCGGCCCTGATATGGCTGGAAGCTGCGAATCTCGGCCTGCGGCAAGAGCTTGTCGAGATGCAGGTGAACACTCAGCGCGCCCTGCTCGAACCGCGCAGCATTTTTCCAGGCGATGAAGAAGGCGTGCGTGCCCGATCCGCCGCAGCAGTTCTGCAGAGCGCGGGTCTTGTCGCGCAACTCCGGCCCGCCCCAATGCGCGTTCAGCGTCTCCCGCGCTGCCAGAATGTGAGTTGGCGAACTCCAGCCGGCATAGGCGCCCACTACCCGCTCGCCGATTTCGCGCCAGGTGAACTGATCCGTGTCGGGCCGGTCGGCATTCGCGCCCAGCCATGCGCCATCGGTTAACTGGCTTTCAATCAACTGGTTGCGCACGGTACGCTCGACATCTCCCCAGTATTCGGGGTGGCCGTGGTTGGCCAGCGTCACCGCCAGCCCGATATAGTCCATGAGGGCGCATGTTTCGCAGGCCACGATGTCGGCCCGTCGCCCGATCACCTCTGGCAGAAAACCGAAGCGGGTCGCCTCGGAGCGCGTATAGCGATAGAGCGCGTCGACGCGGCTGTACAACTCAGGATCGCGCGCGCGCAAAGCGTAGTCCGCGCAGCCGGCCAGCGTGCGCAGATTGCCATGCATGTGGCCGCCGTGACGGAAGGTGTTGTCTGGCGCAAACAGAGGTTGCTCTGCGAACACGCGCCTGACCAGCAGGCCGGCCAGTTCAAACGCCGGCTCGTGCCCGATCACCCGCGCGCACGCCATCAGACTCTTGATGATGAAACCGCTGAGAAATCCCGCGCCATCGATGGCTGATTGGCGGGTCTTGAGCAGCAACGTATCCACCATACGGACGATGGTGGCGCGCAGTTGTTCCTCCGGCGCATCGGCATAGGCCGTCACCAGCGCGTAAAGCGTCAGCGCCTGGTCGCCCATATCGGCGACGTGTTGCGAGTAGCGGGTGGCGGGGCGATACAACAGTCCGTCGCCGGCGTCAATGAGCGCCAGAATCTTGTCGCGCCACACGCGCTCGATTGGGGCCGCCTCGCCGGTCATGCGGCGCGCCATGATGGCCGCCTGCCACTGCCGGCTCATCACATCGCCAAAGTCCGGCCAGTCGTGCGCCGCTTCCGGCGGGGCCGACCAGAACACGTTGAAGTAGGGCAGGCCGTCGCGGTCAACGAGGCGGTTGTAGTAGTTGTAGCTGCGCCGGGCATAGGTCTCCAGCGCCAGCGTGTGCGGATCGGACATGGATTCCTCCGAGGAAAACCGCTTCGATGGGCCGGCGGGAAGCAAGCTTCACATCACTGCGCCGAGCTGCTCTTCTTTGATGCCAGAGATCACCTCAAACGGCGGATCGAGTCGCAGTTGATCCAGGTCCCGGCAAAGGCGCAGATCGCCGTCCTCGGCTGTATACACACGCAAGTCCCGCACGTCATTGCAGCCAAGTCCGGCCGCGGCAGCCACTCTGAGGTAGACCAACCGCAGCGGATCGAAGCCCATGATGAAACTGGTGATGGCATCGACGGCGACCATGTTGACGCCCACCACGGCCATCCCCAGTGTGAAGTTGCGGCCGCGGTTGAAGCCGGTGCCGTCGCGCCCCACAACCCCTTCGACCACATTGAGCTGCGGCTGAATCACCTGGGCGAGATCGGCCAGCCGGCGGGCCAGTCCTTCCTGCCACTGCTCGTGGAGTTCGCGCGTCATCCATTCGTGGCGCGAACGCTTTTCGTCGCGGAACTGCGGCGGCATCTCCTGCCAAGCCTGCGCGCAGTAGTGCCGGTCGAAGACCAGATCAAGCCCCATCAGGTTCTTCATGCACAGCGTGGTGATGCCCAGGTTGTGCGTCTTGAGTTTGGGCGCGTTGATCAGCACACTGTCCGGCGCAACGGCCAGCCGGCTGACCCGGCGCGTCGCGTGAACATGCGGGCGAGGCACGGTCTTACGGACGGTGTTGTAGACGTTCGGGCAGCGCAGCTTGGCGCCGGTAGCTTCGGCCAGCACCTCATAGCCGGTTGCTTTCCAGTGCCGAGGCTCGTTGTCGTCCGAGTTGCGCGGGTCTTCGACGATGTAGAACCCGTCGCGCCGCGCGCCATTCTCGCGCGCATAGCGGATCATGCCTCCGATGAAGCCTGGGTGGGTGGTGATACCGGTGTCGGGATTGGCAAACCGCTCGCCCGAGGTGACGTTGGGCTTGAACACCACCTTCTCGCCATGCAAGCGAAGCCGTGCCAGGCCCAACGCGCGCTCGCCCACACGTTCGAAGTCAGCCCAGGCCGGCTCTGCCGGAACCGGCTCTCGCATCACCAACACCGCACACGGATCGTTCAAAAGAGGATGTAATTCCATGCTGTTGCCCTTCAATTTCGAGGCATCACAACTCGCCCAACTTCGACAACACACGCTGATCGCCCGTATAGTACAGCGCAGTCGAGGCTTTGGGAAGCGTCACTTCAAATCGATCGGCGTCGCGGGCGATGACTCGGCGCGCGAAGAGATCATAGACAACAGCCACAGGCCGTGGCAGGCGCAACACGCGCGGCCCGCCGGCCACAGTATGCACTCCCAGCAGATCGCGCGAGGCATATAGCACATCGCCGGCCTCGCTGTACAGGTGCGCGCCGGCATGGCGCGCAATGCCCCGCAGCACCGGCGCCGGAACATTCGGCGCGGCAATGTAGACCGAAGTCCAGCCATCCGCAAAGGTCTTCACCCCAAACCCCGGCTTGCAACGCCCCTGTGAATAGACGACCTGCCCCAGCATGGTCGCTTCGTCATCCTCGAGGTGAAACAGCGGCCCAATGCGGCTATTCGTGCCCCACTGCAAGTCCTGGGGCAGGCCGCGCGTGATGGGATGCTCGAACTCCGTAATGTGCATCAGCGGCCCCCACGGACAATCGCCCTTGCCAAAGCGAAAGCCGGTGAGTTCAGCCATCGCCTCGAGACTCGGCGACGCCCCGGCATTCTGGCCGGCCAGCGACGGGCGAATGTAGCCCGGCGCATATAACCACAACGCGGTCTTGCCGGCGCCTCGCGTCTGACGCGCCAGCGCGTCGCGCCGGGCCTGATCGAGCGCAAAGGCGTTGAGGAAAATGTAGAGCTTGTAGGGCGGCAGCCGGCCTTCAATGAGGTCCTGAAGCAGATACAGGTCATAGGGCGCGCCCAGCCGCG